>JBAXXD010000058.1:0-24884 GCA_037128135.1 Verrucomicrobiia bacterium
GGACAAGTGGGACGATTTCGGCAAACAGTTCGCAGGACATAACAGTGTCATTTAACCCGACTGTAGAGCAGTCATATAGCGGAGCGGTAACGGTGGCCTCCGACATGACCGGCGGCACAAACACAGCGGCCATTTCCGGAGATGGAGCCCCCGTGCCCACCCGCGTCATCGTGTTGAGCGGCAACCTGACGTTTGGCAGCGCGATGATGTATTCTCAAATAACCTCGACGATGAAGATTAGCAATACCGGCAATACGGAGCTAACGATCACCGATATAAGCTATCCAGTTGGATTCAGCGGAAATTGGACAAGTGGGACGATAGCCGCAAACAGTTCGCGGGATGTAACAGTGTCATTTAGCCCGACCGCTGTGCAGCAATACAATGGGACTATCTCTGTGAATTCGGATTCCACATCGGGGACAGGAACGATCTCAGCGAGCGGTCAGGGAGCAATACCCCTCACATATGCCGACTTGGGATCATCGGTTATCATCACCGGATATCTCAAGGACGGATATTTCACGATGCCCGCTGGCGTCTTAAACATTCCCTCGACAATCAATGGGCACACCGTCACCGGCATCGCAGACTATGCGTTCCAAAATTGTGTGATGACGAGCGTGACGATTTCCGAAGGCGTCACAGGAATCGGATACGGTGCGTTCGCCGGTTGCAGAGCGATGACAAGCGTGACGATTCCCTCCAGCGTCACCATGATTGGAAAATATGCGTTCGGTTACAGCGGCCTGACGAGCGTGACGATTCCATATAGCGTCACCAACATCGGAGAAGCCGCATTCGGGGAATGCAGTGAAGTGACAGCTTTTAATGTCGATTCTGCAAATCAGAATTACAGCAGTGCTGACGGGGTTCTTTTTAATAAAATAAAAACCACTCTCATTCAATATCCTGCGGCAAAAGCTGAAGCATACACCATTCCCTCCAGCGTCACGAGCATTGGAAACTACGCGTTCGCCAATTACAGCGGTCTGACGAGCGTGACGATTCCCTCCAGTGTCACGAGTATCGGAAACTATGCGTTTGCCGGTTGCAGCGGCCTGACGAGCGTGACGATTCCATATAGCGTCACCAACATCGGAGAAGCAGCATTCGTGCAATGCAGTAAAGTGACAGCTTTTAATGTCGATTCTGCAAACCAGAATTACAGCAGTGCTGACGGGGTTCTTTTTAATAAACTAAAAACCACTCTCATTCAATATCTAGCGGCAAAAGCTGGAGCATACACCATTCCCTCCAGCGTCACGAGCATTGGAAACTACGCGTTCGCCAATTACAGCGGTCTGACGAGCGTGACGATTCCCTCCAGTGTCACGAGTATCGGAAACTATGCGTTCGCCGGTTGCAGCGGCCTGACGAGCGTGACGATTCCTTCCAGCGTCACCTTCATAGCAGGCTCTGCGTTTTCCGCTTGCGGCAGGCTTAAAACTGCACAGTTTTCTGGAAATGCCCCAACAATCGGAACCTACGTTTTTCGTTACTGTGCCACCGGGTTCACTGTGTATTACTTCAATAACGCAACTGGATTCACCTCGCCGACTTGGAATGGCTACCCATCGGTCAACATGGGCGCTTATTCACCGATTGCCCCTTGGCTTCTTTCTAAGGGATTCGCTTACAATGAAAACCTCCTAAGTATTCCAAACAATGACGGGGTGCCGCTCTTGATGGCGTATGCGCTCAATCTAGATCCAACTCAGAATCAAGGCCGATCAATGCCGGTTGCAGAAGTTGCCGGGAATCAACTGCAAATCTCATTCTATGCTGGAAGCACTGGCATTGCTTACACAGTGGAAACAAGCACCGATCTGAAAAACTGGACTCCAATCGGTGTTGTTCTTTCCGCTCCCGACTCCAACCAATTTCAAACGGCATCAATTGCTCTCGATGGCCCCCACCGCTTCCTTCGTCTGGTTGTCAGAAAATAGGTTCATCCGCAAATGATGTGCATAGGGCAAGGATAGACAATAAAGCGAGCCGCCTGCGGCGGGATTTTAAACGGAGTTTTAACCACTAATAGGGGAAATGGATGCCTGGGCAATGGACCCGACAGATGCTCGCTGCGCGGGCTTGGGATTTTGAGAAGGGGAGGCGGAGATCACCTTGTGATCTTGGTCATGCGGCCAGATGCGATCTCCCAAGCCCGCTTGGAGAATCGATGCTGCCCGCAGGACCGCCCGAACCGGCGCAGCCGGTTCCCGCCTCCTCTGCCGCCCATTGGCGGCAGAAAGATTTCTTTCATCAGTGGTTCAAAGAATACGACTCCACACCCGCCGCAGGCGGCTTGACCATTGTTTCATCCCTTCTGAAGGTCAAAAGCAGAATAAGCGCACTTTTTGCGGATGAACCATTTTTGGGTTCCCTCTTCCGTCTTGCGGCATCGGGGAATCTCTGCGACATTGTCAGGCATGACGGCAACCATGTTGGCAAAGGAATTGCGGACGGTTCCTGACCCGGAGCGCGGGAATGTGATCGGCGCGGCCCTGCGTGCCATCTACCCGCAAAGCGGGCGCATGATTGAACGGATGATCCGCCGGATTGAAAATCCTGACATCCCGGATGATGTGTGGCGCGGGATCGAGGATGCCGAGGCCGGGCGGCTTGTGGACATGGAAACGGCGATGACGAAAGCTCCGCCGTGCCGGGCGTAAAATACCGCTTTGCGGCAACGGAAGCCTTTTTCCAAGCAATCGCCCCAAGCATTCCGCCGGTTCCGGCTGTCCCCAAAACAGCGCGTAAGAACGCGGGACGCAGGGAGTGCGGCTCGACAAAACCAGCGCGCTTGCGCTTCGCGAAGTGGGTAAGACGAATGTTTGGCCTAGGGTGGGCAACCGGAGCGAATCGGAGAAACGATATATGAAAGGGAGGGGCGTCGCCCTCGGTGCCCTTGCTGTGGCAGAGAGGATGCCGGGGGCGACATCCCTCCATGGATTGCGCTTACGCGCGGATCAGTGCTGTCGGTTCCGGCTTGCGGATTGCCTGCTTGTCTGCGAAGTTAATGGGTGATGAAGGAGATTGTTTTTACCGTGACGGAAGATGAGGCGGGGAGCTTTTCGGCTTCATGGGATGATCCGTGCGGCGGCGGGATTTCCACGCAAGGGAAAGACCTGGCTTCATTGCAAGCGATGATCCGGGATGCGGTGCTGTGCCATTTTGACGAAGGCGAGGTTCCCGCCCGTGTGCGGCTTCACTTCACGGAAGATCCGGCCCTTGCCTTCGCGTGAAGCTGCCCCGTGACCTGAGCGGCCCGGAGATCGTTCGGGCATTGCAGCGGAGGGGCTTCACAGTTGACCGGCAGCGGGGAAGCCATATCCGACTTGTGAACGGCCCTGTCCGCGTGACGGTGCCGAATCATGGCGCGGTCAACGTGCGGACGCTGGCAAGCATCCTCTCGCAAGCGGATGTCACGATTGAGGAACTGACCGGGAATTTTTGACGGCGGATCGTGGGAATCTGATTCCGCTTGAGGAAACCCCAAGAGGGAGGGGATCAAAAAAAATGCGGTCGGGGTGTTGTATCGGCATCGGTTCCAGGGACGGATTTTTTTTTGCAATAGCGGCTTTGCGAGTATGTGCGGTGCTTTGCTGGGCCGTGGCGGAGCAACGAAATCCCTCAAGCGGGAATTGTCTTCGGTGGCTGGTAACGATGGGCGAACGGTGGCGCACGTGTTCCCGTTTTGCGTTTCCGCGCCCGTAAGTTGATGATTATTAGGGAAGTGCTCGGGGGGGGACTTGAACCCCCATGCCTTACGGCATACGCCCCTCAAACGTACGTGTCTGCCATTTCACCACCCGAGCAATTGAGGCTGCAAACTTATCGGCAGAGAAAAGTTTGGCAAGCGGGAAATTTTCCCTTGCGGCGGGAAATATTTTCTGGCACGGTCATCTGTTCTAACCGAAACGGAAATTTATGGCATACGCAGTGATTCAAACAGGCGGGAAACAATACCGCGTCGCCGAGGGCGATGAAATTGAAGTGGAAAAGCTGGACGTCGAAGCTGGCGCGAAGACCGAGCTCTCGGAGGTTCTTCTTGTCGCGGATGGCGCGGGCGTCACGATCGGCGAGCCGTTCGTGGCTGGCGCGAAAGTCACGGCTGAGGTGGTCGATCAGTTTAAGGACGACAAGGTGATCGCCTTCAAATTCCGCCGCCGCAAAGGCTACCACCGGACGGTCGGACACCGCCGGCAGCTCACCAAACTCAAAATCGAATCCATCTCCACCAAATAACTCGTCATGGCTCATAAAAAAGGACAGGGAAGCGTCAAGAACGGCCGCGACAGCCAAAGCAAGCGGCTCGGCGTCAAAAAATTTGGCGGCGAGTCGGTGATCCCCGGCAACATCATCCTGCGCCAGCGCGGGACGAAGTTCCATCCGGGCCGGAACGTCGGCCTCGGCCGGGACTACACGATTTTTGCGCTTGTGGCGGGGAACGTGAAGTTCGACCGCGCCGGGCGACGGGTGAACGTCGAGTCGGCGGCCGCCTGATCCCGCGTCTCCTGTGCGCTGAAAAGCGAATAGTTCCGGGAGCTTACATTCGCATTTTTACGAGCGTGCGGTCTTTTGCGAAGAGAAGCGCCTTGATGTTTTCCGTGCCGTGTCGCGGGGCGTGATAAAACCCGTTGAACGCCGACAGCGCGAGGAGTCCGCGATCTTGCCAGTCGAAGATCCAGTCAGCCACCGCCGCCGGATCCTCCTGGGCCAGGCCCGCCCCGTTTTTGATGAGCCAGTCGCTGTTGCACGCCTCGTGGGAGCCGATCGGCGGGGTCATCACCACCGGCAGCCCGAGCGCGCAGAAGAAGCTCAGTTCGCTGGGCTTCGTCCACAGGACATCGGCCTCGCGGATCACCTGGTTGAACTTGGCGAAGTAGTCGGTCTTGCTGAGCGAGGCGAGTACGAAAACGGATTTTCCCAACTCCTCGGCCAGGCCGGTGTCGCGGATGGTTTCGAGAAAAAAGCAGTTCACCTCGAGACGGGTTCCGGCGACGAGATGGATGCGGACGCGGCCGCCTTCGAGGGCCGGGCGGAGGCTCAGCAGAAGCCCCCGCGCGATCTCCGCCTGCGCGCCGGCGCCCCCCACGGCGAAAACAATTGTCAGCGGGCGGTCTGCGGCGGGGATCGGCCCGAGTTCGCCCGCCACGAGCTGGCGGTATTTTGCGCGGAAGACTCCCCGGGGGTCGAGCACGGCGATCCGGCGGGCGAGGTCATCGCGCACCGGGGACACGTTTTCATCGGGCAGGGGGAAACCCGTGAAAAAAACCCGTTCCCGGGGCACGCCGTAGAGAAGCAGGCGCTTCTCGGCCCGCGGGGTGGGGGCGAAATAGACGACCCCGCTTTTTTTCGGTTTGTCGGCAACCCAGATCCGGTTGATGTCGGAGTCCGTGACCACGCAGGAAACATCCGGCAGGCCGAAGTGGTCGGCGGCGAGGGCCACGGCGAAGAAGGTGGTGAGAAACGGAAGGTTTTCCCTGGAGGCATAGGCGGGCACGCTCCTGGCGAATCCCCTGTGGAGCATGCGGTGCAGGCGCAGCGAGCCGAACGTCGGCTTCGAGAGATCCCGGAACGGATAAAACGGCGAGATGCTTTGGAAGTAATCGTAGGCCTTCCAGAGCCACGGGCCGGCAAGAGGAATGCGGCCGAGCCGTGATACCGTCTCATAGAATCCCTGAAACTGCCTCCACATTTTTTTCTCTTCTGCCCCCACCACCGTGTCGCTGTTGGCGGTGATGATCCGCTCCCGGGCGATGTCCCGGAACGGATAGGCCGCCCGCTGGTGGCCGTATCCCATGTCGGCGGTGACGACCCAGGCTTGATGTGAGGAGAGGTTCATCCAGCGGCGAATGGGTCCATTCGTAATCTCCGGCGGACGCCCTGTCACGCCCTACGAGTTATTCCAGCGAATCTTGATGCCGCGGGGTTTGTCAAGTGAGGTGTGATTCTTGATCTGCGGCCCGGAGGCGGTTAGGCTTCCTCCCCATGCAAGCGAAACTCAAGATCCTGCCCTCCGAAGGGGAGGCCTTCGAGGTCGAGGTGGGGAACACGGCCACGATCGGGCGCGGGCGGGACAATACGGTGAGCCTGCACATGAGCCCGCATGTCTCCCGCCAGCATGCGATCATCCGCTGCCACAATGCCTGGCAATACCAGATCATGGATCTCGGCAGCCGCAACGGAACGTTCGTCAACGGCCGCCGGGTCATCACTCCGGTCGTCCTCGAACACGGGGCCGTCATCCGCATCAGCGGCAATGAGATCGTCTTCGAGCAGGTGGAGGGTGCCGCGCCGGACTCCGGGTATGACATGACCCTGGCGGCGGGCACGGATGCCGATAACGCCTCTGCGACGGCCGCCATCATGGTCTGTGATATCCGGGGGTTTTCGACCATGGCGGAGGTTCTGCCGGACGACCTCCTCGCGCGCACGCTCGGCGAGTGGTTTCGCATGGCGGGAAACCTCGTCCAGGAAAGCGGCGGCACGATCGACAAGTTCATCGGCGACGCGATCCTCGCGTATTGGATTCAGGGCGGCGAGCCCGGAGGCGAGGTGCGGAAAGCCTTTTCGACCGGCGAGGGCCTTCTCGAAAAAGCCACCTCGCACCGCTGGCCGGATCATCCGGAGAAACCGTTTCAAATCGCGGTGGCTCTCCACCACGGCCCGGTCAGCTGCGGGAACATCGGCCTCGTCGCCCAGCGGGACGCCACGATCATCGGCGATTCCGTCAACACCGTCTTCCGCATCGAAAGCATCATGAAACCGCTCGGGCAGCGGCTCGCCGCCTCCGCGGAGTTCCATTCTTTCCTGCCGGAAAATTCGCGGGCGTCCTTCGACGATCTCGGCGAGCACCTGCTCAAAGGGAAAAATCAACCGGTCCGCCTCTTCGGCTTCAAGTAGGACGCATGGGCTGAAGCTTTCTCCGGAATTTTCTCCTTGTCCGCCCGCTGAAAAGCAAAGACGTTTTCATCGACATGATGGATCCGGCCCGGCTCTTTTTTCTTGCGGTGGTGCTGGCGGCGCTTTTCGGAACGTGCGGGAGCGTGCGGGCCGTTGATGTCGTCGAAACGCCGTCTGCCGGAACAAACCCGGGCACGTCGGTTTTTGATGTTGCAGAAGCGAAGGCGCCCGGCCGCAAGAGTGCCAGCGGGACGACCCGGCACAAAAAGCCGAAGGCTCAGGCCGCCAAGCCCGGTGGCCTGCCGGGTTTTTTTTCCTCCGTCCGCGATGCTGTCTGCGGCTTTTGCGTCAACGTGAAGAACTTTGCGGAATCGATTTGGCCGGGAAAACCCGCCAAGAAGCCCGCGACAAAAGCCAAGCCGGGCCGCCAGCCGACAAAGCGGAAGACCCCCTGATCTGCGAGGAGATGGCATGAACCCCAAGTGGCTTCGGCGGGGCGATGTTCCGGGGGCCCCGGCTCAGCGCGGGGGATCCGCCTCGTCGGGCACGTCGAGTTCTTTCAACTTTTTTTGCGCCCGGACGTTTCCCTGGGCGGCGGCCAGCCGATACCACTTCGCCGCCTCGGAGGAACTTTTTGCAACCCCGCGGCCGTTGGCATACATGAGCCCGAGGGAAAATTGCGCGTCCGCATTCCCCTGATCGGCGGCTGACTCGAAAAGCTTGAGCGCCTTGGCATCGCTGGCAGGCATCCCGAGCCCGGACAGATACATCGCGCCGAGGTGGCTCTGCGCATCCGGGTTCCCCTGGTCGGCCGCCATGCGGAAATATTTCGCGGCCTCGGCATAGTTTTTTTCTGTTCCGGAACCTTCGGAAAACATTCTGCCGAGTTTGAATTGGGCCCGGGCGTTTCCGAGTTCGGCTGCCATGCGGAACCATTTGACCGCATCGTTCCCGTTCCCTTCCCTTCCGCTCAGGCTGAGCACGCCGAGGTTCATCAGCGCCTCGGCATTCCCCTTGTCGGCGGCAAGGCGCAGGAGCCTGACCGCCTCGCCATCGTTTTTTTCAACCCCTTGGCCGTTGGCATAAAGCGCGCCGAGGTTGCCTTCCCCGAGGGCGTTTCCCTGATCGGCTGACAGGCGGAACCACTTCGCCGCCTCGGCGTCGCTTTTTTCGACTCCGTTCCCATCGGCATACAGCTCGCCGAGTTTCGCCTGTGCCTCGGCGTTCCCCTGGTCGGCCGCCATGCGAAAATATTTCGCCGCCTCGGCGTCGTTTTTCGGAACCCCGTCGCCCTCCGCGTGCATCTTTCCGAGCTTCGTCCACGCGATGGCATTTTCATCACTTTTTCCGGCTGGCGCGGCTTCCTTGGCCGGCTCTCCGGAAATTGCAACACCAGGGGGGACGGGCGTCTCGCCGGTTTGGAGACTGGGGCTCGCAGGAAAAACCGGTGCCCGCACGGGCGCGACGCCCCCCGGGCTGACCTCCGCGCTTTCCTTGGGTATTGGCAAGCTGCTTGCGAGCGCAGGCTCGGGCGGCCGAACGCCCGTTGTTTCTGGGCCGGTCTTTATTGAGCGAAGGAGGAACAGCTGCATGGCAAAGAGCACAAGGATCGCCCCAACCACAACAACGCCCGCGCCGATCCAGATCGCCCGCTTCGGTGCCCCACTGTGAGCGCCCGTCGCTCCGCCCGCCGGACTGCCCGGCTTTTTTCCACGCTCGCGCAACCGCACGATCACCTCCGCCGCGGACTGGGGCCGCGACGCCGTGTCTTTTGCCAGGCAATCCGCCACAAGTGATTCCCATTCCTGAGGCACGGAAGCCATCGAAAGCTGCAGCTCCCTGCGGCGTTCAGTCACCGACGGCGCGGTGCGCGTCTCGATTTGCCGGAAGATATCGCCCGTGTAGAACGGCGGCTTCCCCGTGAGGAGGTCGTAGATCGTCGAGCCCAGCCCGTAGATATCATCCAGCGGAGTCGCGGGTTCGCCGTTCGCCTGCTGCGGGCTCATGAACGGCGGAGAGCCGCTGCCCGAACGCGGCTGGAACGCGCTCATCCGGCTGATCGAATCGCTGATCGAACGCGCAATCCCGAAGTCCGTGATCTTCACGCGGCCGGTGGCGGACACCATGATGTTCGCCGGCTTCAAATCGCGGTGGACGATCTTCGCCTCGCGGTGCGCGTATTCCAGCGCCTCGCAGACCTGGAGCATCCAATCGCGGATCTCTTCGGGCTCGAACGCGCGGAACGGCTTCTCCAGGCGCTTTTCCGCCAGCGTGTGCCCGTTGATATATTCCATGACGATCGCCGCGCCCGTGGCATCCTCGACAAAATCGTGGATGCGCACGATGTTCGGGTGGGTGAGCTGCCGGCTCTTGCGCGTCTCGCGCTTGAGCTCATCGACCGCCGTGCTGTCGAGGCGGACGGTTTCCGGCAGAAATTTCAATGCGGCGGCCTCCTCGAGTTTTTCGTCATGCGCCAGCCAGACGACTCCCATCCCGCCGCGCCCGAGAACGCGTTCCAGCCGGAATCGCTGGAACACCACCTGTCCGGCAGCGAGCGCCCGGCTTGTCCCCTCGATGGCCAGCGTTTCGCTTGTGTCGTTCATCGGAGTTCCCTGATCAGCCAGGGGGCAACTCGCTCACACCACTTCGCGATAGGCGTCGGGGTGCGGGCGGGGGATGACGACCGCGTTGACGAGCATGCCGTGGCCGGCGATGACCTGCCGACCGGCCTCCACGGCTGCTTGCACGGCGGCGACCTCGCCGGACATCGTGCAGAACGCCTTGCCGCCAAGAGCCATCGCGAGGCGGAGATCCAGCAGCCGAACGTGGCCGGCTTTGACCGCCGCGTCGGCGCCTTCGAGCATCGTGCTGACGTTGAAGGATTCGAGGATGCCGAGCGCGCCGCCCGGCTCCGGCACCTGCGAGCGGCCCATGGCGGCGATGACGTCGGGGTGCAGGTTCGGGAAGACGAACTGGTCGATGAGGCAGCCGTTGGCGGCGGCGGTGCCCGCCGCGACCGCGCTTTGCACCGCGTCCACCGCGCCGCAGATCACCACCATGTATTTGCCGGAGCAGATGCTGCGCGAGAGCACGATCCGGACGCTGGCGGATTTGAGCATGGCGTCGGCCACGGCAAAGCCGGCCGCGACGCTCGAGAGTTCGATGATACCAATGGATTTTTCGTTCATGATTTCCTTGTCAAAATAATGCGGTCGCCGGTCACGTCGGCCACGGTGCCGTCGAACGGCGCGTGGATCGGCGCGCCGAGCGCGTCGGCCGGGATCGCACCGAGCGGCTGTCCGGCGCGGACGGATTCCCCCGTTTTCACGAGCGGGTTGTTCGGGACGCCGGCCGACTGTTTGAGCGGGAGAATGAGCTGGCGCGGCTTGAGTTCGATATTGCTCAGCGGCGCGGGCGAGTCGTATTGCCCGACGTGCAGGCGCTGCATCAGCATTTTGATCGGCACCTTGCGCCCGTCGTGCATCGCGTGGGCATCCGTCGGCGCGGGGCCGGTCCATTTGATGCCCTCCGCGCGCATTTCTCCCTTCGACGCATCGCATGCCTCCTTCGGGTAAAGCTCCTCCGGACACGAGTAGAGCGTGCAGAGGCCGCACGCGCAGCAGTTGGCCGCCATCTGGTTCCAGTAGCTTTTGCCGGTCGCGGTGAAGGAGAGGCTGCGCATGACCTGGTGGGGTTCGACCGCGTAGCCGAGCAGGTAGCGCGGGCAAAGCTCGGTGCAGAACCGGCACTGGTCGCAGGCCGACTTGCCGATCCGCGCTTGTGCCTGTGCGGGTTTGAGCCTGCGTTCGGCGAGGTGATGGTCGCGCGGCAGGATGACCGCGCCGGTGCTGGTCTTGACGACCGGCGTGTCGAGGTCGTCGGTGAGCTGGCCCATCATCAGGCCGCCCACAAAAAGCACGGGATCATCGGTGGAGAACCCGCCCGCCGCCTCGATCACCTCGCGGAACGTCGTGCCCACCGGTACCGTGATCGTCAGCGGGTTCTTCACCGCGCCCGCCAGCGTGATCGTCTTCCGCGTGACCGGCACGCCGTTCGCGGCGGCCGTGATATTGGCCAGCGTCTCGACGTTGCTCACGACAACGCCAACCTGGAGCGGGATCCCCTGCGGAGGGATGAGGCGGCCGGTGACCGCGTGAACGAGTTCGTATTCGTCGCCTGCCGGATAGTAGTCTCCCAGCAGATGGACGCGCACCGGCGTGCCCTGGCAGGCCGACTGGATCGCCGCGACGGCTTCCTTTTTTTTCGCCTTGATGCCAACCACGCCGTCCTTCGCGCCGACGGACTCCATGACGAGCCGCACCCCTTCGACGACCTCGGCGGCCAGGTGTTGCATGACGGCGGAGTCCTTGTGCAGCAACGGCTCGCACTCCGCGCCGTTGGCGATGACGGTATCTGCCTTGCCGGCAAGCTTCACATGCGCGGGGAACCCGCCGCCGCCCGCGCCCACCACGCCGGCCAGTCTGACTTTTTCAACAAAACTCATTGGGGAAGGGATCCTAAACACAAATCGCCCGCATTTCAATGGCGGGTCTTCGCTTTTTCTGCGACCGGTGGAAGGCCGGTTGCGAAGGCGAGCGCGGCGCGGCTCGTCGAGTACTCGGCGACCGTAGTGGCACGGGAGGATTGCGAGAGGGCAAGCTGACCGGCGGCATCGAAAAATTCCGAGACGGTTGCGAGCCCGAATGCGTAGGCGGCGCGCACAGCCTCGAAGTTTTCCTGCGCGGAGGCGACGAGCCCCTCGGCGGAATCTACGCGGCTGGCGGTGCTCCTCGGCCTGACCGTCGCCGCATTGGTCGCCATCGCCGGACGGGCGACGGAAAATCAGGGCGACGCGGACGCGGGCGGGCGGTCCCAGAAGTAGCGCTTGAGGAGGACTTTCAGCGTGGCCGTGAGCGGCACGGCGAGCAGGGCACCCAGAAGCCCGCCCAGAATCAGGCTCCATGCCAGCACAGAAATGATCACGGTCAGCGGGTGGAGCCCGACCGATTCGCCAACGATCTTCGGCGCGATGAACATGCCGTCAATGTTGTTGGCCACGATAAAAATGACGGTGACCCAGAACGGGTGCGCCCAGTCGCCGAACTGCGCCGCGGCGATGATGACAGCCGGAACCCATGTGATCATCATGCCGAGATACGGGATCAACCCGAGGAACCCGACCATCAGGCCGATGAGCACCGCAAAGTCGAGACCCATGACGAGCAAGGCGCTCGCGATCATCGCGCCGTCGATCACGCTCACGAGGAGCTGGCCGCGGAAGAAGCTCACCAGATACGAGTTGATCTCGCTCACGAGCGAGACGATCTCATTCTTCAGCGGAGAGGCGCGCAGCGGAAGATACTGGCTCCAGTTGTTGGCGATCGACGGGCTGTCCTTCAGAAAAAAGAAAAGGAAGATCGGCACCAGGATCATGCTCAGCAGGATTCCGAAGACGCCGAGAAACCCGCTCAGGCTGCGCTGGAGGAATTTCCCGGATTCGACGGTGAGGTCGGGGATCTTTTTCTGCAGCCAGATGCCGGCCTCGCTGACCCTCTGGGAGACGAAGGCGGAGAACTGGCTCTGGCTCTCGCCCGAGCTGTCCAGGCCCTTGAAAAGCGGGTTGTCGGCGAGCTTGTGAACGCGATCCATCGTCGTGACGAGCAGGCTCTGGGCCTTCTGCGAGTAGGAGGGGAAGTCCTTGACGAATTCCGATCCCTGCCGGCAGGCGGCCGGAAGAATCCAGATCAGGATCCCCGCAAAGACCGCCGTCACCGCGAGATAGACGATCACGATGCTCAATATCCGGGAGATCCTGCACCGCATCAGCCACTGCACGACCGGATCCAGCAGGAACGCCAGGATCGCGGCGACCGCCACCGGGATCAGCACCGGCTGGAGAAACGAGAGCGCCCCGACCACCAGGCTCCCGAACTGGAACAAAACATACCCGATCGCATAGGCGGAAACCGCCGTGATCGCGGCCCACAAAATCTTACTTTGCAGCGGAGTCGGATGCATGAAGAAGCAATAATTATCTGCCCGCGAGGGGATCAGCAATCCATTTCGCCGCTCTCAGAAGGAGCTGTCAGAAGGAGCGTGACAAATCGCGGCCGGTGATTTTGATAGTCGGGCTGTGAGCGTCACGATTCTCAAGCTTCATTGTCCGGATGCCGTCGGTCTTCTGGCGCGGATCACCGGATTCATCGCGGCCTCCGGGGGGAACCTGTTGGATGTCAGCCAATATACCGATCCGGTTTCGAAATGGTTTTTTGCGCGGCTGGCATTTGATGGTGGCCGCGCCGCGGAGGCGCCGGACGCGTTCGGCGATGAGCTGTCGCGGGTGGCCGGCCCGATGGGCGCGCAATGGACTCTGCGTCCCGCGCGGCGGGCGATCCGGACGGCGATCCTTGTGAGCAAGCAGGATCATTGCCTGGCGGATCTGCTCTGGCGCTGGAGATCCGGCGAGCTGAACATTTCTCTCTGCGGGGTTTTCTCGAACCACGAGACCTGCCGGCCGCTGGTCGAGCGGGAAGCGTTGCCCTTCGAGCGGATGGATTTTTCAGCCGACAAGGAAGCGGCGTTCGTGCGGCTCGCAGAGCGGATCCGAGCGCTGGACGTCGAGCTCGTCGTGCTCGCGCGTTTCATGCAGATCCTGCCGGGCTGGTTCTGCGAGGAGTTTTCCGGGCGGGCGATCAATATCCACCACTCGTTTCTTCCGGCGTTCGTCGGAGCGAACCCGTACCGGCGCGCATTTGAGCGCGGGGTGAAGCTGATCGGCGCAACCTGCCACTACGCCACCGAGGAGCTCGACAACGGGCCGATCATCGAGCAGGAGGTCTCGCGGGTCGAACACTACCACGAGCCGGACGACCTGATCCGCCTCGGGCGCGACTGCGAGAGGCTTGCCCTCGCGCGAGGGGTGCGCTTCCATGTCGAGGATCGGGTGCTCGTCCACGGCACGCGCGCGATCGTCTTCCGGGATTAAAAAAAGCCTGCCCCCTACTGGGTGCCCTGCATCATGGAACCCATCGTGCCCGCGCCCTCCCATTTTTCCGGACGGTTCCAGGGAATAGTGCCTTCGCTGTGCTGGGAATCCTGATGTCCGTCCGACGCGCAGCCGGCAGCGGCAGTCAGGGAGGCGGCCAGGAGGAGGCTACTCAGCAGTCGCTTGATAAATGACATTGTCACCGGGCTGGATGTTGATTCCGCCGGGGACGCTGCTGGCGACGATATCGGCGATGGAGGTCGAGGGCTCGACCGACGTGACGCGCACCTTGCCGACGAGCTGGTTGCCGCGCTTGATCAGCATCTCGGCATTCCCGACCACGCCGTTGCGGTCGCCCAGGTTGAGCACCACAAAATTCCAAGCCTGGTTCACCGCCAGAATCCGGCCCTCAAGGCCGTTGCGCATTTTGAGCGCCATCCGGTCGCTGTCTTTTTTGCGGAGATCCGCGAGTTGGGCGCGCGATGCCTCCAGGTCGCCCTGGAGTTTGGCGATGAGCGCCTCTTTTTCCGCAATCACCACCTGCTGATCAGCGCCCGGTGCGACAGGAGCCGCGGTCGTCGTCTCGCTCAGGGTTTTGATCTGGGCCTCCTTCGCCTGGATGTCGGCGGTGAGCTTGGTGATCTCGGTGTCCTTTGTCCCGATCTGCGTGGTGAGGTCGGCGACCTGGGTTTTGTTCTTCTCGGCGTCGGCCTTGATGCTTGCGAGCTGAGTCGCGGCCTGCTCCTTCTCGGCGGTCACGGTCGCCAGGGATTCTTTCGTTTCCTTGAGGTTTTTCTGCACCTGCTCAAAGGCGGCCACCTTTTTCTCGGCCTCCTGTTGCCCGGAGGCGAACTGATCCTTGGCGGCGGTCAGCTTGTTTTTATTGACAAATCCGATGGCCGCCGCGGCAAGCGTGATGGCGATGGAAGCGTAGAGGAGAACTTTACCCATGGACAGATAGAATTGGTTAGGATGAGAGGTAGAAGCGAGAGCGTGAATAACTAATGAGAAACATCCCTGCAAGTCCCAAATGCAACAAATCGGAGGATTTTTCTGTTGTGCGGGAGCTGCATCGATTTAGATTGGCTGGGCCAGAGACTATGGACTGGGGACGGACGAACCCCGCCAGGGCAGGAATGCAGCAACGGCACTCCGCTTTCCATTGCCGTAGTTCTCTGGTCTTTTTCGCTTTCTTGACTCGACGTTCGCGCCCGATATTCTGGGCGGCACGATGATGTGGAAAGGTCGGTTTCAGCAGGAGGCGTCGGGGCTTCTCAAGTCCTACGGGCAATCGGTCACGACCGACTGGAGGCTCTACCGCGAGGACATCCGGGGGAGCATCGCCCATGCCCGCGCGCTGGCGGCGGCCGGGATCCTGACCGCGGAGGAATTTGACCGGATCGCCACTGGACTGAATGACATCGGGGCGGAGATCGCATCGGGGGCATTCGTGTTCAGCGAGGATTTGGAAGACGTCCACATGAACATCGAGGCCGCTCTGACGAAGCGGATCGGAGCGGCCGGCGCGAAGCTCCACTCCGCCCGCAGCCGCAACGACCAGGTCGCGCTGGATTTCCGTCTGCACCTGCTCGGGGCCTGCGAAGAAATTTGCGCGGGGATCCGCGGGCTGCAGCGGGCGCTGGCCGGTCTGGCGGCGAGGCATGCGTCGGCGGTGATGCCGGGATACACGCATCTGCAGCGCGCGCAACCAGTCCTCTTCGCGCACCATCTGCTGGCATATGTGGAGATGCTCGACCGGGATGCCGGGCGGGTGGCCGATGGCGCGGCGCGGATGGATGCGATGCCGTTGGGATCGGGCGCGATCGCGGGATCCACGCTCGTCCTCGACCGCGGGGCGATCGCCGAGGAGCTCGGATTTTCAAAAGTCACGGCGAACAGCATGGACGCTGTCGCGGACCGGGATTTCGCCTGCGAACTGCTGGCCGCGCTCGCGATCCTCGGCATGCATGTTTCGCGGCTCAGCGAGGACATCATCCTCTGGGCATCCGCGGAGTTCGGGTTCATCGAGCTGAGCGACCGGCACACGACCGGATCGAGCCTGATGCCGCAGAAGAAGAACCCGGACATCGCGGAGCTGGCACGCGGAAAAACCGGGCGCCTCTACGGAAATCTCATCGCGCTTTTGACCACGATGAAAGGCCTGCCGCTCACATACAACCGCGACATGCAGGAGGACAAGGAGGGGGTCTTCGATTCGGTGGACACTGTCCTTTCCACGCTGGCCATCTTTGCGGAAATGCTCAACGCCGCAGGGCTGCGGGAGGATCGCGCGCGGGCTGCGGCCTCCGATCCGCTGCTGCTTGCGACCGATCTGGCCGACCGTCTGGTCGCGGGCGGGGTTCCGTTCCGCCAGGCGCACGAGATCATCGGGCGGCTTGTCGCCCGGGCGCAGGAGCTCGGCACCCCGCTCGACAAGCTCGACCCTGCGGAATTCCTTGCGGCGTCCCCGCTGCTGACGCCGGAAGCGGTTTCCGCAAACTTCGACATCGATGCCGCAATGGCCGCGCGCCGCGCCACCGGCGCCCCCTCGCCGGAAAACGTCGCGCGAGAGCTCGCCCGCTGGACCGCCCGCCTCGGCTGATGAAAGCGGCCCGCCTTCCCGCATGAGCCTGAAGCGGTTTTTTCATTTCCGCGAGATGCGCGACGAGGCGAAGCCGTTCCTGTCGCACATGGAGGATCTGCGCACGATGCTGATCAAGGCGGCGATCGCCCTCGTTGTCGCGATGACGCTCTGCTTTGTATTCCGCAGCGAGCTGGCGACCATCGTCCAGCGCCCGCTGATCGCGGTGGATCCCGCGCGCGCCGCGAACCTCCAGTCGCTCGGAGTCGCCGACTCGTTCACGATCTCCCTGGATCTGGCCTTTTACGGAGGGGTCATCCTCGCGCTTCCGTTCCTGCTGCTTTTTCTCGCGGAGTTCGTCCTTCCGGCGCTCACTCCCCCGGAGAAGCGGATGCTCTACCCGGCGTCCGTCGTCGGGTTCGGGCTGTTCCTCGGCGGGGTCGCGTTCAGCTATTTCGTCGTCCTCCCGCAAACGCTCGAATTCTTTTTCGCCGACGCCCAGGCGATGCACTGGAAACCGACTTGGACGGTCCGCGAATACTACTCATTCACGACCCAGTTTGTGATCTCCTTCGGGTTTGCGTTTGAGCTTCCGCTTGCCGTCCTCCTCCTCGTGAAGCTGGGGATCGTGGACTACGCGCTGCTCCGCCGGACGCGCGCGTTCGCGCTCGTCATCATTTTCATCTTCGCCGCGATCATCACCCCGACGTCCGATGTCCTTACGCTCGTGCTCATGGGCGCCCCCATGTATATCCTCTACGAAATCTGCATCGCGATCTCCTGGTTCATGGGACGCCACGCGGGCGAATGAGGAAGCTGTCCGCGATCATTGGCAACGGCGGAGTGGCAACGGCGGAGTTGCCAGGCTGGCCGGAATTCTCTAAAGCTGGCTGCCATGCAAGCCATTGATCTCCTGTTGGCGCAGGCGCCCGGAGCCTTCCGGAACCTCCTCGACAGCGGCCTCCGCTTCACCCATATCGCGGGAATTTATCTCGGGTGCGCGCTGGCGATTTACCTCGCGATGCTCTTCGGCGGCCGGGCGCTGAAGCGGCGGTTCCGGCTCCCGCTGAGCTGGGTTTACCATGCGTTCTGCCTCGCGGCGGCGCTCTATCTTCCGACGCTTCTACCCGAGGTGCCGATCCCCGGCGAGCAGCACATCCGGGCGGCGCTGGTCATCACGGGTGCTTTCGTGCTGGTCGGGTTCGTGCGGCATTATTTTTTTGACCGACTGCCACGGAGCGGCGAGGTCGCGCAGGTGCCGAAGTTCCTCGGGGAGTTCGTTTCGATCGGCATCATTGTCGGGGCCGTTCTGGCGGTCCTCCAATTCATCTACGGGCAAAAAGTTCCCGGCCTCCTGGCGGGCGCGGGGATCATCGGCATCGTGCTCGGCCTCGCGCTCCAGGATACGCTGGGGAATATCTTCAGCGGGTTCGCGATTTATTTCGGCGGACAGTTCAAAGCGGGCGACTGGCTGCTCGTGGACGGGCATCACGCGAAAATTGTTGAGATCAACTGGCGGTCCACCCGGCTGAGCACGACCGACGCCATCTGCCTGGACATCCCGAACAGCAGCATCACCAAGCAGACGGTCATCAACTACAATCATCCGTCCAAGGCCCATGGCCTGAGGATCGACATCGGTCTCGAATACGGCGCGCCTCCCAGCCTGGTGAAAAAAATACTCGCCGAGGCCGCTCTCGACTGTCCGTTCGTCCTGCGCGATCCCGCGCCGGATGTTTTCCTCAAGGACTTCGCGGCCTGGAGCGTCATCTACGAGCTGCGGTTCTGGCTCGACGACCATTCGCATTACAACCCCGCGAACAGCCATATTCGGACCACGCTTTGGTATGCGCTCCGCCGTCACAATATTGCCATCCCGTTTCCGATCCAGCACCAGCTCCATCTCGAGAAGCAGGAACCGCACGTCGAGGATAGGGATCACATCCGCGCCTCGATCCAGAAGGCGGTTTTTGCTCCGGTCCTTTCGTCCGCGCAGCTTGAAAAAATCGTGGAGGGCAGCCGGATCGTCCGTTTCGGGCACGGGGAGTGCATTATCCGGCAGGGTGCGGAAGCCGGGCCGATGTATGTGTTGGTGAGTGGGCGCGCGGAGGTCTGGATCAAGTCGCGCGGCACGCGCACGCCGGTCGCCGTCCTCGGGCCGGACGCCTGCATCGGAGAAAATTCCGTGCTGACCGGCGAAGCGCGCACCGCGACGATTCTCGCCCTCGAGGATTGCCTTGCGGTCGAGGTGCAGAAGTCCACGCTCGCGCCGATCATCAGCGCAAGCCCGGACCTCCTTGAATCGCTGAGCGAGCTTCTCGCGCGGCGACGCATGGCAAACGAGGGACTGGTCGCCGAGGCTGCCGGCAGCGGAAACCAGACGACCCAAAGCAGCTATCAGGCCGGGTTTCTCGGGAAGCTCCGCTCGTTCTTCGAGGTGTAAAAAAACGGGCGGTCCCGGCGCGAACCCCCGGCAGCGATCCCACGGGTTTCTCCAGCGTTGCCGATGGGAAGGAGCGCTAATTCGGCGTGGCCGCGGCCTTCAGGCGCAGCGCTTTCAGACGCTGGCTGGCAAAGCTTGTCCCGGGAAGGACGAGGCTGACTTCGTAAGCGCGGATCGCCTCGGGCGTTTTTCCGGCCCCCTCGAGAAAGAGCGCGCGGTATTCCTGGGGGGCCGCGGTTCCGGGGTCGAGGCGGATCGCTTCGATATGGGCGGCCGCGGCGGGCTCGAATTTCCGGAGGCGGGAAAGCGAGATCCCGAGCATGAGCTGGTTCCAGCGTTCCTCCCGGTCGAGCTCGGTCGAGCGGCGTAAATGATAAGCCGCGCGGACGAGCGTCTCGCGCGGGTCGCCGGATGACGCCGCGGTCTGCAGGAGGGCTTCGCCCAGAAACCGGCGGAGCCGGGAGTGGTTGGGAGCGGCTTCGAGGCCCGCCTCGGCCTCCACGATGGCGGCCGGCGCATCGCAAAGAACAAGGGCGTTTTCGGCCTTGAGCACCTGCCATTCGGCCCGTGCGGATTTTTCCAGGAGGTGGCAGAGGAACAAGCCGGCCGCGCAGGCCGCCAGCCCGCCGAGCCAGCGCGGCGCCCAGCCTCTCCGGAAGCCCATGGAAATCCCCGGGTTGGCGAGCATTCCCGCGCAGGCAGCGGCGAGCAGGGCATTGGGCGGGAGCTGCATGTCGAAATCAAAAAACGCGTGGGCCGCGCAGGCGGCGAGGGCGCTGAGCGCGCCCATCGTTAATGCCGCGGAGTTGCTCTGCGGGCGGCTCGAGACGGCCATGCGCTGCCGAAGCGCGGCGACAAAACCGGAAAACCCGGACCTCCAGTTCGCGAGAAACATCCCGCTCACGAGGACGAGGCCGATGAACCCAAAGTCGGACGCCGTCTGCGCCCAGTCGTTGTGGGCGAACGTGTCGTCGTAATCCGAGTTGTAGTCCCGGAGGCGGCGCGAAAGCTGCGTGAACGATCCGGCGCCGGTCCCGGTCAGCGGCTCGAGCTGCGCCTGCCTCAGGGCCGCTGGCCAGAGCGCCATGCGGTAGGTGTCTTCGGTGATCGTGCTCATTCGCGCCTGCACGGTCACGCTTTCGGAAAACAGAAAATACCCGCCGGCGAGCCCTGCCGTCACGGCCGCAAGGGTGATCAGCAGAACAACAATCCGGCGGTCCCTCGCCCCGATGCCGAGAGCGAAGAGACTCAGGATCAGAAAAACAATCGTGCCGGCGCACAGCCCGATCATCCCGGCGCGGCTGAGCGTGAGCACGGTGCCGGCCACGCAGACCGCCGCCAGGTAGGCGGAAAGGACTTTCGTCCAAACCGCGCAGCGCCCGAGACTCGCGATCCCGAGCGCGAAGAACGCCATGATGTTCAGAAACCAGGCCAGGTGGTTGCCGCTGAGAAAAAATCCGCTCCCCCTCGAGTAGCTTCCGGCCGGCTGGAGAGACCAGACCCGGAGCTGCTCGCTGAACCACGGCAGTGGCCGATAGGGAGCCGGCGATGTGAACTGGATCGCCGCGACAAGAACCTGCCCGAGCGCCGCCGCGAAAAGCAGCGAAACAAAAACATACCGCGACGAGGGGGTCGTCAGCACGCACGCGAACAGGCAGTAAACCGCCGTGCAGGCGGCGATCAGGAACGTGTAGAATACCGAGAGGTCCTGGCCGGGGGAATGCACCGACCGCCAGAAAAGATAACCGGCCGCAACGAGCGTCGCCGCGAGCGGGCCCGGACGCGGAGGCACGGCGCGCCGCCAGAAAAGCGCGGCCGCGCCCAGCACCCCGGCCATCGCAACAAGCCCGTAGCTGGGAATGCTGAACACCGTCCGCATCAGGCCGCCATAAAACAGCTGCCCAAGGATGACCGCCAGGGCGAGCAGGACGGCGACAAGGATGCGGATCACAGCCCGCATCATGCCCGAGCGGGGGCCGTCCGCTCAACTCCGAATATCCGGCCCGCTGCGATTTTCCTCTGTGTTCTCCGCGCCCTCCGTGCTTCAAATACGGCCATGTCCCGCACCGTCATCGTCATCCCCGCCCGCTGGGGCTCGACCCGTTTCCCCGGCAAGCCCCTGCACCCGATCGCAGGCAAACCGCTGATCCAGCACGTCTGGGAGAGGTGCTCCCGCGTCAAGGGCGCGGACCAGATCCTCATCGCCACCGATGACGTCCGGATTTTTGAAGCCGCGCGAGCGTTCGGCGCGGAGGTCGCGATGACTTCCTCAAGGCATCCCAGCGGGACCGACCGCCTGGCTGAAGCCGCCAGGAACCTGCCCGCGGCCGACATCCTTCTCAACGTGCAGGGCGACGAGCCGTTCTTCGACCCCCGGCTCGCCGGGCGCGTCATCGAGGCGCTGCGAGCCGATCCTCTCGCCCAGATGTCCACCGCCGCCTGCCCGCTGGCCCCAGGGGAAATCGACAACCCGAACTGCGTCAAGGTCGTCATGGACACCGCCGGATACGCGATCTATTTTTCCCGCTGCCCGATCCCCTGCGACCGCGACGGCGACGCCCGCCCGGCCCGCTTCCGCCACATCGGAATTTATGCCTACCGCCGGAAATTTCTGCTCGGCATCGTCAAACACCGGCAGACCCCGCTCGAGAAATCCGAAAAGCTCGAGCAGCTCCGCGCGCTTGAACACGGCGCGAAAATCCGTGTCGTCCGCGCAAAATCCGCCGCCCCCGGCGTGGACACCCCTGCCGACGCCGAAGCCGCCGAGCGCGCGATCTCAAACCGCGCAAGCGTCCGGTAAGTCGCTGCAAATAAAATCCCGGGGCTGGCTCAGTATCCGGACGGAACCACGGGGGGGGCGTTGGTTCCGAAGGCGTTCGGTGAAAACCTCGGGCTCTCGAGGATCGTCTGATCCCAGCTCCAGAGCATTTGATCCACCGATTGGTAGCCGAACGACCTTGCCATGTCCTCCGATGTCCGGAAGCCGCCGATCTCGGCCACCCTCGCGAGCGCGCGCCGGTTTTTCTTTGGCAGGGACGAGTAGATCCTGCCGAGGTCGGCCTCGCGGATCTCGCGGTAGCCGGACGGCTGTGCAAAGTCGATGTCGGCGTATGTTGGCCGCGCGCCCACCGGAGCGATCAAGGAACTCTCCGCGCGGCCCTGGGTGAAAAGCGATTGAATGTCTGTGGCGGAAATAGCCGGCGCGGGTGTGGCGGATGGCGTGGCGGAAACGGATGGCGCGGGGGTGGCGGAGGCGGCCGACGATGGAGAGGCCGCCGGCAGGCGAAGCCGGAGCCGCACCTTCTTGTCCCGCATGGCTACCACCACGAGCACGATGAGCACACAACAGGCGCCGATGGTAACGAGCGCCTCTACCGAAATGCCCCCCCATCGGCCTCTCTTCGTTTGATTTTGTTCCGGTTGATTCAGAGATGAGCCTTGGTGCTTTGTGGAGACTGGCACAGAACCGCCCGGCTCACAAGCGCGGCGTTCGAGGCCGGAACACGAAGGCAAGACGGAAAAGAAGGGCTCGCCGCCAAGCCGTGAGTGACATCGCGGGCGCGGCAGGGAATAATCTGCGGGATGTATGTGCGCGTGCTTCCGGATCAGGCTGCGGGGCGGCTTCTGGATTATCGTGTTCCGGAGGGGTTTGAGTCATCCATCGCGGCGGGTTCGCGGGTGAGCGTGCCGGTGCGCACGCGTCTTCTCACGGCGACGGTGATCGAGGTTCTTGAGGAGACGGGCGTCCGGGGGGTGCGCGATGTGGCCGGGCTGCTCGACGCGAAGCCGATGATCCGTCCGGCCCTGCTCGAGCTGGCGCGGTGGATGGCGGATTACTACTGCTGTCCGGTCGAGACGGCGGTCCGCAGCGTGCTGCCGGTGGCGGTGCGGGACGGGAAGGTGGCCGAGAAGCGGCGGAACACCGCGCGGCTCGCGAGGGAGATTTCGGAAGAGGAGCTGGCCGCGCTGGAGAAGCGTGCGCCGCGCCAGGCCGACGCGCTCCGCGTGCTGATCGAGGCCGGCGGGCCGGTCGCGGTCGCCGCCGCCACCGGGCAGGCCGCCGTCGCGGAGGGGGTCTTCCGCGCGCTCGAGAAACGCGGCCTCGTCGTCATCGAATCCGCGGTCGTCGCACGCGATCCGTATGCCGAAAAATTTGTTGCTTCGGCGGGCGTGACGTTGAACGCCGAGCAGGAGGCGGCGATGCGGGCGGTCGAGGCGGCGATGGAAACCCCCGGCACGCCGATTCTTCTCTTCGGGGTCACGGGATCGGGGAAGACCGAGATCTACCTCCGGGCGATCCGGCAGGCGGTCGAGCGCGGGCGCACGGCGCTCGTCCTCGTGCCCGAGATCGCGCTGACCCCGCAGACGGTCGAGCGCTTCAAATCCCGGTTCTCGGATATCCAGGAAAAGATCGCGGTCCTTCACAGCCACCTCTCGGAGGGCGAGCGCCACGACGAGTGGCATAAGATCCACAGCGGCGCGGCGCGGATCGTCATCGGCGTGCGCAGCTCGATTTTCGCGCCCTTGGAAAACCTCGGGATCATCATCGTGGACGAGGAGCACGAGAACTCCTACAAGCAGGACGAGGCGCCGCGCTACAACGCCCGCGACATGGCGGTGCTCCGCGGGCACCGAGAGCGTGCGGCCGTCCTGCTCGGCAGCGCGACCCCCTCGCTCGAGAGCTGGCACAACGCGCAGACCGGAAAATACCGGCTCGTGCGGCTCGACCAGCGGGTGGACGACAAGCGGATGCCGGTTGTGCGCGTGCTCGACCTCCGGCAGAAAGCGCGGCAGTCGCCCGAGGGCGGACTGCTCTCGCTCCCGCTGAAGGATGCGATCGAGGGGCGCCTGGCCAAGGGCGAGCAGGTGATCCTTTTTCTCAACCGCCGCGGGTTCTCGACCTCGATGCTCTGCGAGGCGTGCGGGCACGTCTGCGAGTGCCCGGACTGCAGCGTCTCGCTGACCTACCACCGCGCCGCCGAGCGGATCGTTTGCCACATCTGCGGGCACTCGTCGCGCGCCCCGAAGGCCTGCCCGAAATGCCGGGATCCCGGGATCCGTCACGCGGGGGTCGGCACCCAAAAAATCGAGGAGGCGGTCCGACGGATTTTTCCGAAAGCCCGGATTGCGAGGATGGATGCGGATTCGATGACCCGCAAGGAGGCCTACCGCGAGACGCTCGGGGCGTTCAAGGAGGGGAAAATTGATATTTTGGTCGGCACGCAGATGATCGCCAAGGGGCTGCATTTTCCGAATGTCACGCTCGTCGGGATCGTGAACGCCGACCTCGGTCTCCACATGCCGGATTTCCGCGCCGGCGAGCGCACGTTCCAGCTCCTCACGCAGGTCGCCGGGCGGGCGGGGCGCGGCGAGATGGAAGGCGAGGTTCTCGTGCAGACGTTCACGCCGTTCAGCCCGTCCATCCAGTTTGCGCGGCACCACGATTACGAGGGGTTCATGGAGCAGGAGATGGAATTCCGTCGTCAGTTCGGATACCCGCCGTTCGGGCGCATGGTGCTGATCACGCTGCGCGGGACGATGCGCGAGCGCGCGGAGTTCTCGGCGCAGACCCTCGCCCGGAAGCTCAAGGCCGCCGCGCCCGCAGGCGTCGTCGTCGGCGAGGCGGCGCCCGCGCCGCTGGAGCGGGCCAAAACCTACTACCGGTTCCAGGTCGCGCTCCGCGGCCCGTCCTCGATGGCCCTCGCCCGGCTCACCCGCTCCGTGCTCGACTCGCTGCCGATGCCGGAAGATGTTTTCGTCGCCGTGGACGTGGATCCGCTGCACCTGCTTTAAACGGAAAATTGATGCCGGAAAATTGATTGCTCATCGCCCGCGTATCGAGCAAATATACAACACCATGCGTTTTCTCACGCTCCTCCTCTCCGGCGTCCTTGCGGGCGCTGCCGGGCCCGTCTATTCCCAAACTCCTCCGGCCGCTCCGAAGAACATGCTGGCCAACCCGGGTT
>JBAXXD010000059.1:0-24215 GCA_037128135.1 Verrucomicrobiia bacterium
GTTTCCGTTCGACCCGATCCGGCTCTACGAAAAAACCGGGCATACCGCGCATCCGATCTTCAGCCTCTACAAGCTTCTGTGGCTTCGTGAGGAGCGTCCCGACCTCTGGAAAAATGCCGCGCGCATTCTTTGTTTTGAAGACTATATCCACCACCGGCTGGGGCTGGAGCCCGCGATCAGTTTTTCGCTGGCGGCCCGCACGATGCTCTTCGATGTCCGGGAACAACGTTGGGATCCGGAGATCCTTGCTGCAAGCGGCATCCGGGCCGAACAGCTCAGTCGCCCGCTTCCTCCGGGCGACGTTGTGGGGACGCTTTCCGGGGCTGTCTGCGAACGGCTCAACCTGGCTCCACGCGCGATCGTGGTGGCAGGCGGGCACGATCAGGTTTGTGCGGCACTCGGCTGCGGAGCGATCCGGCCCGGGATCGCCGCTCTCGGCAGCGGGACGGTCGAGTGCATCGCCGCCGCATTTTCCGAGCCGATTCTTACGCCGGCCCTGCGGGATGCAAACCTCTGCACCTACTCGCACGCCGCACCGGGGCTCTATGCCACATTGGCTTACAATCTGAGCGGCGGAAATGTCCTCCGCTGGTTCCGCCAGGAATGGGCTGGCCCGGAGGCCGCGGTTGCCGCCGAAACCGGAGCGGACGTTTACGATTTGATTCTGGACCTCATGCCCGAGTGCCCGAGCAAGCTCATGGTGCTGCCGTATTTCACCGGTTCCGGGACGCCGCACTTTGACAATCACACCCCGGCGGCGATTCTCGGTCTTCGCCTGACGACCGGACGCGGGGAAGTGCTCAGAGCGCTGCTCGAAGGGCTTTGCTTGGAACTGGAGGCCAACCTGCGCATTCTGGATCGTGCGGGCATTGCCGTGGAGGAAATCCGGGCCACCGGCGGCGGAGCAAAAAATCCCCGATGGCTCCAGCTCAAGGCCGATGTCTTCAACCGGCCGGTCCGCATCCCGAAGGTGACCGAGGCCGGATGCCTTGGCGCGGCCTTGCTGGCTTGTGCAGCCGGCGACAACCACGAGATCGAATCGCTTGTGGCCGGCTGGGTTCATCTCGGCGAGGCCATCCAGCCTGATCCCGAACGCGCGGAACTCTATCGCACACGCTTCGCCCATTACGAGGAAACCTACCGCTGCCTCCGCGCGCTTTCCGAAAAAATCTTCTGATTCCCATACGATGAAAACACAAGTCATTCCATCGAAGTGCAGCCTGATCAAATCTTGTCCCTGGCGGACGGGACAGCTAAGATTTTAAGCAGCGCTAACCCCCGGTTTCCCGCAAACTATTTTTTATGAAAATCCACCCGGTGATTGTTATTTTCACTCTGGCTCTGGCACCGTTGCCGGCGCGCGCCGAGACAACCGCGCCCCAAACCTTCGCCTTCGAGACCTATGCTGGCCGCGCCTACAACTGCCTCGAAAACATGCCCGACAAGGAGGGAATGCCTTACTTCCACATCTTCTGGACCGATCCGGCGGAGGCGGGCCATGCCGGGGGCGTTGACTCTCCGGACGTGTGTTCGCGCATGTGGGAGGCCGCCATCATGGCCCGGCACATGACGGGCCGCACGTGCAGCAACGAAAAAGCCTTCGCTAAAAACACGCTCCGTTTTCTGAGCCCCGAAACCGGCCTGGCGGTTCCGGGCACCGGTTTCCTCGGGTTCGCCCAAGGGGTCTCGCTGCACGCGATCACCACCGCCTATGCCGATAGTAAGGACCCCGCCTTGCTCGACCTGATCCGCAAAACGGTGGATAACCTTCCCAGCACATTTGAAAACAAGGACCAATGGCGGGCGGTTCCCATCAAGAGCCTCATGAACTGCGCTCGCCTGACGAACGATTCCGCCGCCGCGGACTATGCGGGCAAGTTGATTCACGGATGCTCTCTTTTGAACCCCAACAACAAAAAGTTCGGCGGTCACATGCACGCGGGATTGCGAATCCTGTCCGGTGCCGCAGATGACGCCCTCTACATGAAAGACGCGGCGTTGTTCGATCAGGTCAACGCGATTTACCAGAACGTGCAGACGATCCCCGGCGCCCGCTTCGGCTGGCTGCCCGAGTCCTCACGGGGAGACGATCTGGTGGGATGCGAGAGTTGCGCGGTGATGGACTTCGTCAGCTTGGCCACCACGCTCGCCAACAATGGCCACCCCGAGTATTGGGGGAATGTGGAACGGATCGTCAGAAATCAACTCGCGGAAAACCAGGTGGTTGACGGAAGCTGGCTCAAGCCGGGCGACAAACCGGATACGGCGAACGCCAGTTGGCGCGACGTCGGCTCCCGGATGGCAGGCGGTTTTGCCGGGTGGAGCTCGCCCACACACATACTGGCCTACCGGGAAGACGACCACGGCAGGACCCGTGCGTTCCAGAACTGCTGCGCGGGTAGCGGCGTCCACGCGTTCTACATCGCCTGGAAGAGCGCCTCGCGGTTCGAGAACGGGGTCCTCTCAGTCAACATGCACATCGACAAGCTCCTTCCGCAGGCCGAGATCCGCTGCTACCAGCCGTATCAAGGCTACCTGAGCGTCGCGCTCAAGGAAGCGTGCAAAGTGCGGGTCCGCGTGCCGGATTTCGTCGATGCCAAGGATATCAAGGTCAGCTCGAACAAGGGCGAGGGGAAGATGGCGGTGGAGAACGGGTATCTCGAGCTCGGCCCGCGGCAGGCCGGGGAGAAAATCGAAGTCACCTATCCCGTGCCCGTGAAAGAAGAAGAGATCGCCATCGGGAATCCCAAAGGTCATCAATATCACTACCGCGTGACGTGGAAGGGCGACACCGTGGTGCGGATGACGCCCATTGGCGAACAATATAAGACCGCCTATTCCGAAGGGATGAAGAAGGAGGTCGAGTGCTTTTACGGTGAAGAGGGCCCCGGACGGCTCTAC
This sequence comes from Verrucomicrobiia bacterium, assembly GCA_037128135.1. GTDB lineage: Bacteria > Verrucomicrobiota > Verrucomicrobiia > Chthoniobacterales > Terrimicrobiaceae > QYQL01. The sequence continues at coordinate 2,902 of JBAXXD010000059.1, forward strand.
CAGCGGGAAGAGATGCTCAAGGATGTGACACCGGCGCTCGCCCCGCTCCATGCCGATGATGGCTCAATCGATTTCTGGCTCCTCCGGGCCGGAAGCTAAGCTCACGGAGCGTTTATTTTGCCCGCTCATCCAAGCTCATGAAACTCACTGCATTCCTCGCGTTCTCGCTTCTAACGTTCTCAGCGCCCCTGTTCGGGGCGGAGAGGGCGTCGTCGGCACCGATTCTGAAACCGGGCGATTTGGTTGCCATCTGCGGCGACTCGATCACCGAGCAGAAACGCTACTCCGTGTACATGGCCAGCTATCTCCTGGCGTGCGCGCCGCAGGCGGATCTGCGCACGATGGAACTCGGGCAGGGCGGTGAGAACACCTTTGGCTTTTCGACCCGGATGGTGACGGAAGTGCTCCCGTTCAAGCCTAATGTTGTCACCACCTGTTACGGAATGAACGATGGCGGCTACTGCGCTCTGAAGCCTGAGACGGAGGCCCGATTCCGCGAGGGAGTGCAACTCATGATTGCCAAGTTCCAGAATGCGGGGGTGCGCCGTATCGTGCTCGGTTCGCCCGGCGCGGTTGACACCGATACCTTCAAACGGATGACGGCCACCCCGGAGATTTACAACCAGACCTTGGGAGAACTGACCCGCATCGCCCGCGAAATCGCGGAAAAGAACGGAGTCGATTTCGTGGATATTCATTCTCTCATGCTGGTTGCCATGGCCAAGGCGAAAGCCAAATACGGCAAGGGTTATTATGTCGCGGGAGAAGACGGCGTTCACGCCAGCGAGAACGGCCAGTTCATCATGGCTTACGCTTTTCTCAAGGCACTGGGATTCCCAGGCGATATCGGCACGATTACCTACGACGCCAAGGCCGACACGGCCCAAACGGTTGGCGAGCATCAGGTGATCTCGGTGACAAAAGGGGTCATCGAAGTGGAATCTACGCGCTATCCGTTTTGCTTTTTCGGCGAACCGTCCAATCCCAACGCCACCAGCGGCATGATCGAGTTCCTTCCTTTCAACGAGGAACTCAACCGCTACCTCCTCGTCGTCAAGAACGCCCCGGCCGCGCGGATGAAAGTCACCTGGGGAACCCAGAGCCGCGAATTTTCAGCGGACGCACTGGCCAAGGGAATCAATTTGGCCGCCGAATTTATCGAGAACCCGTTTTGCGAACCGTTCCGCCGCCTGACCGCGGCGCTGGGGATGCAACAAGGCGTCGAATCGCAGAGCATCCGTCCGCACTTGCGCTTGTTGCTCGATTGGGAAACCAATTACCCGGAGGCGTTCAAGGAGAAACCGGAAGTCTTTTCCTGGCAGCGCGAGGCGGTGATGAAACGCGCCTCCGCCATGATCGAAGCCTCGCGCAAGGCCGTCACGCCCGTCCGCCACACCCTGAAAATCGAGCCTGCTTCTTAGACCCTAATTGAGATTGCCTCTGAGCTCCAGGGCAATAACCGGCAGCACGATTCCCTTGAGCTCGATCGGAGCGGTCACCCATATGCCTTCCTTTCCGCCCTCGACAAGAGCCGCCTGGCCCGACTCCATCACGGTGGCGCTGATGGGAGTATTTTTGAGGCCCGGCACGAGCAGCGCGGTTCCGGGAGTGACGTTCCAGAGGTGAAGATAAAGCCGGGTGTTGCCATCCGGCAGCGACCGCATGGTCACTCGCCCCCACGGTACCTTGCCAATCGGGTTGGCCTGGGTGCCGTAAATCGATTCCCCGTTGACCGCCATCCAACAGCCGATCTCGCGCAGACGTTTGATGGCGGCTGGCTGGAACTCCCCGGTTCCCATCGGCCCCACATTGAGCTGATAGTTTCCACCTAACGAAGCGTTGCCGATCAGATATTTCAGCAGCTGCTCCGTGGAGTTCCAGGAAAAGTCGAGCGAGTGGTAGCCCCAGGAATGGTTAAGGGTTCCAGATGTCTCCCACGGTTTGGCAAAGCCCGTCTCAGGAAAGCTGTTGTCCATCATCGACAGAAAATCGCACTTCTCCGATGGCGCCTCGAAATTGATGCGGCTGTTGACCAGGCATTTATCACTCATTCCATGAACCAGATCGATGAGTTCATCCTGGTGTTTCGGCGTGACGTATTCGTTGATGTCTTTGTTCCACGAATCGAACCAGAAAAACCAGGGGTCGTAGAGCTCGATCAGCTCTCTGACCTGGGGCAGACATTTGTTATTCCAATACCCTTGAAATTCCGCCTGGGTCGGGCGCACATACTCGGGGTTCCTCTTCTCGGCAGCCAGGAATCGGTCGCCCATGCAGACGTCGCCGCCCGATCCATCCCAATCCATCCAGTGGGAATAATAGAACCCGATCTTGACGCCGTGCTTCAGACAGGCGGCCGCCAGCTCGCCGAGGATGTCGCGCTGGAACGGGGTGGCATCCACCACATTGTAAGTGCTAAATTTCGATGGCCACAGGCAAAAGCCGTCATGGTGCTTCGAGGTGATCAGGAAGTATTTCATGCCGGCATTGGCAGCTTCTCGAATCCACTCGTCGGCATCGAAGCCCTCAGGGTTAAAAATTCCGGCCAGCTTCTGGTATTCCTTCCGGGGAATGGTTTCGGAGGATTGCAGCCATTCCGAATATTCGTGGGTGATTTTTTTGCCCTGCCATATTCCTGCGGGGTTGCTGTAAATCCCCCAATGAATGAACATGCCGAAGCGGTCGTTTGTGAACCAGGTTGCGTCAGCCATAGTTTTTTTGTTTGAATGGTTTTCTGATCAGTTTTCTAAGTGGAGTCAATGCTTCTTGAGCGCAGGGCTTCTTTTCCCGCCATGGCTTCTCAAGTCCCAGTGCCTTCTCGAAGAATCTTAAATCCTTCCTTCTTGACATGCTCCGTGATTTGAGTGGAAGTTGACACAGAAATTTCAGAACAGTTCCATGAAACCTATCCGTTCTTCCGCCATTCCCAAGCCGCTGCCACGAGTGGCAAAGTTTGAAAAGCTCGCCTACGGACTCTTTGTCCACTGGGGGCTCTACTCGCAGCTTGGCCAGGGCGAATGGATCCGCTTCCTGGGCAAGCAACCGCCCGCGCAATACGACCGCCTGAAGGACACCTTCACCGCCAAGGATTTCGATGCGCGGGCACTGGCGCGCTTCGCCCGCGAAGCCGGGATGCGCTACATCACGCTCACCACGCGCCACCACGACGGGTTTTCCCTCTATGACACGCGCGGCCTCTCGGACTTTGATGCGCCGCATTCCCCGGCCGGGCGCGATCTGGTGGCGGAATTCGTCGCCGCCTGCCGCGCCGAGAAAATCATTCCTTTCTTCTATCACACCACGCTCGATTGGCGGTGGAAATCCAAAACCTGCCCGCCCGCCGCGTTTGAAAAGTATCTTGTTTACTTAAATGCCTCGGTCGAGGTGCTCTGCCGCCACTACGGGCCGATCGGCGGGCTCTGGTTTGACGGCAACTGGTCGCGCCGGGACGCCGATTGGCGCGAGGACCGGCTCTATGCCACGATCCGGAAATACCAGCCCGGGGCGATGATCATCAACAACACCGGCCTCGACGCCCGCGGCGCACTCGGCCATGCCGAGATCGACAGCACCACCTTCGAGCAGGACTTGCCGGTCATGCCCGACCGCCGCGGCTGGAAAAAATATCTCGCCGGCGAAATGTGCCAGACGATGAACGCCCACTGGGGCATCGGCTCGAACGATTTCCTTTTTCTCTCGCCCCGCCAAATCATCGAGAGCCTCTGCCTTTCGCGCAAGGTCGGCGCGAACTTCTTGCTCAACATTGGCCCGACCGCCCAGGGCGGCCTGCCGGAATACGAAGCTGCCGCCCTGCGCATCGCCGGCCGCTGGATGGCGCAATTCGGCGACCTCCTGCGCGAGGGCAAGCCGGTCGTCTGCGCCTGCACCGGGCGCGATTTCCTTCTCAAGGCGCGCGGCCGATACCTCTACTTCGCCTTCGACCTTTCGATCGGCGGACATGCGAACGTCACGGTTGGCGCGGGCGGGATCGGCCCGCGCGCCATCGCCAAGTTTCCGGAGAAAATCCGCTCCGTCCGCTGGCTCGACAACGGCGAGCCCTTGTCATTCGCTCAGGATGCCAAAACCCGCGACGCGGTGGTGCATCTATCCGGCTACCCCTACGGCACACAGCTCGTCGTTCGCGTCGCCGAAATCATTCCCGCCTGATTCGATCGAGCAGCGCTGCCGCACCAAAAGTCGGGAGCCTTCTCCGCTCCGGGATAAATAATGTGCACGGGGCGCCGATTTGTTTCGACAGAAAATCTCACAACTGGCAGGGACTGGCCAGCCTGATCATGAAAAAAACATTCCTCCTTCTTCCTCTCGTCGCGGCCATCTGCGGTCAATCGATCGCGGTTGAACCGGCCTTCACCCTTAAGGACAATGACACCTGGGTCATGGCAGGTGACAGCATTACCGCCCAGCGCCTGCACAGCAATTATATCGAGGCCTTCTACCGGACCCGCTACCCGCAATGGCATTTGCATTTCCGCAATTCGGGAATTGGCGGGAACCGGGCAGCCAGCATTCTCGCGCGCTTCGATTATGACGTGGCGGCGTGGAAGCCGACTATTGTCAGCATCGAACTGGGGATGAATGACGTGGGCGTCTCGAATCCCGACAGTCCCGAGGCCTCGGCTGACTATATCGCAGGGATGAAAAAGTTGGCCGATCAGATTCGAGCCCTCCCGGCGCAACCGCTTTTCATCTCCTCCAGCCCAGTCAACGATGGGAGCCTCATGGAGGCCTGGGCCACCGTCCGTTGCCGCACGATCCACCCCTTTACCGTCGCCCTGCTGGAATTGGGCCAAAAAGAGAACCTCCCGGTGGTCGATCAATATCATCCCCTGATCCAACTGTGGGGGCCCAACAAAATATTGGAGGATGCCAGCAACCTTGCGGCCCACATTCGTGCGCTAAAGCCCGGACACCAGGTTCCCGAGTTGGAAACGCTTCAGGCGTTTGGCAATGCCTGGGTCGGAAAACCGTCCGGAATTTCCCTCGGCGGTGATTCCATCCATCCCGGACCAGTCGGCCAATATATGATGGCGGCCACGATCCTGACGGCACTCTGTGCGGAGCGCGAAGTGAGCTCCGCCACCCTCAAACCTGACGGAACCGTGATGGAGGCCAAAAACTGTAAGATCACCGACGTCGTGGCGAAGGATGGCAAACTGGCCTTCGTCCGCCTCGACGAGCGCTCCCCATGGCCCTTGTTGCCCGCCGCTGGCGACGCATTGAAGCTCATGCCGGAGATCGCCGACCTATCGCGCTACACCCTGACGATCGCTGGATTACCGGCAGGCCAATACCGCGTTGACATGAACGAGAAGACGGTCGCCACGCTGAGCCACGAGGTGCTGGCAAAAGGTTGGAATATGAGCCCCGTCCTTGAAGGCCCCTTGGGCGAGCGCGCAGCCAGGATCATGAAACTCATCGACCAACTCCAAGGCCCGCTCAACGAAGCCTGGCGAGCAGCCAGCAAGGAGAGAAATCCGGAGAAAATGGACGCCGCCCAGAAATCCATCGACGAGTGTGAAGCGAAGGTGGATGCAGCCTGCCAGCCAGAGCCGATCCACTTCGCCATCGAGCCTGTCAAGTAAAGCCCCCCTGTGGCAACCGGCATCCAAAATACAAATTCAAACTTATGATCAGCAACCCGACATCTCAAGCCGCCGCTTGGAAAAAACCGGATTTCGCAGCCGCCATGGGGAACAGGCACCCCGCCCGTTTGGGCGCTGGCTCTGCAAACGCGGGCGGGCGTCATTCGCAGGCGAGAAACCTTTTCTCCCTGTTTGCCCTGGCCGCGTTTTTCCCAGCCGCCTCCTTTGCGGCTCCCAGCCCAGAAAAAAAACCGGTGCCGGATTTTGTTTTTGGAGAGCCGCCGCGCCCGGAGATGTATCAGCAAGGCTGGATTGACCTGAACAAGAACGGCACCAAAGACGTTTACGAAGATCCGTCTCAGCCGGTTGAAAAACGGATCGACAACCTCCTCAAGCAAATGACGCTGGAGGAAAAGGCCGGGCAGTTGAATCAATTGCATTCCGGGGGAGGGAAGGCAAAGTTTCCCGTTTTTTTTGAATCCGCGCGTAAGGGCGAAGTCAGCTCCTTTATCTGGGCCTACCAGGTCGCTTACCATAATGAGGTCCAGCGCGCTGCCGTGGAGGGCGCGCGCCTGGGGATTCCGATCATCTTCGGGATGGATTTGATTCACGGGACGCGCACCACGTTTCCCATCTCGCTCGGGTTGGCCTGTTCGTTCGAACCGGAGTTGTTTGAAAAGGCTCAAACGGTTTCGGCTCGCGAAGCCCGCGCCGAAGGTAACGAGTGGGTGTTTGCCCCGATGTGCGACCTGGCCCGCGACCCGCGTTGGGGGAGGGTCGCTGAAACCTGCGGCGAAGATCCGTATCTCTCCGCGCTCTGCAACGCCGCCCAGGTGCGCGGGTTTCAGGGGAAAGACCCGTCCGCGCCCGATCGCGTGGCCGCTTGTTTGAAGCATTACGTCGGCTACAGCGCCGTGACGGCTGGACGCGACTACAACGACTCGGAGATCACCGAGTGGACGCTGCGTAATGCGCATTTGCCGTCGTTCCATGCGGGGATCAAAGCGGGCGCCTTGACGGTGATGAGCAGCTTCAATGCAATCGGCGGCATCCCTTCGGTGGCGAATCGGCACACTTTGACGGAAATCCTCCGCGATGAATGGAAGTTCAATGGCTTTGTGGTCAGCGATTGGCAAGCGGTGACGGAAACGATCAACTGGGGTTATGCGAAAGATCCGGCGGATGCCGCCAAGCTGGCGATCAGCGCGGGAAACGACATGGACATGCTCAAGCAGGCTTACTTGGAAAATCTGCCGGGGGAGATCAAGGCCGGGCGTTTTTCCGAAGACATTTTGAATCAAGCGGTGCGGCGTGTGCTCAGGGTGAAATTCCAAGTCGGGCTTTTTGATCGGCCTTACACCGATGAGAATCTTTCCAAGAGCGCGACGCACCCGGAAGACATGGAACTCGCCCGCGAATGCGTGGTCAAATCCACGGTGTTGCTTAAGAATACCGGGGTTGTTCCGCTTTCCAAAGAGTACAAAAAAGTGGCGCTGATTGGCCCCTTTGCTGAGGACGTGGGGGAGATGATCGGCTGCTGGGGCGGCTTTGCAGACGGCAAAAAGGTGGTGACGCTGGCTCAAGGGCTCAAAGATAAGCTTCCTGCGGGGACCGATTTGAAGGTGGTCAAAGGGTGTTCGGTGAACACGATTCCCGCCACTAAGACACTCCAGGATGGCAAGGTGGTGCCGGACGAAAGCGCGCCGCCTGTCGACAAAGATGTCAAAATCGTCGAGGCCGTGGCCGCCGCCCGCAATGCGGACGTGGTCATTATGGCCCTCGGCGAACCGAAGGGGTGGACCGGGGAGGCTGCTTCACGCGCATTCCTGACGCTCACGGGGCATCAGCAAGAACTCTTCGATGCCATCGCCGCGACGGGCAAACCGTTGGTGACGGTTGTCTTCAGTGGCAGGCCGCTGGTGCTCCCGCAGGTTTGGGAAAAAGCGTCCGCTGTTTTTTACGCATGGCAACCGGGCGCGGGGGCCGGGAGCGGGCTCGCCGATTTGCTCGTCGGCAACGAATCGCCATCCGGGCGGTTGAGCATGTCGGTGCTGCGCGATGTGGCGCAGGTTCCTTTTTACTATAACTACTACAACACGGGACGCCCCGGAACCGCCGGAGAATACCGCGACATGAAATCGAAGGAGCCGCAGTTCTGGTTCGGCTACGGCTTGACTTACAGCGCCTTCTCCTACAGCCCGGTCAAAATCACCCCTTCGGCTAATGGTAAACCGGCCGAGGCGAGCGTGACGGTCACCAATACCGGCAAGCGCGAGGCGATTGAAACGCCGCAACTCTACATCCGCCAGTTGGTCTGCCATGAAGGGGCGCGCCCCAAACAGGAGTTGCGCGGTTTCAAGCGTGTCAGGCTCCAGCCCGGCGAGAAAGCAGACGTGAGCTTCCCATTGACCGGCGAGGTTCTTGGATACATCGACCGCAACGGCAACCCGCGCGTGGATGTCGGCGATTATGAAATCTGGATCGCCCCCAGAGCACAGCAGGGAACGCCCGTGAAATTCACTCTTTCATTATAATCCATTCCTATTCCGCATGAAGAAATCGCTTGATAGTGCACATGAAATTAGCACCCCCAAACATATGATCAGCAACCCATCCCGTCGCCCCAACAAACCGTCATCGCAGTTTATCCTGCAGCGGGTCTTTGCGCTTTGCGCGTTGGCCGCTTTTGCCCTCCCCGTTGTCTGCGCAGAAAACACCCCGGCAGTGCCGCCGGCTCCCACCGTGACGTTCGAGGGACAGGAAACCAAACCCTCCGGCAGCCAGATACCCGGCGATCAATATATCTTGTTTGCCGCCGATCCCAAGCCGGGCGACAAGGAAGGCTACGACTCGTCGATGAACCTGGTGAAGCTCGTTGATTTCAGCGTCACCGCGCCGCTGATGGAATCCGGCAAGCTGATTCCCGCCGATGCCAAAAATCCCGATTGGGCCAAAGTGACGACGCCCGATGGGAAGACGGTGACAACCGGGATTCTTTATCGCAACGGGGGCCCTCCCGACCAGCCGGTGAATCTCGTTTCGTTCCGGATCACGAACCCCGCCGTGACGCAGTTCACGGTGTGGGTGCTGGATAGCACCTTGAAAAACAACTGCAACGGGGGGCTGGCACTGCGGGTGAATGGCGGCAAGCTGGTCGCTCCATGCACCACCGTGCAGACGCCGACGAGCAACGAGTATTCCAAGTTTAACATTTCGAAGGCATCGCCTTCCGATGTCTTTACCGTGGGGGTTCAAAGCAGTGCGAAGGGCGACTTTCGCAACTTGGCGGGCTTGAGTTTCCAAGTGATCGTCGATCCCGCGACGGCCGGTAAAAAATTTCCCGTGATCTACCAGCAGGGGTGGAACGATCTGAACAAGAACGGACGGAAGGATGCCTATGAAGATCCCTCGCAGCCGTTGGAAAAACGGATTGCCGATCTCCTGAAACAGATGACGCAGGAGGAGAAGATCGGGCAGTTGAACCAACTTGTCCGGGGCGGCGTGTCGGGGGACCCAAGCGTGGTGGATTTGGCGCTCTTTGCCCAGATGCGCAAGGGGGAAATCAGCTCCTACATCTGGGGCTGCGGACAGACCGATCTGCGAAACCAGTTCCAGCGGGTTGCCGTCGAGGAATCGCGTCTCGGCATCCCGATCATCTTCGGCATGGACGTGATCCATGGCGGGACCACGCTGTTTCCGATCACCCTGGGGATGTCGTGCTCGTTTGAACCGGAACTTCTCGAACGGGCACAGACCGTGGCCGCACGCGAGGCCCGCGCGACCGGGCTCGAATGGGTTTTCGCGCCGATGTGCGACCTGGCCCGCGATCCGCGCTGGGGCCGCGTCGCCGAGACTTGCGGTGAAGATCCGTATCTCTCCTCGCTCTGCAATGCCGCCCAGGTTCGCGGGTTCCAGGGAAAAGACCCGTCCGCGCCCGACCGCGTGGCGGCCTGCTTGAAACATTACCTCGGCTACAGCGCCGTGACCGGCGGCCGAGACAAGGATGACACAGAAATCACCGAATGGACGCTCCAAAACCAGCACGTTCCGGCGTTCCGGGCCGGAGTCGATGCGGGCGCGCTGACCGTGATGAGCGCGTTCAACACGACCGACGGCATCCCGACCACGGCCAGCCGCCACGCGCTGACGGAAATCCTCCGCGACCAACTGCATTTCAAAGGCTTTGTGGTGAGCGACTGGGACGCCGTCAAGCAGATGATCCGCTGGGGATACGCCAAAGACAAAGCCGACGCCGCGCGTCTTGCACTCAAAGCGGGCAACGACATGGACATGAAATCCGAAGCCTACGTGCCCAGCCTCGCTGCCGAAATCAAGGCGGGCCGCGTCTCTCAGGCGACGCTCGACGAATCGGTCAAGCGGGTTCTGCGCGTGAAATTCCAGGTCGGCCTGTTCGATCGGCCCTACGTGGACGAAACCGCTGTCAGAGCCGCGCAACGGCAGCCGGATGCGGAGAATTTGGCCCGGGAAGCCGTGACGAAATCGACGGTCTTGCTCAAGAACACCGGCGTCCTGCCGCTCTCGAAAGACCTGAAAAAGGTCGCACTCATCGGGCCGATCGGCGACGACCATGTCGAGATGCTGGGATGCTGGACAGGCCTCAGCTCCTGGGGCAAAACGACCCTGGCCGAGGCATTCAAAGAGAAGCTCGCCCCCGATGCCAAACTGACCGTCGTCAAAGGGTGCGACGTTTCCACAAAGCCGCGCACGGTCACGCTCCAGGACGGCAGCGTCGTCCCGGATGCCAGCGTGGAAGCGGTCCAGGGCGATGTGCAGATCGACGCCGCCGTTGCCGCGGCAAAGGATTCCGACGTCGTCATCATGGCGCTGGGTGAACCGCGCGGCTGGACCGGGGAGGGCGGCTCGCGCATGTTCCTGTCGCTCGGCGGCAAGCAGCAAGCGCTCTTTGACGCCGTTGCCGCCACCGGCAAACCGATCGTCGCCGTCATCTTCAGCGGACGCCCGCTTTCGCTCCCCGCCGTTTGGGAAAAATCGGCGGCGGTCTTCTACGCGTGGCAGCCGGGCATGGCGGCCGGAGCCGGTCTGGCCGACCTCATCTGGGGCGATGTCGCTCCCTCGGCGCGGCTGAGCATGTCGGTCTTGCGCGACGTGGGACAGGCTCCCCGCTACTACAATTACCTCCGCACGGGGATCGGGGACTTTACCTATCGGGACCATCAGACCTCCGGCGCCGCCCAATACTGGTTCGGTTACGGCCTGACCTACACGACGTTTGAATACGGCAAGGTGGAGATCAAACCAGCCGCCGCTGGCAAGCCCGCCGAAGCCGTCGTGACGATCACCAACACCGGCAAGCGCGAAGGCGTCGAAGTTCCTCAGCTGTATATCAGCCAGCTCGTCTGCCACGAGGGGGCACGCCCGAAGCAGGAGCTGCGAGGCTTCAAGCGGATCAAACTCCAGCCCGGTGAAAAAGCCGAGGTCAGCTTCCCGCTGACCGGCGAGGTTCTCGGATACATCGACCGCAAGGGCAAGCCGCGCGTCGATGCCGGAGAATACGAAATCGGGATCGCATCCAGCGCCCACAACGGGAAGCCGATGATATTTGAGTTCGCGCCTTAACCCACACTTTTAAAAACATAACTATTCAGGTCGTTTGACCTGTTCACAGAACATGAAGAGTATTGCCGAGCAGTTGACCCAGTGGACTTTGGTCGGCCCGTGGCCCGAGTGGCCATCCTCGGAACGGTGGAAGCCGCTCCCCTTGGACGCCACCACCGCGTTGCCTGCGTCTGCGGGAGCGTTGGGGGAGGGCGTCGCCATCCGGCAGGTGGCTGCCGTGGACGGGAAGCTGAATCTGCGCGAACAGCTTGGCGGAACGCCGGGAACGCAGTCGCAAGGTTACGCCTTCGTGGAACTGAACGTCCCGGAGAACGGGCGCCTGGATTTGGCCTTCGACGCGGACTACTGGATGATGTGGTGGCTGGATGGACGCGAGATTGGAGCAACGCGAGGCGGCAACGAGGGCGCCTTGGGGGAGATGCGGCACCGCCTGAAACTAACATTGACGCCCGGGCGGCATCTGCTCTGCGTCAGGGTGGTGGGCGGCACCATGGGTTGGGAGCTATGGTTCCGTTTCGAGGGCTGGAGCCCGGTTGTGTCCGTGCCAAACGCCCGATTCAGTTTGTCCCTCAATGATTTGCTCGAGCCGCACGACATGCTGTGGTCCCAGCCCCGCCTGCCTGCGGACTGGATGAACGGCGCGCCGATCGGGAATGGCGATTTCGGCGCGACGGTTCATGGCGCGCCGGACAATCTCACCTTCACGTTTGGCAAGACGAACGTCTGGCAACGTTACGAGCACGAGGCGGATGCGTTCCCGGTCCCCTTTGCCGAGTTCCGTCGGATTTGCCGCGAGCGGGACGAGGACGCCTACCGCCGCTGGGTGCGCGAAACGTTGCAGCGCCAGCCCGGCAAGGACTCGCACATGACCACATGCGGCTCGCTGCGCTTGCGGCTCAACCCCGGCTACAATCCCAAGCAGGCGACCATGCGCCTGCGGTTGAGAGACGGCGTGATGGAACTTGGCTATGCGAGCGCCAAGGTGACCGCGTTCGTCTCACACGGCTATGACGTGCTGAGCGTGGAAATCGACCGTGGCCAGAACGATCCCGGCTCGCCGTGCATGGCGGCGTTCGTTCCGTTCGAAATCCTCCCCTGGGAATTGACGCGACCGTTCCCTGACAAAGACCATCCGGAATCCCCCGTCTTCTCCGAGGAAGCGGGTGTTCACTACATGACGCAACCGGTGGGGAGAGGAGAGTTCTATGTGATTGGCCTGCGAGCCCTCGGTTTCGGAGAGGCGCGGCAGACTGCGTTGCCGAACCAGTTGCTCGGGCAGTGGGGCAGGCCGGAGGGACAGACGATCCGATTGCTACTGACCATCGTCAGCTCGCGCGACGCTGCTGATCCGCATCGGCTTTGCCGCGAGCGTTTGTCGCGGGCTGAGTCCGCAGGCGCTGCGGCGCTTCTCGTGGCGCAACGGGAGCACTGGGACAAGTTCTGGGGAAAGGGGTTGGCTGCTGTGGCGGATGCCTCAGTGGAGAAGTTCTACTACCGCTCGCTCTATCTGTGCGGCGGTGCCTTGCGGTCCGGCTGCCAATCGCCGGGGTTGCAGGGGGTCTGGTGCGGGGAACTGGCCACGCCATGGAACTCGGACTTCCATTCCGATTTCAATATCCAAGCGATCTACTGGGGCCTTTTCGCGAACAATCGGCTGGAATGGATCGACCCCTACTTGCGCCTGTACACGGGTTTTGCGGACCGGTTGCGGAAGACAACCCGGGAGGTGTTCGGCATGCGGGGCCTGCGTTTCCCGCTGGCCGCCTCCTTAGATGGCGAGGATTTTACGCGGGCGCAGTTCTGGGGCTGCCTCTACGAGCCGGCCGCCTCGGGTTGGGTCGCACAATTGTTCTGGCAATACTTCGAGTATTCCCGGGATCTCACGTGGCTGCGAGTTACCGGCTATCCCATCCTGCGGGACGTCGCAAGATACCTCACAGACTATCTCCAATACGACCCGGTGGCCGGTCGATACATCATAGAACCCTCCTGCCACTACGAAACGGGTTCTCTGGACGGCTGGGGCCGCAACGCGCAATACGCCGTGGCATTCTTCCGGGTCGGGCTGGCCCAGGCGATCCGCGCGGCGGAAATTCTCGGGGTGGATGAAACCGATCGCGTCGAATGGCGGGAACGCCTGGATCACCTGGCCGATTTGCCTATCGAGGGAGGATTCCTGAAGCGCTTGGAGGACAGGCCTCTCACCGCGCCCGACCTGGGACAGCTCTGTATCATTCCTGCGGTGTTCCCGGCGGAACTCGTCAGCCGGACGCATGGTCCGCAGCCCTGGCGCCAGGCGGCGTTGGCGACGTGGGAGGTCTTGCGCCCGCATGTGAAAGACGGCTTATGGCGCTGGCTCGGCGGCATGGCCATGTCCGCCGCTTTGCGCCTCGGCGATGTCGAGAACGTCTTCCGGCTGGCGCGGTGGCCGGGCGGGGAGCCGACGGCGGGGAACACGAACATCATGCTGGAGAACGGCTTCACCATTGCGGTCGCCGGAGACTATATCCAGGTCGACCACGGCCCTGGAATGTGCCGGGTGCTGGCCGACATGATGCTGCTCTGCATCGACGGCGTCGTGCAGATCTTTCCCGGCATCCCAATAAAGGTGCCCGCTCGTTTCATCTCGCTGCGTGCGCCCGGCGGCTTCCTGCTCACGGCTGAGAAGCGGGGCGAGACGGCGGACTACCTCCTGGTCGAGGCGACCGTCGAAGGGGAGTTCCGTCTAAACAACACATGGAAAGCGCGAGTGCATATTGAGGACACCAGCGACGGATCCCTGGTCGCGGCGACGGATGAGGACGTCGTTGCCGCCGTCCTCAAGACAGGGCGGCGTTATCTGATATTCCCGGCAAACCGGCCGCCATCGGGCTTGCCCATGGTCGATTTTAGATTCGTCCCGACGCCATAAGCGCTCAGCCACAATCAGGAAACTGAGGGTCAGTAATTTAACAGAAATAAAAATCCCACCTTAAAAACCTATGAAACGAATCCTTTTTACATTGGGAGTCCTTGCCCAGAGTGCCGCTTTTGCCCCAACCGCAGTCATGGCCGAAACCACTCCGGCAGCGCCGCCGACCCCCGTCGTTACCTTTGATAGCCAGGTGACCAATCCATCCGGCAGCCAGGCGCCCGGCGACCAATACATTTTCTTCGCGGCCAACGCGAAGCCCGGCGACAAGTGGGGGGAGGATCCGGCGATGAACCTGGTCAAGCTGACGGACTTTAGTGTCTCCGCGCCGCTCGCTAACAGCCAGCTCATGCCTCCCGAAGCTAATAACCCGGCTGGAGTCAAAGTCATCGCTCCCGGCGGAGCCCCCGTCGTGGCCACAGGCCTTTTGGGATGCAACAGAAGCGGCGACGATAAAAAGTATGCGGACATGGCGACATTCCGCATCACCAACCCGGCGGTGACCTCGTTTTCTATCTGGGTTTTGGATAGCACGACGAAGGTGAGAGCCAATGTCAACGAGGGCCTCGCGATCCGGGTCAATGGCTGCGCGCCAGTCGCACCGTGCGCGACCGTGAAGACGGACTCGGCCAACGAGTTCAGCAAATTCACCATCACCGGGGCCTCGATTTCGGATGTCTTCACCGTGGCGGTGCTCAGCAGCGACGGCAACGGGGCCCACCGAACTCTGGCGGGCCTGACATTTTCCGTGATCCCCGACCCGTCGATGGCCGGGAAGAAATTCCCCGTGATCGAGCAGCAGGGATGGAACGACCTGAATAAGAACGCGAAAAAAGATGTTTATGAAGATCCGTACCAGCCGGTCGAAAAGCGCGTGGAGAATCTTCTCAAGCAAATGACGCTGGAGGAAAAGCTCGGGCAGTTGAACCAACTGGTGACAGGGGACAGAAAAAATGACCAGGCATTGTTTCCTCTAATGCGTCGTGGCGAGGTGAGCTCCTACATTTGGGGCCGCGGCGTTCCCGCGGACCGCAACCAATTCCAGCGCATTGCGGTGCAGGAATCCCGTCTGGGGATTCCGATCCTTTTCGGGATGGATATCATCCACGGGGCGACCACGCTATTTCCCATCGCGCTGGGTCTTTCCTGTTCTTTCGACCCTGAGCTTCTCGAGCGGGCGCAGACGGTGGCGGCTCGCGAGACGCGTGCCGAAGGCGTCGAGTGGGTGTTCGCGCCAATGTGCGACCTGGCCCGCGATCCTCGTTGGGGACGCGTGGCGGAAACTTGTGGCGAAGACCCTTACCTTTCCTCGCTTTGCAATGCGGCGCAGGTGAGAGGATTTCAAGGGACCAACCCGGCCGCGCCCGACCGGGTGGCGGCTTGCCTGAAGCACTATGTCGGCTATAGCGCCGTCACGGGCGGACGGGATTACAACGATTCGGAAATCACCGAGTGGACGCTGCGCAATGCGCATTTGCCCTCCTTTGACGCCGGGGTCAAAGCGGGGGCGCTGACCATTATGAGCAGCTTCAACGCGATCGATGGCATCCCTGCGGCGGCGAACCATCATGCGATGACCGAGATCCTCCGCGACGAGTGGAAGTTCAAAGGCTTTGTGGTCAGCGATTGGCTCGCGGTCGAGCAGTTGGTGAATTGGGGCTATGCCAAGGACAAGGCCGACGCCGCACGCCTCGCCATCAACGCTGGCAACGACATGGACATGAAGTCCGAAGCCTACGTGCCGAATCTTGCAGCAGAAATCAAAGCAGGTCGTGTTTCTTTGGCTACTGTGGACGAAGCCGTCCGTCGTGTGCTTCGCGTAAAATTCCAAGTCGGCCTCTTTGAGCGCCCCTATGTGGACGAGTCAGCCTACAAGGCCGCGCAGAAGAAGCCGGAGGATATCGCGCTGGCGCGCGAATGCGTGACGAAATCGACGGTTCTTCTCAAAAATACCGGAATTCTTCCGCTCTCAAAGGAGCTTAAGAAAATCGCGCTGATTGGTCCGGTGGGCGATGACCATCGCGAAATCCTTGGCTGCTGGACGGGGCGCACCTCCTGGAGCAAACCGACGTTGGCGAGCGCGCTCAAGGAGGCTCTCCCCACTGATGCCACTCTGACGGTCGTTAAAGGATGTGCCATTAACACCGTGCCCACGACCAAGACCCTCCAGGACGGCAAGATCGTCCCCGACGAAAGTGTTCCTCCCACGGATGCGGATCTCAAGATTGATGAAGCCGTCGCGGCCGCCAAGGACGCGGATGTCGTCATCATGGCGGTGGGTGAGACCAAAGGTTTTACCGGAGAAAATGCCTCCCGCGCTTTTCTGACGCTCACAGGAAATCAGCAAGCGCTGTTCGATGCGGTGGCCGCCACCGGAAAACCGGTCGTGACGATCGTGTTCAGCGGACGTCCGCTGGCCTTGCCCGAGGTTTGGGAGAAATCCGCCGCAGTCTTTTACGCCTGGCAGCCGGGGGGGGAAGCCGGCAGCGGGCTCGCGGATCTTCTCTTGGGCAATGTCGCGCCCTCCGCTCGCCTGAGCATGTCGGTGCCGCGTCATGTCGGGCAGGTCCCGATTTATTACAACTATTATAACACCGGCCGGCCGCGCTCGGGCCAATACCGGGACATGAAAGACATGGATGCCAAATTTTGGTTTGGCTACGGGCTGACCTACACCACGTTTGAATACAGCCCGGTCAAAATCACCCCTGCGGCAAACGGCAAATCGGCCGAGGCGACCGTGACGATCACCAACACCGGCAAACGCGAGGGCATCGAAGTGCCGCAGTTGTATATCCGCCAGCTGGTCTGCCACGAAGGCGCAAGGCCGAAGCAGGAATTACGCGGCTTCAAGCGCGTCAAACTCCAGCCCGGAGAAAAAGCGGACCTCAGCTTCCCGCTGACCGGCGACGTCCTCGGATACATCGACCGCAAGGGCAACCCGCGCGTGGATGCCGGCGATTACGAAATCTGGATCGCCCCCAGCGCCCACGCCGGAACTCCTGCGGCATTCAATTTGACACCCAGAGATTAGCTGATCAACGATACAGCAAGAAGGATTTTTGAGTATGGAAATCATTGAGTCGAAGCGTGAAATTCCTCTGGTGCATGAGGTTGATGTCGTGGTGGTGGGTGGGACGACGGCTGCAGTGGCAGCGGCGTTGGCCGCCAGGGAGCAGGGGGCTACGGTATTCCTGATGGCACCGCGTCCTTATCTGGGCGAAGATCTTTGCGCCACAGGCCGACTCTGGTTGGAGCATGGCGAAGAACCTGATTCAGAACTCGCCAAAAAATTGTTCGCGCCCCAACTTGAGCGGCGTGGTCTTGATTACACCTATGAATCGAACCTTCCTGCCAAAGGTATCCATAAAGATGATTTCATGCCGGTGTCGTTAAAGGACGGGCAGTGGGGCCACGCATTCGGGCATAGTGTTCAATTTGATGGCCCGGTAACCTTGACGTTGTCGTTGGCCGATCCGCAACAGATCGGGGAGGCCCGGGTGATGCTGTATCAGGCCGCCGGCGATTTCGGGGTTGATCAAGTCGAGTTGGCGGTGAGTGATGACAAGTCTGTCTGGCAGCCCGCAGGGACACTCCGCAATCAAGAGCTCGGCAAGCGGGATTATATTGAGGATGCGTTGGTACTCTGCGGCAAAGTGGGGAAATTGGCGCGTCATGTGCGGTTGGAGGTGCGGGCTGCACCTGGCGCAAAAAGAATCCTGATCGGGCAGATTCAGTTGTTGGCGCCAAAGACAAAAAAAAGTCCGGATTCGGCCGTGGTGAATGTCACTCCCATGCAGATCAAACGGGTATTGGAAGATGCGTTGCTTGAGGCCAGAATTCCTTTCCTTTACGAAAGTGGAGCGGTGGCGATTCTCAAGGATGCAGCGGGCGAGGTGAGTGGCGTAGAGATCGTGAACCGAGCTGGGCGCCAGGCGGTTCAGGCCAAGGTGGTGATTGATGCAACTGATCGGGCGTGGGTGGCCCGAATGGCCGGGGCCAAGGCGTTGCCCTATCCTGCCAGGCTCCAGACGTTCAGTCGCGTAGTCGTGGCGGGTGAGGCTCGCAAGGAAGCCGGCGTTGAGGTCCGTAGGATTCCGCTCCGCTTTCCATTGGGCGGGCTGCCGTCAATGGGGGGCTGGGGAGATCGGAACAGTCCGGTGGGGCTGACGTATGAGTCCCTGATTGAGTACACCCTGAAGCTGCCAATGCCCGATGCGTCTTTTGCCTCGTTTGCGGCGGCAGAACAGGCCGCCCGGGATTTGACCTTCCATCCGAGTCAGATGGATGCAGCGGAACGTTTGTTTCAGATTCCGCCGGATCCGATTGTAGGAAAAAAATCACTATCGGGTTGCTGGCCTGATGCTAAAAAGATTGATTTGGAGGTCTTTCAACCTGAGTCGGTTCGACATTTGTTCGTGCTGGGAGCCTGTGCGGATATTTCGCGCGAGGCGGCGGCAGAGTTGTTGCGGCCCTTGCAGTCGTTGGCTTTAGGGGGCAGACTCGGTGGTGCGGCTGCGAGTGCGGCGAAAGGACGGGAAACGAGTCGCCAGGACGGCTCGGCAGGGACGCCTCGCCCTACCGAAAGACAGGAGATTTCTCAAGGTAGGGCGAAGCCTTCCAGCCTTCGTAGCCCCTCCGGCGGAGGGGGCCCGGCTGAGCCGAAGCCTTTTCAACTCGACACCTATGAGTTGCTATCGGGAGTGCGGCCTTGGAATGTAGAGGGTAAAATGGTTGCGGTGCCGGCGCGGGCCATACCGATCGTGGGTGAATACGATGTGGTGGTGGTCGGTGGAGGAACGAGCGGCGCTTGTGCAGGAATCGGGGCGGCGCGTGAAGGGGCAAAGACGCTGGTTATTGAATACCTCCATGGTTTGGGCGGGGTTGCGACCATGGGGCAGATCGGGCTGTATTGCTACGGGCTCATCATCGGGTTTACGGCAGAGACGGAAGCGGGGATCAAGGCTTTGGGAACTCCCTCTTACGTGGTCGGCAAGATGGAGTGGTGGCGTCAGGAGATCCGGAAAGCGGGCGGTGATATCTGGTTTGAGGGGCAGGGTGTCGGAGCGCTGGTGGAGAATGGCAAGGTGAAGGGCATCGTGGTTGCGACACCACAAGGGCGTGGCATTGTCCTGGCCAAGGTTGTGATCGATGCGAGTGGCAATGCGGATATCGCGGCGGCCGCCGGTGCGCCCTGCGAGTTCGAAAGCGCAAAACACTTTGGCGTGCAGCAGGCGGGTTTGCCGAGGCGAGAACTGGGGGCCAGCTATCTCAATTCCGATTGGACCTATGCCAACGATCTGGACATGGTTGATCGCTGGACCGTGACTGTTGTGGCACGGCGCCTTAATGGGAATGCTTATGATCTCGCCCAGCTTCTTGATACACGTGAACGGCGGCGGATCGTGGGTGACTACACGCTCACGCCAATGGATATGGTGAATGAACGCATATTCCCGGATACCATTAACGTTGGCAAGAGTGGCACCCTGGATAAGCATAGTGAGCCGGTGCATCCGTATTTCCAGATCAATAATTATCCAGGCGGCATCACCTGTGTGCCTTACCGCTGTTTGTTGCCCAAGGGGTTGGACGGCATACTGGTCATCGGGATTGCCCTTAGCGCCGATGCGGATGTGACGCCGGCGGTGCGGATGCAGCCGGATATGCAGAATCAAGGGTATGCGGTCGGAATGGCCGCCGCGATGGCGGTCCAGAATCACCAGTCGCCCCGCAGCATCGACTTTCCCAAGCTCCAGGCCCGCCTGGTCCAAAATGGCTGTCTGCCTGCGGATCGTGCTGGTCAGCCTGATTCGTTCCCCCTGCCGTTGACCGCTATTCAGGAGGCCATCCGGGTATTGGTGGAGACGGACTATTCAAGGGTGAAAGTGAGCATGAGTGATCCGGATCGGTCGTTACCCCTGTTGAAGACGGCGCTGAAGGCTACCCCTGATGCGGCTGGCAAGTTGCGCTGTGCGCATGTATTGGGGATGATGGGCGACGCGGCTGGCGTTGAGGTATTGGTTGAAGAGATTGAGGCGCGGCACGAGTTTGGCACGGAGGATATCGGGCACTACTATCCGAGGATGACCTGGCTGGACAGCTATATCCTTGCCTTGGGCCGGACCCGTGATCCGCGTGCGCTCAAGCCGATTCTGGATAAACTGAATTTGTTATCCACACTGCCGGAGGGTCGTCCGTCACATCTCTACTGCATCGCGCTGGCACTTGAGGCGCTGGGTGACCCGAAGGCTGCGCTGGCGCTTGCGGCCGAACTGAAAAAGGTGGGTGGCGCGCAGAAGGCCGAGTTGACGTTGGATGAGGCTAGGCTGAAACTTCGCTCATTTACAGGGGTTTGCGGGCATCTTCCGCTGGAGTTGGCACGTTGCCTGTTTCGCTGTGGTGATCATGAGAGGCTGGCCCGTAAAACGCTTGAGACGTTTGCCAATGATGTTCGGGGGCCGATTGCGCTCCACGCCCGTGCAGTGCTGGGGCTAAGTTCATCGTCCTGAAGGGGAGTTCATATTTTGCGCCTTCATCCAGCGAAGAAAAGCGGAAAGGGGGAGAAGCCCAGGGCTTCCGAAATTTCCGTTTTGGTCCGATGTTCATGCTGCATGGCATCCGTTTTTTTTAAGCGGCAGAGGTCTACATACTCATGAAAAGTTTGACCGGTTTCAACGAAAGATTAATAGTGTATGGATGGGGCATGTTGAAAATCCTCCATCACTGTTGAGCTCCCCAATAACCATGACAAAAAAAGAACGATTCCACGCAACGATCGAACGCAAACCGGTGGACCGCCCCTCCTCATGGCTGGGCATTCCGGCCACGGCCGCGATGCCGGCACTGCTCGACCACTTCGGGGCCACCGACCTGACCGGCCTCAAGAACGCCATCGGCGATGATGTCTGGCCGGTGGAGCTCCCGTGAAGAAAAAGGGGTCAGTCATTTTTATTGCATTAATTATTCCAGCGCGGCTTCCACGCAGTTTCCGATCCTTCCCGAGCCTGATGCGTATTTTGCAAATCTGATGGCAGCACCAACTCCTGGTTCCCATCCCCAACTCCCCGCTGACCCAGTCCAGTCTCATCGTGGTTTCCGCTTGGATTAGTTCGGCAAGGAGGCATTTCTTCCAATCGCTCTTTCACGCATCGCGCAGTTCGGATTGCGTTGTCTGGAAATATTCCAGCCCCGCCTGCAAA
>JBAXXD010000060.1:0-23826 GCA_037128135.1 Verrucomicrobiia bacterium
ACTTCACCGAATTGTTTCGCCACCACTTTGGCATGGCCCCCATGAAGTATGTTCTGCATGCTCGCATGCATCGTGCCGCCCATCTCCTCCGGGATCAAAATCGTCGTGTCTCGGATGTCGCCCGGGCGGTTGGGTTTGAGGATCCATTCCATTTTTCGCGCTCTTTCCGAAAAGAATTCGGCGTTTCGCCGAGGCTTTTCAAGAAGCGGCAGATGGGGGATCTCATGAGCCTGACCCCGTTGGCTTAACCGTCACAAGCACAGATCGACCCAGCCGTTCTGAACGGGAAGGGTGGTTCCGTTCCACGTAACCGAGGTGACCCCTTCGGGAACTTTGACCGAGAGCGGTGTGGTTTGCAGATACGGATGAACCCACGGATGCCGGAGGATGAAGGCTTTGCCGTTCTTCGCGCCAGAAGCGGGTGAAATGACAGTTTGCTTGCGCAGCAGACTCCAGATGGCGACCTCGCCCTGGGTTGCATACCAGGTTTCGGGCTGGTTTTCGAGGGCAGCCAGGAAGGAGTCGAAGGCGGCGACATTTTCCGGTTTGTCCAATTCGTAACTGTGGCCCCAGAAGTAGAACACCAGGCCATCTTTGGTGGCCAGTTCCTTGAACTTCTGCGCGGCAGCCTCCGGGCTCGTTTTCAGCCACCAGAAGTTAGGGTTGAAGGTGATGAACGGGGAGATGGATTGAATCCAAGTTTCGCCAACCGTCGTGGTGCGTGCCGACAGATAGGCGTTGGCGACGCTCCGGGCGACGTATTCGCCTTGGACGTCATAGGCCGCCGAATAGCCGTGGGGATAGGCAAACGAGATGACCGGGTGCCCGACCTGGCTCTCCAAAAAGCGCCGCATCCCGGTCAGTTCATTTTCACATTGTTGGAGCGTCATCCGGGCGAGATGGGGATGACTCCATGTATGCGAGCCGACCTCGCCTCCCAGTGCCTCCAGCTCTTGAAGGCGCGAGATCATGTCGGATTTCCGGTTCATCAGAAACGTCCCCTTGAAGCCGTGGGCCTTGAGTTTTTCGGCCACCAGCAAATCAAATTCGCGCCCGTCGTCCCAGCTTGAGGTGATGGCGAATCGCTTGCCGTGAGGGAATACGGCGATTTCGGGCAGCCCGGTGCCTTGGTAGTTATTCAAGACGAGTTCGCCGGTTTCAGTTTTTGTGGGATCGACGGCGGTGAACTGCGTCGGGTTGCCTTCGAGAGTGTAATCCGGGGTCGGCTGGTTCACATGCACCAGGAGCACCGAGCCCACCGTTTTTCCGGATTGCGGCGTGACGGTGAGCGAGCCCCCCGGTCCGTTCAGACAGATTGGGCCGGGGGGAGGGGTGAAGGCTTTGCCATCGCCTTGGGTCCAGGCAATCGTCGAACCTTGGTGGGCGGTGCAGTAATACATGCCGCCGGGCAGCGTGAAGGGTGGGTTTACCGCACCGTTGACGACCGGGAGCCATAGAAATGCGACGTCGCTGTCCAGGGCGGCGGGGTGGACCGGCGTGAAGACCAGCTTGAGGAAACCGACCGAGTCTTGATCGCTGGGCGCATACTTACGCGCGGAGATCGAGGGGACGGGCGCGAGGGTCGCGATGACGAATCGAATCTTTGCGAGACCTACCGGGCGCGGGAAAGAGGTCAATTCGAGGGCGATCTCTTGGGGGCCGGGGATCAGCAAGCTTAAGCGGTTGTTGAGCGGGGTCGGCGATGTAATCGTCACTTCGACTTCATACATACCAGGAGGAAGCGGCGAGGCGAACGTCCACTCCGCTTTGGCCTTAATGTCCGCGGCGGCGGTAAGAAAAACGACGCGTGATCCATCCGCCTCAGTGCGGCGTTCGCCCCCGACACATTGATCGGCGGTGAGAGTGATGGATTCAGAGAAGGACATTGTCGGAATAATAAAGAGGGTGCAGAGGAGGCGTCGCATCATAAGGGTGATTGGGTGGGGGCGAGGTTGATGGCGTCGCTGATAGGAAACGAGAGGTTAATCACCGTGATTGGTGAGCGTTTTGAAAGCTGCCAGAACGCCAAAAAGCGTCGTCCAGACGGCGCAGATGAGGTACGAGAAAAAAGTGACCCAATACTTGATGGGGTCACTGTCCCTGCGGTAAATACGAGTATTGAATCCCCATCCGCGGCCTTGGATTTCCTGTGTGGAGAAAGCACTGAATACCATCCAGAAAAAATACGCGCCAAAGGCCAGAAATAATGTTGAGATCATTGGGCCTGCTCCTGGAAAATCTCAGTCATTATTCATCGTCCGAACGGATCAATTTAGTAATCCACCCGCCAGGCAACATCTCCATTTTCAGGACGTTCCAGAACAAGGACGTTCAGGTTGGGATCGGCGGGGTTCGCCTCCAGGCCCGCCTTCGCGCCGTCGGCGCTGACTTTGCCGGGCTTGCTTCCGTTGCCTGCCAGAACGATACGGAACGGCTCCCCGCCGACCACCTTGGCCACCCCGGAAAGCTGCTTCTTCTTCCCGTCCCATTTGACATTGGCAAGGTCCACATACCCCTGCATCAGATGGCGGTTGGTGGAAAGGATCTGCGGATGGTCGAGCACTTCACGCACGGAATACATCCGGGCCTCGCCAGCAGCGAGCGGCGCCTCGAGCTTGGCCGACCCGGCAAGCTTGCCCAAGAACCGATCAGTCCAGAACTCGTAGACATAGTAATTTTTCGAGGCATCGAGTCCGAGAGATCCCGTTGAGGCCGGATCGCCGCTGAGCGGGGCGCTGACGGTGTTTGGCGCTGGTTCATCGTTGCAGAGCGCGACCTGCTGCCACTGGTCGTCGACTCGAAACGCATACACGCGCGGAATCTTCACTCCGGTAAAGGCGTCCACCGGCCGCGCGCTTTGCGGCGTGCTGTGCATAGGAAATGCGCGTCCGATGTCCCAGACCGTCGGACCGTCGAGCTTGGTGACGGAGGTCGCCGACTCGATCCGGCCGCTGGTGGCGTAGAGCATGGTGAGGATCGATCGGCGCTGGGTCACATCCATCGGCGCGTAATCGATGCGGCCCTTTTCGTTGAACCCGACGAACGCCTTGCTGTCGGGATAATAGCTCATCACCACGCGGTTCTTATACCAGCGCAGGCCGCAGATCGCCGTCATTCCCGGATACCAGCGATCCGCATCCCCCCAGACCCGCTGCAGATCGACGATGCCGGCGGTGACATCCAGGCAGTTGTTGCCGAGAGCGCGCTCATGGATCAGCGCGTCGGGCCCCAGTCCGTCCCGGCAGAGCTGGAACCAGGCGCGGTAGGCGGAGGCGGTGGTGGCATATTTGTCCTCGAAGCCGCCGTCCGGACGCCAGGTGATGTCGGGATAGTCAAACTTCACACCCGAGAGCCCGCACTCCTTAAGATAGGCCCAGACCTTGCGCATGTGCGCTTGGAAATCGGGATCGGTCGTGTCGTAGGTCACCGAGGGAGTGATGTGCGTGTGGCGTCGGTGAAGGCTGCTGATGTCATTGTTAAGCATGTGGCCGGGGAACGCCTCGGCATAATCGTCCGAAGGCATGCCGCATTGGAAATAGGTCTCGGCGGTGCCTCCGCGCTCCTTGACCGCCGCGATCCACTTCTTGAACGTGTCGTAAGGGGGAACCAGATGGCCGTATTTCAGCCAGTGGGCGTCATCCCACCAGCCTTGCTCAGTGTTGCCGTTGTCGTCCTTACAATAGGTATCGGGCTCGAGGCGCACGGTGACGGGGATCGTCTTGAGCATGTCCGCCTTGCGGGCGCAATCCATTTCGTCGACCAGCACCTTGGCGCTATTGCGACCGCTGAACCATCCGCAAATCGTGAAGTTGTTGTAGATGTTGGGACGTGATTTCGTCGCGGTGCGCAACGCCTGACCATAGCTTTCCAAGGCCACAAAGGGATCGGCAGTGGTGACATCGATATAAAAAAGATCGGCGGGCTGGTAGGTCGTTCCCGGATCCACCAACCGGCCTACAGGGTCGAGCGCGGCCACCTGGGCGTTGAGCGCCGGAAAATCCTTGGGCAAGCGGTTTGAGTCTATTTTATGCCAGACAGTCCGCCAGGTCTGGCCGATCTCGGGCTGATGCCAGTAGTTGGGGTAGGTATCCCAAAGATCAAATGGCCCGAGCGCCGCGTGCTTGGCGAAGTCGCGGTAGCTCAGTCCACCCATGACCAGGCTGCGACGAACTCCATTGTCCGTGAACGTGAAGAGGAGGCTGTTTTCGCAGGCGAGTTCGGTGCCGCTTTTCACCAAATTCGCTGTCGAGCCTGCGCCGCCGTTGAGGTTCCGGGCGTCCTTCTTTTCTAAGCCTGGGAAGACATCGCCTCCCGTCATCGGTTGGAAGCTTTTCACCCGGATGCCGTAGGGTCGGTGGTTGATGATGCCGCTGCCGAGCGCGACGAAGCCTTTGCCATCGCGCACGGTGAAGGTGGTGAAAAACTCCATCCCGTCGCTGCGGAGGTTATTCAAGGTGAGTGTTTTGCCGCTTCCGAGATCGTCGGAGATCTCTTTCGCCGTCCAAGTCAGCTTGGCCTTGGGGTCATAACGCCGGTTGGTCCAATCGGTAATGACCGAGCCCAAGCCGTCCACTTCCGAGTGGGCATTGGCGATCGCCACCGTGCCGTCGCGAGCATCCACGATGTTGTAGGTGCCCGTTTTGAGATTCACCTCCACGCGCACGAGCTTGTTTTCGATGCTGACGCTGTCGGGCTTCTCGACGACGTCCACCGCTCGAGCGGTAAAGGAAAAAAGGCACAGTCCCGACAAAAGGACGGCGGCTGTCCAACGGCAAGAGGATGCCGGAAATGCAAACTTTAGGGATTTCATAAGGAGTGTTGGGTGAAATGGATAAGCGGTGATATAAGGTCAGTAGAATCCGATCAAATCAAGAGGAATTGTGAAATAAGATTTGTATGAGGTGCCAGCCCGTTGCCTTTTGACATTTTAAACTTCATGAGGAGTTTTCTGATGTCCGATCGGCCGGCGGCAGCGGAGCATGCCGGATGATGCCGCCTCTTGGAAATAAACAGACGATAAGTGGCCAGAGCAAAACAGGGGGCACGGGCGTCCCTCCCGTGAAAGGCACTCGCTTTAAGGCGGGAGGGTGATTCGATGGCGGAAGAACAGCTTGCTCTGTCCGGACAGGGGGATGCTGTAGGTGTGCGTCGAGCCGCTGCCCAGGTCGGTCAAGGGCGTCCAGGTCTGTAGGTTAGTGGACCACTCCGCCCCATAGGTGACGCCGATAGCGGAACCGGTGTAAGAGACGTTCCATTGGCTGCCTTGGATCGTCGGCTGGGGGAGCGCCGAGGCTGCGTTGGGGGTGGTGGGATTTAAGCCGAAGGCATACTCAATCAGGTTGTTCAGGCTGTCGCCATCCGGGTCGGAAGT
This sequence comes from Verrucomicrobiia bacterium, assembly GCA_037128135.1. Classification (GTDB taxonomy): domain Bacteria; phylum Verrucomicrobiota; class Verrucomicrobiia; order Chthoniobacterales; family Terrimicrobiaceae; genus QYQL01. Next base: position 5,372 of record JBAXXD010000060.1, read on the forward strand.
GAGGACCGTATCGGTGAAGTCACCGCCAAAGCCTGCCACCCAGTTACTGTAGCCGGTGACAATCGCGATCTGGGTGCCGCCATTGTAGGCATAGTTCAAAGCATACCCCGCTGGCAGGCCAACCACGCTGGCGAAGGTGCCGGTCAGCGAGCCGTAACTGGCGATGATATAGACTGGATCGTGGAGCGCGGTCAGAACGCTTAGGTTGAGCGTGGCCTGGGCGATGTTAAGATTGCCAGTGACGCTCAAGCGGTCGGCCGATCCCGCGCCTGTGCCGTCCACTTCCACCGCTAAGACACCGCCGGTGGCGAACGAGGCGGACCCCACGGTGAGATTGCCGAGGGAGTTGCCGGGTGAGAGGGTGCCGGTGACGGTGACTCCATTGGTGATCGTGCCGACGCCTTGGAGAGTGGCTCCGCTGGCTACGGTGACTCCGCTGGAGGCCAGCGTGCTATTGACCGCCAGGACGCCGGCGGCAACGGAAGTCGCGCCGGTGTAGGTCTTGGATGTGGAGAAGATCGCCTTGCCGGCACCTTCCTTGGTGACGCCGAAGCCGCCGCTCAGGCCGCCGGTGAAATCGACGTTGCCGCCGCTCGCCGCCGTGACGGTGAGGTCGCGGGCCAGCGTGATAGCGCCGGAGAATATGGAGGTTCCCGTCGTGTTGGCCCCGCCGAGGATGGACTTGCCGGTGGAGCCGTTGGCCACCACGGCGATGTCACGGCTGATGTTCAGCGCACCATTGACGAGCAGTGACACCGAGGGATTCAGGATGTCCTTATGATAATCCAGGGGGCTGGTATTGAGGGTCATCGTTCCGGGGTAAACGCTGCTGCCGCGCTGCGCTTGGAAATACACGCTGCCGCCGTTGATCGTGCCCGAGGTCACCGCGACCTGCTGGCCGTAGGCCATCTGCGCCGTGGTCGTGAGATCCGTGGCGCGCACCCAAGTGCCCGAGCTTTGCACCACATAGATCCCATTTTGTGTCCCGTTGTCCTTGATCAGGATGCGATCCCCAACCGCCAGGGTGATGCCATCGACGCTGGTCGGAGCTGCCGTGAAGGTTCCGTTGTATGTGACATCTGCGGCGAAGGTGCCCGAGGAGGTGCTGCCAATGGTGGCCACCCGCACGCTTGTCATGACCGGCGTGACTTCGCCGAGGTTGACCGTGGTGACGTTGGTCACGCCGCCCAGGGCGGTGGCGTTGCCGAGCACCAATTCGCCACTGCGCACGGCGGTGTTGCTCAGATAGGTGCTCGCGCTGTTGAGTTCCACGCGTCCACCACCGATTTTGGCCAGCGGCAGATACGCCCCGCTGGAGGCACCGCCGACGCCGATCACGGAGGTGAAGACGACGGTGCTGCCAGTTTCCGCACGCAGGAACCCTTGGCGCAGGTTGCTTTGGGTGTTGTAGTTGAGCGTGATCGGGCCGGTGTAGGTGACCGTGCCGCTGGTGACCGTGCTGCCGAGCACAACCGCCGTCTGGTTGGTGGTGCCAGCCACCATGATCGGCGAGGCGATTGTCAGTCCGGTGACAGTGGCCAGGATGCCGGTCTGACTGGTTACATGCGCTCCGAGTTTGACCAGGGCATTGTTGCCCAGTCCCAAGGCATTGGCGCTGCCAACGCCCAGATAGCTGTCACTGGTGAGGAAGCCATGGGAGGCGTCAAACTTCAGCCCGGAGTTGTCGCCACTGAACGTGCTCATGTTGTAGGCCCTGCCGCTGTTGTAGTTGGTCCAGGTGGTATCAAAATTGACGCTCAGCGAAACCCCATCGCCAGCACCAGGGGTGAGCGAGGAGATATTGCCCGACCAGTTATACGGGGTGTTGACGGCAAACATACCGAAGGGCGTGCTCGAACCGGAACTTTTTTCCAGCACCAAGTTATTGGCAAAGGTTGGTGGCGTGGAGCCCGAGCCGAAGTTGTTGATGCTCATGCCGCCTGTGTTGACCCAGGTGATGGTGCCGGTACCAAACGCTGTTGCATTGTTGCGCGCCTGCAAGGTGCCGCCTTCGATCCGGATATTGCCCGAATAAGCGGAGTTGGCGCCGGCTATCAGAAGCGTGCCGCTGCCCGTTTTGAGCAGGGAGCCGGCGCCCGAAAGCAGAGCGTTGCCCATGCTGAACTCGACATTCGCGTTCACGTCAAACTGGACGTTGTCCGTCAGGATCAGTTTGCCGGTGCCGTTGGAGAACGTATGGCCCACCTTGTTGGTTGCGGGTATGGAGATCAGCACCAGATCGGAGGGATGGTAGCCAGCAGTGCCGGCGTCCAAGGTCAGGTTGTTGGCTCCCAGCGAGATATTGAAGCCCAAATTGGAAGTCGTTCCTTGGCCAGTGGCATCGGGATCGTTTAGCACCATGCCGCCTACGGTGGTCAAGCCGTTCAGGGTGATGATCCGAGCGGCTGTTATGTTGTAGTCGAAGGTGGCGATTTGGCCCGCGCCGTTGGTGTAGGTTCCGCTCGCCCAGTTGGCGGGGTTGTTCCAGTCGCCGGCAGCATCGCCGAGCCAAGCGGAACTCGCGGGGGCAAGCATCTCCGGGGTTAGGGTCACGTTCTGGAAGGTGGCGAGTTGGTAGTCAACCTGGGGTGCCAGATCGTAGTTCGTGCCTTGCGAGATATGGAACAAGCCCCAATTGGTGGTGGCCGCCAGGGCGATTGTGGCGCTGCCTATCGTCGTCCAGGTCGTGCCATCGGAGGATGAGTAGGATGTGAAAACATTGCCGACGCGGCTGAGGCGCAGCCAGCGCGGGGTGATATCGGTGTTGGCGGCACCGACGATGGTGCTGCTGGCGCCCTGCGTTACTCGGTAGTGGAATTTCGACCCCAAGGTGGTGTCGAAGGTCGTGACGGTGGCCGCCATGGGGGACTGCCAGGCGCTACTCGTAAAGATGGTATCCCGCACCATGAGGGCAAAGCGCGCGGCCGTCTGCTTCGGAACGGTGTTCGGGATATAGGCGGTGAGCACGCCGTCGCCCGTCCGAGTCTGATAGATAAACCGGCCGGTCTCCCAGCTTTGTGCTATGTCGAGGCCGCCTCCACCGATCATCGTGGAGCCGATCGCGCCCTCGGCCGACACGGCGGGAGAGGTGTCGCTGACTAGGCCATGGCTGCCGTCGTCGCTGATGTTGGTCTGGAGCCAGGGACCGGGCAGCGTGGCGGCGGAGTCTTCAATGCACACCCGCATCGTCTTGTAAATGCCAAGGCCCGAGCCGCCAGTGGGACTGCTCAGCGTGATGACGAACTGTCGCGCCTGCTGAGGCGTGGCGTTGTTGGTGATAGGGATCGAGATGTATTTGATGCCGCTTTCTCCATCAGCCCAGCTCAGGGTGCCGTTGCCGCCCGTGAAGTGCGTGCCTGAAATCGCCGAACTATCGGACGTCGTGTAGTTTGCCGTGATCGCCCCCGTGACGCCGCCAAAGCGTTCCACCGGAATCTGGGCCGTGCCGACAGCCCGGCTCACCTTCATGCGGGTCAAGGCTTGAAAGTCGATCGTCCCCGCCGCCACCTCGAAGGAGGCCTCGTTGGTGGCCAGGGAATCCCCCGCACTCCCGGTGGCAAAGACGCGGTAGTAATACGCAGTCCCCTGAGTGAAGGGGCCGGGATCGGAAAATGTGGTCGCATTTGAGCCGACCGTGCCGATGGAGGCATACGCTCCGTCGGCGCTGGACTTGCGCTCGATGCGGAAGCCGGTCTCGTCGCTGGACTGGTCCGTCCAGGTGAGGGTGGCCGCGACCGCACTCGTCTGCGTCACGGCGAGGTTGGTGGGGTTCAGCGGAGCGGCGGTGGCGGCGTCATTCACGGTGAGCGTGGCGAGCGCGCCGTGGCTGAGGTTGTAATAGGAACCGCCGGGAACGGTCTCGAGTTTGAGCGTGCGCACCATATAGGCGTAACTCTGGCCGGGGGTGCCGGTGCTATCGGTGTAGCTGGTGCCAGCCTGGGGCGTGGTCGTGAGCTTGGTGAAGGGCCCCGCACTCGTCGCGGCGCGATAGACGTGGTAGCCCTGCAAACCGGTCTCGGTGGAGGCGCTCCAACTCAGCGTCACCTGGCTGCCAGCACTTGTAGCGAGGAGGTTGCGCGGCGGCTCGACCATGTGCAGGCGCAGCGCGGGGTCGCCCAGCAGGCCGACATGCACCCCGCCGAACGAGTATCCGCCCGGGGTGTAGCCGCCACCGCCGGAGATATTGGCGTTTTGCGAGGTTCGGATGGCATAGCCAAAAGTCTCGCCCATGCCCAGTTGGTGGGTGAAATAGTGCGGGCGGCCATCCCAGTAACAGGTCAGGGCCAGCGAATCCCCGGAGGCATTACCGGCCAGCATCGCGCGCATCACCGAATTGGTATAATCCCAGTCGTCGGAATAACTGCCGAATGCGCTGGGGAAAACCACCTTGCTCGGTTTGCGCCCGAACTCGAAGGACTCGCCACCGCCTTGGAAGCTCGTCACCCCGCCACTGCCGTTGATGTGTCCCGTGAGATAGGAATTCGCCGTGGCAGAGGTGAACCATTGGTTAACCGACGCCTGGTCAATGGCCGAGGGCACCGTGGTCGAGGGAGTCACGCAGGTGTAGGCCGTAGCCCAGCCGTTCGCGGCGAAGGCCTCGCCCCAACTGGCAAAACCTTCGTATATCAGCGAGCGGCGGGGAACGGCTGCATAGGCCCCCTGCTTGTAGCGGAAATCGTGAGCCTTGCGTAAATAGCGGCGCAACAGCGAGGTCTCGCTGGTCGCGCTGGAGGGGGCTTCCGTCAGGTTCGCCATGTCCACCCGCCCGACCTGTAACTCCAAAGTGGTGGGAAAGTAGTCCTGGTCAAACTTGCCATCGCCGGCCACGTTGTCGCCGCGTGGCGAGTTGATCCCTCCGCTGTATGTCGTAGCATCCGTCCAGGTGCCATTCATGTCCGCGTAGTAGCCATCCGCCGGGAAGGCACGGCTCCCGTGGCCGTCCGGGTTGATATAGAATCCCGAATACGGCACCGGGACCCGCCCGAGCAGATAGACCATCTTCACCTGGGTCGGATCCGCATCATAGGCGGCTTTGATCAGCGCCTTGGTGGTGATAGCCGTGCCAGTGCGTGGCGCGGTGATCTGCTGAACGCTCCAGCCATCGGCACTCAGATCGTCTCGCAGCTGGGCAATCTCGCTGGCCAGCGGGGTGACCATCGTATCATCCACAACTAAAAGGAGAGTGCCGCGCGCGTGAACCTCCGCCACCTTATCGCCCGCACTGATATAGCCGATCGCCGTATACGGAGTCGCGCTGAACGTGCGCCTCATCCAGTATTCGTATTCCACGTTCGGCAGTGCCGTGGTGTCCGCATAGCTGGTAGCGGTGGTGCTGAGCGTCGCCAAGGCCGTCCCCCATCCGGTCGCTCCCTTGAGTCTGCGATACACCGACTGGCCCGTGATGCCGACCCCGTGCAGAGTCCAGGAGAGAGTGATGCACGGGGAGGTGTCCGCGACGGTGGCTTGAAGGTCCACCACGGCATCACTTGAGATGTTGGCGTGGAGGGGTGCCACCAGGGAAACCAAGAAAAGGACGCGGGCTGAGAAAAATATCTGATCAAGCAGGCTGCGGGGGGGGGTCATATTGATGGCGACTCGGTGCATCAAATACTATACGGGGGTGAAGTGACGGAGTCAAGCCGTGATTTTTTTGCGCTATTTTATTGGGAGTGAAATATTTATTCATATTCCCGGCCGGCAAGAACGGATCCCGAAACTCGTCGGAGAAATCAAGGGGTTCCTTGGATTATAAGAAATCAAGCGCTTCCTGCATTTTGCGCAAAGCGCTTTGGAGTGCGCGCCGCGCTTTTCCGTGGGGCCATCTGTTTTTCATCAAATCGAAAGAAATGTCAAACGATTCGAATAGGATGTGTAGCACAAAGAATGGCGCGCGGTAGGATTGCCACCGATTCAAGCCACCCATCGCCACTCAACAACAGAAAAACCCCATGAGCAAAGAACAACTCATTCGCTGTACTGACGGCCAGCCCGGATTCAGGCCGCCGGCAAGTCGGTGCAAGTCAACTGCCGACGGGAAGAAGAGGAAGGCGAAATCGAGGTGCTGGCCAGACACCTCCGCCCCGAGGGTCTATTCCTTGTCACCGCCGCGCCCGACGAGGACGAAGCCCGTCGCACCGTGGACCGCGTGGCCAAGGCGTTCATGCGATAGCCCCGCGCACAAGCGGGGGCAGACTCGAATGGCACCTCAATTTAAGCCAGAGTAGAACAAGCGTCCCGCTTGTTTTACCCGGCAGGACGGCAATCGGGACGGTCGGGGCGAAATATGGAAAGGCATTGCATGGAAAAACTGGGGACAAATGAGCTGAAAATGCCGCGTAGAAACCATACCGTGGCATGGGCATCCTGCCCATGTCTTACTGGATTTGTTACGTATGGGCAGGATGCCCATGCCACGGGAGTTGGTCGATGATTCACGCCTTGGAGGTAAAGGAGTTCTCGCATAGAATAAGCCGCTTTGAGTGGTTCCCATCACAAGCCACCAGCTTTTCTGGAGGTTTCTAACTTAACAACAAAATTAAATGCTGAAAATCCTTTCACGGAATCAGGAAAAACATAAAAGGAAAACCATGAAAATAAAACACGAAGCCCCCCAATTTACTCCAGTCACGAGCCTTGACGGAGACGGCTGGCTCATTGCCACCGACAGCAAAAACAAAGGCCGCGATGAGAAGTGGTTCGCAGCCCCGAGGCCCGAAGCCATGACGGTGGCTGTTCCGAGCACTATCCAGGAGGCTTTTCCTGATTATCACGGGCTGGCCTGGTATTGGCGGAGCTTCACTGCCCCTGTCAATCCCGATCCCGAGGGGCGCACTCTGCTGCGTTTCTGGGCGGTGGATTACAAGGCCGACGTCTGGGTGAACGGAACGCTGGTCGGCAGCCACGAGGACGGCGAGGAGCCGTTCTCGTTGGACGTGACCGCCGCGGTCAAGCCGGGGAAAGAGAACCTCTTGGCCATCCGCGTCCTGAATCCGACCCATGAGCCAATCGACGGGATCGTCCTCAACGAGACGGCGAGGTGCGTTAAATCTCTGCCCCATGCCCCTGGCGCGCTATGGAATTTTGGCGGCGTTCTTGATTCCGTGGAGCTGTTGACTGTTCCCGCCGTCTCCATCGAGGAGGTGCATCTGCTGCCGGATTGGAAGACCGGCGAGATCAAGGTCGAGTCGACGGTTTTCAACGCCGGTTCCGTGGCTGTGCCGGTCCGGTTCGGGCTCGTAGCCGCCCACGCCGCCGGGGGTGAGACCGTGGCCTGGTCCGCCGTGGAGACAAGCGTGCCTACGGGCCGCAGCCAGGTCAACGGGAGTCTGACCATCCCGCAACATCGGCTGTGGGACTTGGATGCCCCGATTTTATACCGGGTGACGGCGCGGCTCCAAGCAACGGGGAGCCAGTCAATCGACGAGCGCTCGACGCGCTGCGGGTTCCGCCACTTTGATTTCGAGGACGGTTATTTCCGGCTCAATGGCCGGCGCATCTTCCTGCGCAGCGCGCACACCAGCAGGTGCAGTCCTATTACGATCATTTCCTGCCAGGATCTAACGTTACTTCGGAAAGACATTCTCTACGCCAAGACGATGGGCTTCAATCTGGTCCGCTTCCTGTTCACGGGAACCAGGGCACAGCTCGAGCTCTGCGACGAGCTGGGAATGATGGTTTCGCAGCAGTCATGCGCCTCATGGCTCATGCGCGATTCGCCAGCCATGCCGGAGCGCTTCGACCGCTCGCTCCTGGGCATCATCCGTCGCGACCGGAACCATCCGTGTATTGTGCTCTGGTATGTTTTCAACGAGTGTTTCGAAGGGCCTGTGTTTCGATACGTCGCGGAATCATTCCTTCCGAAGTTGCGCGCTCTTGACAGCAGCCGTCTCTGCCTGCTCAACAGCGGACGCTTTGACAAGGACCTTAGCATTAATAATCTCAGCCGCCCCGGTTCCAACACGTGGGACACCCCGCTGAATGACGTCCACAACTACATGCCTGTGCCGCACGGCGCCACCGAGATCGCCTGGCTTCGCGGCGGCGACGGCGTCTGGAAGGTTAACCCTGCTGACAGGGGCTTTCTGCAGGAGACGGACGACAGTTGGAATAAAGGGGCCACCTTTCTCTCCGAATACGGAGTCGCCAGCGCCGTTGATCTGGTGAGCCTCGCACGCCATTACGAGAGGCTGGGAGCTACCGAAAAGATGGATGCCATCTATTTCCGCGCGCAGTTGGACATGTTCATAACCGATTGGAAACAATTGCGCTTGGGCGAGGTCTTCGGACGCCCCGAGGACTACTTTAAAGCCTGTCAAGCCGCTAACTCGGAACACCGGCGGCTGGGAATGAACGCGCTCCGCGCCAATCCCAAGGTGGTCGGCTATAGCATGTCCACTTTGATCGATGCAGCTTGCACTGGCGAAGGCCCGATTACATTACTGCGTGATCTGAAGCCCGGCGTGGTGGATGCCATCCGCACGGGGTTCGCCCCGTTGAAATGGAACCTCTTCGTCGAGCCGTGGCACGCCTATTGCGGCGGGACGGTTCACGCCGAGGTTGTCCTCGCCAACGAGGATGTCCTGCCGCCGGGATGCTACCAAGTCGAGGTCGTGCTCTTCGGACCAAACCAAGAAGTGGTTCTGCGGGAGATTGTCCCGCTTCAGATCGCGGAGACCGAACAGCCCTTCGCTCTCTTAGTTTGGAAGAAGGACGTGAAGCTCGACGGTCCCGCCGGACGTCACCGGCTGACCGCTTCGTTCGTCTCGGGAGCGGCTGCCGTTGATGGCGAGGCTGTGTTCCAGGTGTCCGATCCGGCGCTGATGCCGGAGGTGAAAGCCGAAGTCGCATTGTGGGGCGATGACCCGGAGCTGGCCGCGTGGCTGAAGGCAACTGACATCGTCTGCCGTCCGTTCGCTCCCGGAGCATCTTCCGGCCGGGAAGTCATCGTGACCAGCGGCAACCGCTTAGTCTCCCGTTCGCTGTTTGCTGAGTTCTCACGGCGCGTCGAGCAAGGCGCCACGGCGGTCATGCTCACACCCCAGGCGGTATTCACCAACGACTCGGCCCGTATGCCCGCCCGATGGACAGTGTTTGAGAACTTTGCGAAAGACGCGCCGGAGCCGGAGCCCGGCCAGCTCACTAGCGTCCCGGAGACGTTCCAGCTTGGCGGACAAATCGGCAGACGTCATGAAGTCGAGGTCGGCGAGGACGGCGGTTGCCGGGACTTGATGCCGCTCTGGGGCGGGGTCAAGTCGTCGCCCCAGGGCACGGCCAAGGAGAATGCCGTTGTGTACATCTATGTCCCGTTCGAAATCCAGCTCGCCGGCTCCTACGAGATCAAGCTCGGCGCGGATTATTGGTATAAGGCGTGGCTGGACGGCAAGGCGGTGAGCGACACGCTTCGCACCGGTAACGAAGCCGGGGGGAACGCCGAATTCAACACCCGCGGCGCGCTTGTCGATCTCACGGAAGGCGCTCACTTGCTGGCGGTCAAGGTGATCAGCGGCGCCTGCGGGAGCCGGCTGCGTCTGTCGATCTGCGAGACGGACGGATTGACCCGCTTCCACTCGCCCAAACTGAACCGGGTTGACTGCGTCGCTGGCTTCTACCACCGGGACGACTGGGCGCGGCGGCATCCGATCTTCGACGGACTGCCGACCGGCCTGCTGGACTGGGCGTCTTACCGGAATATCGTCCCGCATCAAGGGATGTGCCTGAAGGATCTCGAGGATCCGGACGAGGTGGTCTGCGGCGCGATCCAAACCTGCTTCGGCTACAAATCCGGCCCCTACGTGGCGGTCTATCGGCACGGCGCGGGACGGATCGTCATGAATACACTGAACATCCGCGAGAACCTCGGAAAAGATCCTGTCGCTGAGCGCTTGTTACGCAATTTGCTCAACTACGCCGGCACACCTGCGGTTTGAAAGCTCGGCCGCGATCACGCCCCGGCAGAGCGGGAGATTGTTCATCAAATCAAAAGTAAAAATGGCGAGTAGAAACCATACCGTGGCATGGGCATCCTGCCCATGTCTTACTGGATTGCTACGCATGGGCAAGATGCCCATGCCACGGGAGTTGGTCGAGGATACCCGCCTGGAGACAAAGGCGTTCTCGCATAGAATAAGCCGCTTTGAGAGGCGCCCATCACAAGCCTCCGACTTTACCAGATGGTTCTGACTTAACAGAAAAATGACGGCCAAAAAAAGCCTTTGCGAAATTAAGAGAAAACTATGAATACACAAGAAATGATCGATAAGGTTTCCCAATATCTTAAGAAGAAATCTGCGGAAGGGAACATCGTCCAGACTGGCGTGTCTTTCCAAACCAGCGATGACGCCTTGCAGCGCCTCTTCGACATTGCCGAGGCGAAGGCGGCAGAAAATGTCGTGCAGTTTAATCCTGCGATGAAGGTCCTGGTCGAGGGGGGAGGGTTCCATGCTGCCTATCTCGAGACCCAACCGATGGGCGGAGAAATGTATGCCAAGCGAAACCTTGAAGTTGCCGTGCATAACCAGTTGGTTTTCATGCTCGGTCAGAGGGAGGATGGTCGTCTGCCGGGCTATGTCAACAATGCTGCTGCTGCCCGCAAGGGCAATTTCAAGAATGGCAAATGGGTGGAAGGTTTCGTCGAAGATCCCGCGCTGGGCCTGGTGTTCGACTACCGGATGATTCAGGGCTACTGCTTCCCGACCCCCGCATGGAAGCTGTATTTCTGGCTTGGCAAGGATCGGGAATATCTGGAGTTGCTGTATGCGGCGCTTGAGGCTTTTGACTCCTACCTGTGGAAAACCCGTGATTCCAACGGTGATGGCCTGCTCGAACTGTGGTGTACCTGGGACACGGGAGAGGACGGCGATCCGCGATGGACCACGCGGGGTGCGCCAACCTATTGGCCCTTCGATCAGCCGCCTGGAGCGGCAGGCCTTCCCAGTCCCCTGGATCCTGACGTCTATGCCAGCTATTGGATCGAACGATACCAGCAGGGATTTCCCGCACCCACACCAGCCGATGTGCTCGTGCCAATCGCCTCGCTCAATATCAACGGTTATAGCTTTAGCAGCCGGCTCATGCTGGCCGACATTTCACGGGAACTTGGGAACGGCCGCGAGTCATTCTGGCGACAGCAAGCCGAGGAGGTGCGCCAGCGTGTGACAGACAGTTTGTGGAGGCCTGACAAACAGGCCTTTTTCGATCGTGACCGAACCGGAGCGCGGGTGGACGTCCTTGTTTTACACAACAATGCGATTGGAATGTATTACGGATTGTTCACACAGCAAATGGCCGATGAGTTCATCCGGTGCCATCTGCTCAATCCCGACGAATTCTGGACTCCATTCGGCCTGGCATGCTTTGCTATCAACGAGCCATTTTATCAGCGCGTGGATATCCCTGGCTATTCCCAGGATGATGCCTACTGTCATGGTCTCATCCAGCAACGCGCGATCCGCGCCCTCGAAAACTACGGCCACTATGCGGAGGCTTCCATGCTTGGCGACAAGTTGCACAAGACCCTTGCGCGAAACGGGCACGCTTTCTTCGGGGGCGTTGGCATCAAGACCGGCGAGTCAACCACCTGGGGCGGTGGAAATTACGGCCCGATGCTCCTAACTGCTCTCGAATACCTTGCCCATCTCCATGGGATCCATATCGACGAAGACCGTGTCTGGTGGTCGGGCCTGCGACCCACAGGGCATGATTTCACCTGCACCCAGCGCTGGGGGGATCACACCTATCAGCTCACGTGTGAAGCCGGTCAACTCCACGGCCGCTTGAACGGCCGCGAGCTGTTCTCCTGCACAGCGGGGGTGCGCGTCGTGACAGATACCGACGGCAACGTATGCGAGGTGGTGGGGATTCATCCTGAGACTCAGCACGTCACACTCAGCTCGGGTGGAGTCAAACGGCAACTCGATGTTGTGCCGAACCACGTCTATGGTTTCGATGGCCAGGGGGTGAAGTTGTTGCGCTCCGCGCCGTTCGACTATGCCAATCGCCCGTTCTTCGGACCGCTGCCGCTGCCCGGCCCACCGAACGTATCCGATGATTTTCTGTGCTGGCTGATCACACCGGTGCTTCCTGGTGAGGAGATCGCCGATATGGCTCGACCGAATGCGAACGACCACCTGACGAACGAACGAACTTTCCCGGCCTCCTTCGTCAACAATCACGACACGTGGGAGGGGCAGAGCGGGCACGCCGCATTCTTTGGGCATGTCGATGCCGAAGAGGCGATGGACGTTGAAGTCAGGTTCGGTGAAGATGGACCGGTTCGCTTGTGGATCGGGGAGCAAGAGGTGCATACGAACCTGAAGGGCACCAATCCGGCATTACGCGATACACACCGCATACCGGTGCGACTGCCGGCAGGACGCACGCCAGTCACGATCCTGATGGCATTGAACGGCGGGAAAGCCTGCGGATTCTTCCTGCGCATGGCGCGCCCGTATGCCGAACCGGCTCCAATGATGCCACAACCCTGGAAATGATGATGTTCTTGTGCGATCTGAGCCGGCGCTCATTTACGGGCTTAATTGCATGTGTGGCTTATTGCATGTTGACTTTATTTACATTCCACATACGGTCGCCCGGTTCTTTGCTGAGCAGTTTTTCTTTCCTATGACAACGCCCCAAACTTATCGAGTCGGAACCCTCGAATACACCCTTCGCGGTATCTGCGTGCTTTTCTTCTGGTTGTTATGGGGGGATTTTGCAGCGAGCTTTTTTGGCGGTGTATTCGGCCCTTTTCTCACGATCTACCTCAAGGATTTGCAAGCCTCAAACGTCTTGATCGGGGTGATGATGGGCAGCATCGGGGGGGTCATCAACATCCTCTTCCTGCCAGGAATCAGCCGGAAGAGCGATGAATGTCGCAGCCGCTGGGGCCGGCGCATTCCGTTCCTGGCGATCTGCACCCCCATCAAGGTTTTCTCCCTGATCATGATCGGTTTCGCGCCGGAGGTCGGCGGCTGGATCTACACCCATGTGGTCCACCCGATCGCTCCCAGCATCACCGTCCAGGCAGTCTGCCTGAGCTGGCTGTGCATTTTTATTGTGGCTTTCCACTACCTGGGGATGGTTTTTAACAACGCCTTTACGTGGCTGATGCACGACGTGGTGCCCCAGTCGTTCATGGCGCAGTTTTTGTCGTGGTTCCGCTTCGTCGGTACCATCGCCGGCGTTGCGTTCAACTGGTATTTGTTCCCTTCCATCATGAGCCACCGCAAGGAGATTTGCGTGGGGCTCGGCCTCTTTTATCTCGTCGTTTTCCTGATGATGTGTTGGAAGGTCAAGGAAGGCGAATACCCCCCGGTGGTGCCGGCTAAGAAAAAGCCGAGCGTGCTTCAAGCCTATGGAGGCTACTTTCGCTCCTGCCTGTCGGTTCCCATGTACCGCAATATGTTCATCGCAGGCATGATCAACGGCTGCTTTGGCTGTGCTGGCACCTTCCTGATCCTTTTTTACCAAAAAACCCTCGGGATCAGCATGGAAGATTTAGGGAAGGTCTTCGCCATAACGGGCATCACCAGCCTCTGCGCTCTCGCGCCAATGGGCTGGCTGTGCAATAAATTTTCCGCGTTCTATGTGTCCCTCACCTGCGGGGTGGGAGGGATCATCATGACCATAATCTCCTACTTTTTTATCCACGACAAGCAGTCCCTGCTCACCATATTGATCATTGGGAACCTCATTGCTACAGCGGGGGCCATCAGCGGCGCCACGCTTGGAATGCAGATCTTCCCTCACGCAAAATTCGGCCAGTTCTCTGCCGCCGGCATGATCTTCGGATGCGGGATCGGAGTTCCGGGCAACTACCTTGCAGGCACCTTCATGGACGCGATGCACAGCAACTATCGCATGGCTTATCCGTGGATGCTGCTCGGAGGGCTGCTGGGGCTCATTCCGACATTCTTTGTCTACCGGGATTGGAGGCGCTACGGCGGGCCGGACAACTATGTGCCCCCCGAGCCTCCGGAGTAGGTTCTCAATTCTATGAGCCCGCATCCACTTAACCTCAGCCACCTCTTCCGCGCCACGTTCGCCATCCGTCCCGCGTGGGCCAATCGCGTCCTGCCCGCAATGATTTCGAAGCTTCCTGCGTAATGGCCATTTTCCTTGGAGCGATCACCGCCTTTGCTGACGGGGGGGAGGAAATACAGCAGGCGCAGGCCTGGTCGGAACGGGCTTTTCGCGCAGAAGGCAAAGCCACCCAGGAGCCCGCTGCTCCGAATGTCATTTCGTCCGGTGTTCCATTTTCTTTTGTCTACGGGGGCGTCGCCTCAGCCGATTTGTTGAAAGATTGGCAGGTGAAAGTTGAGACCGAGAAGTCGGCCGGCGGCAAAAATCGGCGGGCGATCACTTACACCGATCCGAAGACGGGGTTGGAACTGCGTTGTGAGGTGACAAGCTTTGACGATTCCCCGGCGGTCGAATGGGTTCTGTATGCCACCAACAAAGGCAATGCCGATACCCCCATACTGGAAAAGCTCCTGCCGCTGAACCTCGATCTCAAGGTGCCGGAAGGGGAGGTGATCTTGCACCATTCCCACGGCAGCACAAGTGGCCCGCTCGATTTCCTTCCGGTGGATCAGGTCGTATGGCCCAAAGAAGGGATTGATCTGGCTCCGTTCGGGGGAAGATCCTCGGATGGCCGCATGCCGTTCTTTAACTTGGAATACTCCGGCGGCGGCGTGGTGGGCGCGATCGGCTGGACGGGCCAGTGGGCATTCCATCTGCAGCGGGATAAAAAAGAAGTGCTGCTCCAGGCGGGCCAACAAACGTTTTACATGAAACTGCATCCGGGCGAAACTGTTAGGTCACCTCGGATTCTGCTGGTTTTTTGGAAGGGCAAGGATTCGCTTCGGGGTCATAATTTATTGCGCCAATTGCTGCTCACTCACTACGTTCCGCGGATCAACGGCGAAATAGCCATACCCCCCACGGCGCTAAATACGTGGTTTGATTATAATAGCGGCAACCGGGTCAATGAGGAAAATCAAAAAGCGACAATCCCCATCGCCGCCCGGGCGGGGTTCGAGGCTTTTTGGGTGGATGCCGGATGGTTTGAGGGCGGCTGGCCTGACGGTGCAGGCAGTTGGATTCCTAAGCCGGAGGCATTTCCCAACGGCCTGAAACCGGTTAGCGATGAGGCCCATCGGAACGGGATGAAATTTGTGCTGTGGTTTGAACCCGAACGCGTCACTCCCAACAGCCGCGTGGCAAAAGAACATCCGGAGTGGGTGCTACACTCATCTGCCAAGAGCAGGGCTGAACAGGGCGACCTCTACAACCTGGGAGACCCGGCAGCGCTGGCATGGATCACCAATCACCTTTCCCAGTGCATCGGCGATTGGGGGATCGACGTCTTTCGCAACGATTTTAACATTGACCCATTGCGTTTCTGGCAGTCTTCAGATCCGGAGGACAGGCAAGGGATGGCCGAAAACCGCTACATTGTCGGCCTCTATGCCATGTGGGATGAATTGCGAGGCCGGCACCCCGGACTGACAATCGACAATTGCGCCAGCGGCGGTCGGCGATTGGATCTCGAGATGATCAGCCGAAGTTATCCGCTTTGGCAAAGTGACACGCAATGTTGCCAAAAGCCGCAGCCAGTCCAGGATCAGATTCAAAACGCGGGGTTGAGCTTGTATGTGCCCCTGCATGCCGGAGGGGTGTGGGCGTTTGATCCTTATAACTTTCGCAGCATTGCGACCACAGGAGTGGTTTGTCCGGATATTTCCAAGGATCAGGACAAGCTGCCGTTGGTCCGCAAGATGGTGGAAGAGCTGAAATCGCTGCGCCCGCTCACGTTGGGCGACTACTACCCGCTGGCGGAGATCAATACGAGCCACCAATTCTGGAGCATCTCGCAATTCGACCGGCCGGATTTGGGCCAAGGTTATGTCATAGCGTTCCGTCGTGAGCAATCGCCGTTTCCGTCGGCGAAGGTCGCCTTGCGCGGTCTGGATGCCAAGGCGGATTACCTGCTCACAAACATGGACACGCAAGAAAAGAAGACCGTCGCGGGATCGGCGCTCGCCCGGGAATGCACTCTTGATATTCCTGAGCCTGCCTCTAGCTTACTGCTGATCTACCAAAAGCTTCCCTCGCTGGCTTACTGCTGATCTACCAAAAGCTTCCCCCTAGCTTAAAATGAAACGGCAACGGAAAAAGCTTCCCCAAAACCCCGTCAGCCCACCCATCCCTATGAAACAACATCCTCTCAATCGCAGCCATCTCTTCCGCGCCACGTTCGCCCTCCGTCCCGCGTGGGCTAATCGCGTCCTGCCCGCAATGATTTTCGAAGTTTCCTGCGTCATGGCCCTTTTTCTCGGTGCGATCACTGCCTTTGCTGACGGGGGGGATGAAATCAAGCAGGCGCAGGCATGGTCGGAACGGGCTTTTCGCGCCGAAGTCAAAGGTGCCCCGGCGCCCGCTGCTTTGGAGGGCATTTCGTCCGGTGTTCCGTTTTCTTTTGTCTATGGAGGAGTCGCCTCAGCCGATTTGTTAAAAAATTGGCAAACTAAAGTTGAGACCGAGAAGTCGGTCGGCGGAAAAAACCAGCGGGCGATGACTTACACCGATCCGAAAACGGGTCTGGAGCTGCGCTGTGAGGTGACAAGCTTTGTCGATTCCCCGGCGGTCGAATGGGTGCTGTATGCCACCAACAAAGGCAATGCCGATACTCCCATACTGGAAAAACTCCTGCCGCTGAACCTCGATCTCAAGTTGCCGGAAGGGGAGGTGATCTTCCACCATTCCCACGGCAGCACGAATGGCCCACTCGATTTCCTTCCGGTGGATCAAGTCGTGGGGACCAACGCGGTGATTGATTTGGCTCCGTCCGGGGGACGATCCTCGGATGGCCGCATGCCGTTCTTTAATCTGGAATACTCCGGCGGCGGCGTGGTGGGCGCGATCGGCTGGACGGGACAGTGGGCATTCCACCTGCAGCGGGATAAAAGGGACGTGCAACTTCAGGCGGGACAACAAACGTTTCACATGAAACTGCATCCGGGCGAAACTGTTCGCTCGCCCCGGATCCTGCTGGTTTTCTGGAAAGGCAAGGATTCGCTCCGCGGCCATAATTTGTTGCGCCAATTGCTGCTGGCCCACTACGTGCCGCGGATCAATGGCGAAATGGCCATGCCCCCGGTTGCTCTTTCTCCTTACTATGATTATAATGGCCGGGGGAATGAGGGAAATCAAAAGGAGGCAATCCCCATCGCCGCCCAAGCGGGCTGCGAGGCTTTTTGGGTGGATTGTGGATGGAATGAGGGCAGCTATGCCGGTGTGGGGAGTTGGGTTCCCAATCCGGAGGCGTATCCCAACGGTCTGAAACCGGTTAGCGATGAGGTGCATCGAAACGGGATGAAATTTATTTTGTGGTTTGAGCCGGAGCGCGTCACTCCCAACAGCCGCCTGGCGAAGGAGCATCCGGAGTGGGTGTTGCTCCCTGCTTCTGACTCCCGCTTTAAGGACTCCCTCCTCTATAACCTGGCAGATCCTGCAGCTTTGGCATGGATGACCGATCACCTTTCCAAGTGTATCGACGATTGGGGAATCGATGTCTTTCGTGTCGATTTTAACATCGACCCATTGCGGTTCTGGAAAGCAGCGGATACGGAGGACCGGCAAGGGATGACAGAAAACCGCTATATTGTCAGCCTCTATGCCATGTGGGATGAATTGCGAGCCCGGCACCCCGGACTGACAATCGACAATTGTGCCAGCGGGGGGCGGCGATTAGACTTGGAGATGATCAGCCGAAGTTATCCGCTTTGGCAAAGTGACACGCAATGTGGCCGAAAGCCGCTGCCAGTTCAGGATCAGGTGCAAAATGCGGGGTTGGGTTTATATGTGCCCCTGCATTCCGGCGGGGTGTGGGCGTTTGATCCTTATAACTTCCGCAGCATTGCGAGTACAGGTGTGGTGCTTCAGACATCCAAGCTTCAGGACAATCTTCCTTCGGTCCGCAAGATGGTGGAAGAACTGAAATCGTTGCGTCCTCTCACATTGGGCGACTACTATCCGCTGGCGGAAATCAATACGAGCCATCAATTCTGGAGCATCTCGCAATACGACCGGCCGGATTTGGGGCAAGGCTATGTTCTGGCTTTCCGCCGGGAGCAATCGCCGTTTCCGTCGGCGAAGGTCGCCTTGCGCGGTCTGGACGACAAGGCGGATTACCTGCTCACAAACGTCGACACGCAAGAAAAGAAGACCGTCGCGGGATCGGTGCTCGCCAGGGAATTCACTCTTGATATTCCCGAACCGGCCTCGAGTTTGTTGCTGATCTATAAAAAAACTCCACATGTCAGAAACTAAACGCGAAGAAACCGCAAGTTCGCAACCGGTCTGGTATGATGGCTTGGAACAAGACCCGAACTATGCGATAAAATCCAATCCTTCCTGCGCGACAAAGATATTTGTCAACCATGTCGGGTTCATGC
>JBAXXD010000061.1:0-23735 GCA_037128135.1 Verrucomicrobiia bacterium
GGCGGGGGCGGTTGGTTTGGCACCGAGCAGTTTGAGCCGCCTGTGCAGGGCGGGAAGTTTTGCCAGGTTCTCAGCGGCGGCGACCTCGAACGGGAGCGAGGCGGCAGCAAGAGTTTCGCGCTCGATTTGGCCGAGCGTCCCGGCGGCCGGTCGTTCGCCCAGGAGCGAGACGAGCGCGTGGAGTTGGTCGGCGATCTGCCTTGCCTGCCCGGCCAGTTGGGATCTGGCCGAGAGCTCGATTTGGCACAACTGGATTTCGGATTCGAGCGCCTGCGAGTAAAGCGGAAGTAACTCCCGGACGAGCGCGCGGTCCTGGTCGCGCACCGCATCGGCGAGGGTGTCTGCGAACCGGAAACGGGCGTGCGGCAGCGTGTGCTCCCCGGCGGGCTTCGCCGGATCCAGCCAGGATTTCAGGAAGACGACATGCGGATTCTCCGCGAGATCAGGGATCGCGGACGGACCGGCAAAAGCCGGAATCAGCATGGCGAGGAGCACACAAGGCGGCAGGCGAGACATGGCTTGGGATGGGCGTGCTAATGCTCGGTGCAAGGGCACGCGTATTCGGGAAGCTTGCAGCCGGCGCAAGTATGCATGGCATATTTGAGCCGGTTGTTGGCCGGCTTCGCGTCGGCACCCGCCCGGGTCTGAACGACGAGCATGTATCCCTCCGGTTTGGGCAGCGGCTCGCTGGAGACAAAGGAATTTCCTTTGGCGGCCATCGCGACCGGCTGGCGTCCGGAATCGAGCTGTGCAAAGACGCTGACCGTGCGCGTGCCGGGTGCGGACGGCTTTTTGTCGGCATCGAGGAAGGTGACCGTGAGGATGCCATCCGCGCCGATGAGGACTTCGGCCTGCTCCGGCGGCTGGCCGATCAGCTTGCCTTGGTTCGGTCCGGCTGCGGGTTTTTCGGCCTGTGCGGCCACGGTGACAACGAGCCCCGCGGCAAGCGCGAGGAGGTAGGATTTAAGCGATGGATTCATTTTGTTTGTTGGTTTTATTTCTGGATTTCTCCGCGCAGGCCTCCATCCAGTCGTAGAGGACGGGAAGAAGGATGAGCGTGAGAAAAGTGGATGAGAGGACTCCGCCGATGACGACGGTGGCCAGCGGGCGTTGGACCTCGGCGCCGGCACCGGACGCGATCGCCATGGGAAGGAACCCGATCGCCGTCGTGAGCGCGGTCATCAACTTCGGGCGCAGGCGGGTGAGAGTTCCGTCAACCACCGCCTGCCGGAGGCCGGCCCCCTGCCTCCGCAGTTGGTTCATAAAGCTGATGAGCATGATCCCATTGAGCACGGCGATGCCGGAGAGAGCGATGAATCCGACGCCCGCAGAAATCGTGAACGGCATCCCCCGGAGCCACAGCGAAAAGATCCCGCCGGTCACCGCAAGCGGCACGCAGAGAAAAACGAGCGCGGCCTGCCGGAGCGAGCCGAAGCTGAGGAAGAGAAGGGCAAAGACCAGCACGAGCGCGGACGGCACGACCACCATGAGCCGCTGGCGCGCTTTGATGAGGTTCTCAAACTGCCCGCCGAACTCGAAATAATATCCGTCGGGCAAGGCCAGATCCTTGCGAAGCCTTGCCGTCGCCTCTTTGACAAATCCTTCCGTGTCGCGGCCTGTGAGATTGATCAGGAGGGAAACCCGGCGCTGGTTGGATTTGCGGTTGATCGTGCCGATCTCGTCCACGACCCGGACCTCAGCGACCTCGCCCAGCGTGATGAGCCCGCCATTGGCGAGACGGAGCGGCAGACGGGAGAATTCCGCAGCCTTCCTGCGCTGGTCCTCGGCCAGGCGCACGACAATCTCGTAGCGCCGGTTGCCATCAATGAGCTGCCCCGCCGCCTTTCCGCCGAGCGCGTGGGAGACCACGCGGTTGATCTCGTCCCCCTGGACGCCGAAGCGCTCGAGCGCATCCCGCTTCGGCACGATCTCGATCATCGGCTGGCGACCCATCGCCTCGAACTCGACATCGCCACCGCCCGGGACGCGGTTCAGAACGTCGCGCGCCCGCTTCGCCAGCTCATCGAGTTTTTCGAAATCGTCCCCGAAGATTTTGAGAGAAAGATCCGCGCGCGCGCCCGCCATGATCTCGTTGAAGCGGAGCTGGATCGGCTGGGTGAAAAGCAGCGACTGTCCGGGCGCATTCCGTGTCAGGGTTTCGCGCATCAGGGCGATCAGCTCCGGCTTCGTGATCGTCCGGCCATCGACCTTGCGCCACTCGCCCTCCGGTTTGAGCGTGACATACGTGTCGGCGACATTCGGCCCCATCGGATCCATCGCGATCTCCGCCGTGCCAATCCTCGAAAACATGCGGGCGATCTCGGGAAAGTTCGCGCGAAGGATGCGCTCGGATTTTATTTGGAGATCGAGCGAGGCCTCGAGGCCGACGCTTGTGCTGCGGATCATTTGAAGCGAGATCGTGCCCTCGTCGAGCTGCGGGAGAAATTCCGCCCCGAGGCGGGAGAAGACAAGAACCGACAGCAGGAAGATTCCGGCGGAAGCGGCGACGACCGCGCGGCGATGGAGCAGCGCGAAATCGAGTAGCGGCGTGTAGAGGGCCTTAAAAAACCGGACGCTGAAGTTGTCCTTCTCGGCGATGTGCCCGCCCAGGAAGTAGGAGCAGAGAACCGGCATGAGAGTCAGCGACAGCGCCAGCGCGCCGACGAGGCAGAAGATCACGGCCAGCGCCATCGGCTGGAACATCTTCCCCTCGACGCCCGTGAGGCTGAGGATCGGCACGTAAACGACCGTGATGATCAGCACCCCGAAGAACATCGGATTGCAGACTTCCTTCGCCGACTTCAGCACCTCGACCGCGCGCTCGCGGGCGTCGAGTCGGCGTCCGAGCGCCTTCTGCCGTTCGCCGAGGTGCCTCACGATATTTTCGACCATGACGACCGCCCCATCAATGATCAGGCCGAAATCAATCGCGCCAAGGCTCATCAGGTTTCCCGAGATCCGGGAGCCGACCATGCCGGTCATCGCGAACAGGAAGGAAAGCGGGATAGCCAGCGAGACGATCACCGCCGCCCGCCAGTTTCCCAGCATCGCAAAAAGGACGAGCGCAACAAGGATCGCCCCCTGAAAAAGGTTTTCCTCGACCGTCCGGATCGTCCGGTTCACGAGCTCGGCGCGGTCGTAGCTGTCGCGGATCTCGATGCCGGCAGGCAGCTTGGTTTTGATCTCGGACAGGCGCTCGCGGACGGCCTGCGCGACGAGCCGTGTGTTCTCGCCGGCCAGCATGATGGCCGCGCCGATCACCGCCTCCTCGCCGTCTTCCGTCGAGGCCCCGGTGCGAAAGGCCGCGCCAACCTGGATGGACGCCACATCGCCGACAAGGATCGGACGCACCCCGGCCGCAAAGCGAACGGGAAGCCGGGCGATCTCGGCCTCCGTCCGCACGCGGGTATTCGAGCGGATGACGACCTGCTCGCTCCCGATCTCGACCAGCCCGCCGCCGACATTTTCGGAATTTGCGCGGATCACATCAACGAGTTCTTCGAAGCTGATGCCCGCGCTGAACAGCCTGGCGGGATCCGGCTGGACGACGATCTGTTTTTCATACCCTCCCGATGTGTTGACCTCCGCAAGCCCCGGCGTGTTCCGGAGCATCGGCTTGATCGTGTATTCCTGGATCAGCGAGAGATCGAGGAGCTGCGAGAATTTGTCGGCCGGTCGTCTGGGCGCATCGGCCGCATATCCGACAACATACCAGTAAATCTCACCGAGCCCGGTGCAGATCGGCGCGAGCTGCGGAGTGAGCCCGGCGGGAAGTGCCGCCTCCGCGCTCTTGAGCCGCTCCATGACAAGCTGCCGGGTGCGGTAGATATCGGTGCCGTCATCGAACGTCAGCGTGACTTGGGAAAGCCCGAACTTCGAGAGCGAGCGGAGCTCCACCATTTGCGGCATCCCTGCCATCGCGCTTTCAATGGGAAAGGTGACGAGGCGCTCGATCTCCTCGGGCGCCAGCGCGGGCACGGACGTGTCGATCCGCACCTGAACATTTGTGATGTCGGGCACGGCGTCGATCGGGAGGTGCAGGGCCGACCAAACGCCAGCGAAGACCAGCGCCGAGGCGGCCACCAGCACCAGCGCACGCTGCCGCATCGAGTATTCAACGATTTTTTCCAGCATGTTAATGTGCGGCTCCGCAGCCTTTCCCTCCATTGACCGCCTGCAACTCGATCATCCAGAGCCCGGGCGAGCCGTTCGTCACGACGATATCCCCCTCGAAAAGTCCGTCTGTCACCTCGACGGTTCCATTCTGTTCGGCCCCGAGTTTGACCGGGGTGCGGAGGAAGCTGTTGCCATTGGCGGCGTAAACAAACGGCCCGCGCACCGAATCCACGACAGCCGACACGGGGATGGCGGTCACTCCCGAGCGCGCGCCTTTCGTTTGAGAAAGGCGCGCTTCGAGGAAATCGCCGGCGCGGAGTTCGGATTTCGGATCGGCGACGGATGCGAGGATCTCGACGAGCCCTCCATGGCCTTCGGCGGGCGGCTTCACCGATGTGACCGCCGCCTCAAAGGAGGATGTGTTTTTCCGAAGCGCGAACGTTTGCCCAACGGCCAGCTTTCCGGCCTCCTCGGAGGGAAGGAAAAACGAGCCCGAGGATTTTCCGTCAGGCGTCGCGCCCTCGGAAGCCGGGCGGTTGATCTGGACTGTGACCGATCCCCGCTCCGGGATGATATGGGCACTTCGCACCTCGGTGGTTACCAGGCCGAGCGCCTTGTTCGCGTCCTCGCTCAGGGTCAAGCCGGTTCCCGGCTTGAAGCTCCATGCCTCGGCTTCGGAATGTGCCGGCCCCGCGGCTCCATGGACGGTGCCTGCGGAAAAAAACAAGAGGAGCATGGCGCCAGGAACCGCCAGCGAGACGGCAGGAGGCAGAAATTTTTTCATGGCCGGGATTTCATCGTGTGCGAGGGAGCAGAAGCGTCGAGGCGGCCGCCCGTCAGCAGGTTGAGGTCAAGAAGTGCGCGCCACGCATCGAGGACCGCGCCCTGTGAGATTCGAAGGGAATTCAAATAGGCGGATTGCGCGTCGAGGTAGAGCGGTGCGCCGATGGAGCCGCTGCGAAATTGTGTGTCGGCCAGTGTGCTGGTTTCCTGAAGATCCTCCATGAGTCCGTCAGGGAGCATGGCCAACTGCCGCCGGGTGAGCTCATAGGCTTTGAGCAGGCTCAGGGCCTGCGCCTCCGTGTCGCGCTCTCCCTTCACGCGCAAGGCCTCCGCCTCGGCCAGCCGGGCCTTCGCGCTTTGGATGTTTCCGATATTCCAGTCCCAGAGCGGAACGTTTGCCGAGATCGCCCCGCCGAGATTTTGCTCGGTGTCGCCGGCAACATCCCGGCTGAAGAACGGGCCGATGGAAAAATCGGGAGCGATATCAAGGCGGGCGGCGGTGAGTTCGCGGGCGGATCGCACCAGCTCGCTGTGCCGGATTTTGAGCAGGAGATTGTTTTTCCGCACGGAGAGGGCCAGCGCGTTTCCATCCAATTTTTCTGTTGGCGGGACCAGGGCATCGGCGATGTGGAGTGGCAGGCCCTGCGGTCTGCCGATCAGGGCGTTGAGCCGCGTGCGGGTGTCCTCGCTGCGCTGCGATGCCTGTTTGATTGCCGCCGCCAAGTCGACCATGCCCGCCTGCACGAGTCGGAGTTCGATCTTCAGCCGCGCTCCGAAGTCAGCTTGCGAATTCATCCGGGAAGCCAGACCGGCACTCTGTTTGTAGATCGCCTCGGCCGCCCGCGCTTCCGCCACTGCGGCCAGGTGTTCCAGGGCAAGCAGCCGGACCTGCCCGGCCAGAGCCAGACGGAACTGCTCCATGCCCAGCCCGGCAATCTCAACATTCTTGTTTGCGATCGCCTTGCGGAGGGTTCCCTTCCCGGGGAATTCGAACCTCTGCATCACCGCCACGCCGAACGTCGTCCCATTCCCCTGCAAAATATTCTCGGAATCCCGCACCTCGCGGCTCCCGATTTCGATGGAAACTTCCGGGTTCTTGAAAAATCCCGCCTGGGTGCGCTTCCCCTTCTCCTTCCCGAGCTCCGCTTCGAATGCCTTCAACTCAGCATTCCCCTCCAGCGCCGCCGCCACGAGATCATCAATCCGCGATGCCACCGGCTCTCCTCCTGGGACGGAAAGGACGGAGGCGACGAAAAGAAAGCATGCCAGAAGGTGGGGGCGATTCGTGGACGGGAAAACTGCGGGGCAAGTTGCAATCCTGTTTTCCGCAAAGAGAACAGCATGTTTGAGAGATTTTAGAGAAATGATCATGGGTATCCTGTGAAATGGAGTGCGGCCAGGAAGGCGGCGCACGTTGCGGAATGAGCGCACATGGGGCCGAACCGCGGACACACGGATCAGCCGAAAATCACGGACGCACCGCGCCCGTATTTTGTCAGGACAACTGAGGCGGGTGATCGATCTCCCGGAAGCCACCCTCTTCCCACGTCTCGTTTTGGAGGGCGAAGAAACGCGATGGGGCAATCAGAAAAAGAAATTTCGAATCCTCGACATGCGCCATGATGCCGCACGAGTGGGCGCAGGTGTCATCAACCGGACAGTCCTGACGATCCGGGCAGGAGGAATGCTCCTCTGTCGGCTGGTTCTTGGAACACGCCAAATCCAAGCCGGCATGCAGCGCCTGCCCGCCGGCCATCAGAAGCACAGCCAGCAGGCAAACGACCCGCACCTGCCCGAGGAATACATTCTTCACGCGGTTGATTTCGATTATATCGGGAAGGTTGTCAACAGCGATTCCCGGCTCAGCGATTCCCGGGCCGATGCTCCGTGGCGCGCATCTGTGAAAGTTGCCAATCGAGAGGGGACGCCCTCGTCCCCATCGTCTGGAAGCGGCGGCCGAATCGCAAACGGTTTTCGGCATCGCTGGCCGGGGGCGACCCGACTCTTGATTGGGGGGATTTCCCGCCGATTTTCACGAGATCCCCGGCGTGCTGATTCAAGGAGTTCATAAAAACTCGTCCCAGCGCGGGGTTGTCCTGAACCCGCATCGTCGTGTTGTGCGCTGGGGTATCGTCATTTTCCCATCGTTCATTCCACCAGGAGAACCCGCGTACATTGGGCCAGCGGCCTGACAGAAGATCATTCAGGGCCGCCTGTGCCCAGTCTTCCGCCTGGAAGTGGGGATTGCCGGACGTGCAGCCAAACTCGGGAATGATCACCGGCTTGTCCGGTGCCAGCTTCACGACGCGCGCATACACGGGATCGAATTTGTCGCGGAAACTTATGATCTCATCCGCCTCGTCGGTTGGTTTCTGCGGGCCATAGCAACTGACTCCGATCCACTGCGCATAATCCGGACCGGGATAATAATTTTCGAACCGGTTCCATGCGGCCTCGGGCGATTGCGAGGCATCCACATGGAACACCCAGGTGATATTTGCGGCGCCGGACGCGCGCACGGTGTCCGCGATGTGGCGATACGCCGCGACAAATCGTTCCGGGCCGTCGGCCTTGCCCGGGTCACCGAACCCGTCCTTCTTGTTTCCCCCGTGGAATTTTCCGTTCCAACCGAACCATTCGCCGTTGACCTCCGTGCCATACTCCACGATCAACGGCGAACCAAATGCCCCGGCGGCGCGGCCCCATGCCTTCAGGTCATTGTCAAATTTCCCGTCAATGATGGACTGAAGCGTGAATTCCCTCTCCGGTTTTCCAACCGCGTGGTTTCTGCTGCGGAGCATCAGACGAATGTAGGGTATGGCACCATGTTTGCGGATCCACGTCGCGGTTTCGATGGGGAACCTGCGGTCGGCATACCAGTTGTTGGAAAAGTAAACCCACGCCACATTTTGCCCGACAACCTTCTCGTAGTTTTGCACGTCACGCACGGTGATATCGTCCTCCTCCCCGGTGATGCCGCCCGGGTAGCAACCGTGATAAAACCGGCCTTCAGCGGGTGGTGGGATCGTCTGGGCCGCAGAGGAAAAGCAGGCACCCATGATGGCAATTGTTAGGAGAGCCAAGGGCGTCATTTTCATATTTTGGCTAATCGTTGTCCGTTTCCAAGCGCTCGGACTTTCCTTCATTTGATGCAGCCTGGCTGGCCGGCCAGAGCAGCAGGCCCGCTATGAGAGCAAGCCCCGTAAGAAGCAGAGGCGCGGCCCATTTTGACTTTTTCAGCATAACCTTGATCCATGCCCAATTCAAAAGGAGATGAAGGAGGGTCAGCGCGACAAAGCCGAGGGCAATGATGAAATGGATTTCCGCCCAGTCATCCTGGCCCACGCCGAACAGGCGAGCGGCTCCATCTTCCGAGTCCATTCGGAGTTCGAGTAGCAGGCCGGTTCCGATCAGCGCGCAGGTCGCAAAGTAAAGCGCTGCGTTTCCGAGCGACAAAAGAGAAGATTTGGCAATCATTTGAGCGCGCCGGTTTCGATGGCTGCCATCTGCTCGAGCCTGAGAGTCGTGTCCTCCAGGGGTTTGAGGGAGACGTCCTCGCCGGAATGGCTGTCGTAGTAGCCGAACGGGTTGTCGAGATCCCGGATGAGCAGGAGGAGATAGATCATGAGATACGAGATCACGCCGACGAAGAACAGGGATTCGTAGAACGGCTCGATTTTTGCCAATATGAGTCCCACGCAAAGGAGGATGGTGATGAGATCGGCCAGCAGGTAGCCCGAGGAGATGAAGGAGGTTTCCCGGATGGTGTGAATCCGAGTGATGCTGCGCCGGAGATTGGACTGCTCCTGCTTGAGCCGCGCGACGAGCGTCGCCTGAGCCCATTGTTCCATCGCCGCGAACTGCGGGGTGAGTTCGTTCAGGTGATCCATCAATTCCGAAGTGCGGTGCTTCTTGTGGAACCAGCTCAGGATGTCGCGGCTCAATTGGGAGACGAGGATCAGGCAGGGGCCGACGCGGGCATCAGGTTTTGCGAACCGGATGCCGGACACTTCTTGCGCCAGATTTTCCAGGCAGGCGCCCAGCTCGCCGGGAAGCCGCTCGCTTTCCTTGAAATCCGCCAGCACCCCGCTGAGAAGAAATCCCATGAGGAAAACATTGGCCGCCACGATTCCCGAAAAAAGCGGATTGATCGAGAGGATCTCCCATCCGAGGAAATGGACGAGAAGTTTGCAGCCGACGACGACGGCCACGATCCCACTCACATGAAGAAGAAGGCGGTGGCGGTTGGTCATTTCTTTTCCTTTCGTGGTTTGTAAAGGAGGAGACGGAGGCCGTTGAGGCAGACGATGACGGTGCTGCCCTCGTGGCCGACGACGCCCATCGTGATCGGGAGGTTGATTCCGAAGGCCGCGATGAGGAGGACGACGATGACGCCCGAGGCGAAGACGAGGTTCTGCCAGAGGACGCGTCTGGCATGGCGGGCGATCCCGAGGAGGAGCGGGATATTTTCGAGCTTATCGCCCATGAGAACGACGTCGGCGGTTTCCATGGCGATGTCGGTTCCGGCGGCACCCATGGCCACTCCGATGTCGGCCGTTGCGAGGGCGGGAGCATCGTTGACTCCGTCGCCGATCATCATCACGCGACCCTGCTTTTTGAGTCGGTGGATCGCCGTGACTTTGTCTTCCGGGAGCAACTCGGCGAGGACTTCATCCACGCCCGCCTCCGCAGCGATCGCGTGAGCGACCGCGCGCTGGTCGCCGGTGAGCATCACCACCTTTTTGACGCCGAGCTTGTGGAGGCTCGCGGCGATGTCGCGGGCCTCGTGCCGGATCGTGTCGGCCAGCGCGAGAACCGCCAGGGCGGACACGGCATCGCCGACGCGCGCGCCGATCCAGACGCAGGTTTTTCCGTGCTGCGAGAGGGGAGCGGAATGGGTGGCGATCGGATCCATGCCCGCGGCGAGGAGTTCGCGGAAGAGGCGTTCGCTGCCGATGACAAGGCGCGCTCCATTCACGGTGGCCTCGGCGCCCTTGCCGGCCGTGGATTGAAAATCCGTCGCCTCGGGGAGGGAGAGGCTCAGCGCGGCAGCGCTCTTGATGATCGCCGTGGCGAGAGGATGCTCGGACTTCGATTCGAGCGCGGCGGCGGAGGCCAGAAGATCCGCAAGATTTTTCTGAAGCGAGGCGTCCAGCTTGTGGGCACCATTGGCGTCCACGATTTCCGTGACCGTCGGACGCCCGACCGTGAGCGTGCCGGTCTTGTCGAATGCCACGATGTCAATCTGCGCGGTGCGTTCGAGGTGCGAGCCGCCTTTGATGAGGATCCCCCGGCGGGCCGCGCCGCCGATCGCGGAAAGAACCGTGGCCGGCGTGCTGATGACGAGCGCGCACGGCGAGGCCACGACCATCACCGTCATCGCGCGATAAAATGCCTCGGCAAATGTCTCGCCCCACAGCAGCCACGGGACGATCCACACCAGAGCCGTGAACGCAATCACGCCGGTCGCGTAGTATTGTTCGGCCTGTTCGAGGAACCGCTGGGTTCCGGATTTTTCCGCCTGCGCCTCCTCGACCAGCTTGACCATGCGGGCGAGAGTCGAGTCCTCCGCGCGCTTCGTCACCGCGATCTCGAGGCCGCCGCTCTGGTTGAGAGTGCCCGCAAAAAGCGGGGCGCCGACCGTCTTCGAGACCGGCATGGATTCACCCGTGAGGCTCGACTCGTCGACCGCGCTGCTTCCCTCGGTGATTTTTCCATCCACCGGAATGTGCTCGCCCGGCCGCACGAGAACGATCTCTCCGACCTGGAGCGACTCGACGCGCACGAGCTCGGTGCCGCCGTTGCGCTTCACCAGCGCCTTGTCCGGACGGAGCTTGAGGAGCGAGTGGATCGCCTTCTGCGTGCGCTGCAGGGCGTAGCTTTGAAGGACGTTGGAAAACGAAAAAAGGAAGAGGAGGAGCGCCCCCTCGAACGGCTGCCCGACAATCCCCGCGCCGATCGCCGCAAGCACCATGAGCACATCCACATCGAGGACTTTTTCCCGGAGCGAGGCGATCGCCGAGCGCACCCCCTGCTGGCCGCAGAAGATGTAGGCTCCGGCGTAGAGCGCCCAGGTGATTCCCTCGGGAACATGATGCAGGTGATCGCAGATCTTCGAGACGATGAGAAAAATAAACCCGACGGCGCACGAGATTTCCTCGTTCAGCTCGCCCGCGCGGACCTTCCGCCAGAAGGTCGTGTCCTCATCCGGCTTTGGGGCCTCGTAGTCGCTGACGGACGCGCCGGTCGCCCGGACGCCCTTCATCACGGCCTCCTCGTCGGAAACCGAGTCATCGAACGAGAGGCACAGGATTTTTCCCAGGTAAGTCGCGGTGGCCTTCCGGACGCCGGGGATTTTTTCCACCTTCGATTCCAGGCGGATCGCGCAGGCTTCGCAGGCGGCCCCGTCGAGCCGGAACGTCCGCTTTTGCAGGGCATGTGCGGGGACATGCGCCTCGGCGATCCGCCGCAACCCGTCCTCCGAAAGCTTCGCCGGGTCGAATTCGATCTCGAAGGCCGTGCGTCCCGGGAGCGGCTGGACGCCGACCACGCCGACATGCCTGGCGAGGGATTCGGTGGCTTTTTTCAGGTCGTCGTCAATGGTCGGTTTCATAAGTTTGTGGGTTTCCAAACAAGTCGTACGGAAAAATCCCGGCCGTTGTCACGGATCGAGAACCGATGTCCGGACATGCCTCCGGCCAGCGAGCGGACGAGCCGGAGTCCGATTCCGAGCCCGCCGGGAGCGCGGGAGGGCGCGTGGTAGTTGTTGGCCAGAAAAAAAACGGTGTGCGTCCCGATGATCCGGGCGCGGAGCCGCACGGCGGACGCCGCATACCGGCAGGCATTGCCGAGCAGGTTGTGCAGGATCTGCCGCAATAAATCGCTGTCGGAAACCACCCGCAGGCCCGGAGCAACTTCCCAATCCAGCGCGATGTCGGCCTGTCCCGCAAGGATCTCATAAGGTTCCCGCAAATCTTCCAGAAGATCGGAAAGGCTGACCGGATCCCGTTGGGCATCGAGGCGGCCGGACTCCGCCTGAGCGGCCAGCAGCGAGCGTTCGACGAACTTCGAGAGCCGGGCGAGTTCGTCCTGGAGCTCGTCGGAGAGATCCGGCGGCATCTCCTCGGCCGAGCGCTCGATCCGCATCCGCAGCAGGGTGAGCGGGGTCCGGAGCTCGTGGGCCACGCGCGACGAATACGCCGCCATCTCGTCGTAGGCGTTTCCCACACGAAAGAGGAGCGCGTTGATCTGGGCGACCAGCTCCGCGAGCTCGGGATCTTTTTCTGGCATCGGGATTCCGGTCTTGAGTGTTCCGGTCGTCTTCTCCGCGAGGGCACGGTTGATGCGCCTCACTGGGCGGAGCGAACGCTCGGCGAGCAGAAATCCCGCTCCCAGCGAGAGCCCCAGGGCGGGCAGGCCCACCCAGATCCAAACTTGGATCAACTCCCCGAGGATGTCATTCACCTCCGCGTCGGTGTAGCTCCCGTGCAGCGACCAGTCCGGAAACTTCGGATGCGAGCGGTCCCATTTCTCCAAATGGAGCTCCTTGTTGAGGTGCTGGTGGGCGGTAAAGATGAGAAGCCCGACAAGGACGGCCAGCGCGAGGCCGAACCAAGCGGCCATGCGGAGCCGGAAATTCACGCCGGTTCCTCCCGGAGGGCAAATCCGACTCCCCGGACCGTTTGGATCAGAGGGGGCATTCCGGGGAGATCCACTTTTTTCCGGAGGTAGTTCACATAGACATTGAGCACGTTCGTCCCCGAATCGAAATGCTGATCCCAGACGCGCTCGACAAGGCTCGTCTTGGTCACCGTGCGCGGCGAGGCCTCGGCCAGCACCTCGAGGAGCGCGAACTCCCGGTTGGTGAGAATGATGTCGCATCCGGCGCGCCTTGCCAGGCGGGTGCGGAAATCGAGCTCCAGATCTGCGACGCGCAGAACGCTGCTCAGATCCGGCCGCCTCCGGCGCAGCACGGCGCGCAGCCTGGCAAGCAGCTCCTCGGTGGAAAACGGCTTGACGAGGTAATCATCCGCCCCCGCATCCAGGCCGGCGACCTTGTCGCCCAGCTCGCCGCGTGCCGTGGACAGAATGACAGGGAAAGTTTTTTCCGCCCGGCGGAGCGCGCGGGTGACGGAGACTCCGTCCATGCCGGGCATGGAGATGTCGAGCACGGCGGCGTCGTAGGCGTTCTCCTTTCCGAGCCAGAGTGCCTCCTGGCCGTCGCCGGTTTCATCCACGGCATAGCCGCTCTGCTGAAGCGCGTGCTTCAGGTGGGAGCGCAATTTGCGATCATCCTCGGCGACAAGAATTCGCATGGGCAGGCAGCCTATCTGCTGGCGCAGCGGGTTTCCAGACACAATCATCCGCGCGCCCCTTGGTTCCTTGGAGGGATGGCCTCCGTGCCGTCCCCAATTTTGGATCGGGAGAGTCTGATGCCAACGGAGCAGCGTTCGGCAGTTTTTTCGACGGAACCATGTGCCCAAACGGGTCCACCTGCGCTCCGCGGCTTTCCGATGCGCGCCGGCTTCAATCCTCTGCCTTCTTTTCTTCTCCGGCTTTCGGCGGCGGGGAGTCCATCGATGAGCCGGGAGCCGCGGCGTTGACGCCGACGCCAAATTTGAAAACCGCCTGGCCGCCGTAGTGGCCTGCCTGGGCCACTGAGAGCGCGGCGGCGGCGGCGGCGATCGCTGCAACGGCCCCGGCTGCGCGCGCGGCGGCGGGCTTGCGGACAAGCGCGGCGGAAAGGATCGCCAGCACGGCGGCGAGCGATCCGGCATTGCGGGCGCGTTCGCCCCATTCCTCGTGCTCGTCGAGAACCTTCTCCCCGCTGTCGGCCAGCTCGCCCGCCATCTCGGCGGCCTTCCCGCCGGTCACCGTCGCCACCACGGCACCCGTTGCTCCGAGAGCCAGCACCAGAGCAGCAAGAACGGGCAGATGCCAGTTCCTCACAAACACGGAAACGATCGCAAGCGGGGCGCCCAACAGCAGGAGTGCGATCGGGAAGTGAACAATGGCGGGATGGAGAGGATCGGGAAGCATCGGGTTAGACCGGTTCAAGTAAAACGCCACGCCCGTGCCGGGCGTGATCTGCCGACGCAGCGGGCACGGATGCGTGTGTCTTCGGGTTCCATGCGGGCATGTGCGCTATTTGATTTTTTTGAACTCGTCGCGGCCGTTCCGGCAGACCGGGCACTTCTTATCAGGAAGCGCCGTGAGCGTCGCTCCGCAAACCTGGCAGACGTAGTAGTCGGCTGGCGGGTTCTTCCCGAGTTGGTCGAGCGCATCTTGATAAAGGACGGCGTGCTGCTTCTCGACCGCGAGCGCGAACTGGAACGTGCGGATCGCGGCCTTCGCGTCGTCGGCTTTCGCGGCGGCGAGGAACTCGGGATACATCGTGTCGCGCTCGTGGGTTTCGCCCTGGATCGCGGCCTTGAGGTTCTCGGCGGTCGCGCCGGGTTTCACCTCGTCGAGCTTGAAGCTTTCGACCGCTCCGCCGAGCTCGATGATGGCCGCCTTGTGGGAGTCGCGGTGGATCGCCTCGGCGGCCGATGCGGCCCGGAAGAGCTTGGCGACCTGCGGCAGCCCCTCGGCGTCCGCTTTTTTTGCGAACGCCGCGTAGCGGTTCGAGGCGTTCGATTCGCCCTGGAACGCGGCGTTGAGGTTCTTGATCGTCTGCGGCGATGCGGTTGATGCGGCAAACGCGGGAAGTGCCGCCATGGCAAGAATGGAAAAGAGGAATTTTTTCATAGCATTTCAGTATGGCACCGGATCATTGGAATTCTCATGCCGGAGAATTAGAGTGTTCTAATTCCTCTTGAACCCGGCAGGCGAAGACTGGACTCTCAAACTTTGAGCTGCGGCTTGTCATTAATCCTCGCAAATCACGCGGAAGCCCACAAAGGAGACCGGCTGCCATGACTTGAAGGGCACGCGTGAAGCCGAGCGTGCAGATGCGGGCAGGCTGCGCCAGGAACCGCCGCGCACCACCTTGGGGGCATCGGGCGAGAGGTCGTTGCGTCCGTCCCCATCCACGTAGGGGTACGGCCGGTAGCTGGTGCGCGTCCATTCGGACACGTTGCCGTGCATGTCTTTGAGCCCCCAAGCGTTGGCTTCATACGCACCGAGTTTGTCAGCGAAAGCTTGGCCGTCGCTGACCTCCTTTACCAATGGATAAGGCACTTCAACCTTCCTCTCGCTTCCGGCCAAGTTCGCGAAGCGGGCGAAGTTGTCCCCTGCGTTGCCATACCAGAGATCCGTTGCGGTGCCTGCGCGGCAGGCCCATTCCCATTGGGCCTCGCTGGGCAGGGAAAACTTCTTGCCGGTTTTTTTTCTCAGCCATTGGCAGAACTTCATCGCCTCCTGCCACGTGACGCGGATCACCGGCTGGCCGGGATGGTTCGCCGGTTCTCCCGGCGAGTTCTGGTCTTTGCCGGGCCGGTCCAGGAAGCGGCTGTCGTGGCTCGGATCAAAGAGGTTGTAGAGTGCGTTGGAAATCTCCAGTTCGCCCATCCAGAAAGGCTTGGAAATCTCGACTACCGATGCCGGACGTTCGTCGGCCAGCCCGTGATTGGAGCCCATGATGAATTGGCCCGCCGGAATGCGGTGCAGTTTCAACGAGAGTTTCGTATGGGAATCCGATGTGGTTAGCTCAATGGATTGCTCGGCTGCTCCTCCTGTCGTCTGCATCTGGGTAGCATTGGAGGCGTCTAAAGGCCAGCCGGGTAGTTGCGGTTCGGGGGAGGGCGCAGGTGGTTCACTCACAGGGGTTGGCGCAGGCGTCGGGCGCGGCTGGGCGGCGGCGGCTTGTTCCATCGCCGCGCACTCGGCTTCGGGGTCCACCTCGATATTGGCAAAGTGCCTGGCGTTTTCGAGCCGGGCCTTGTTCTGGTCGCAATTGCGCCATTTGTCCGGTTTCCAATTGCCCCGGTAGGGGGCGTTGAGATCGATCCAGGTGGCGATGCGTTCCCACGATTCCTGGTCAAGCTTTACACCATGGTGCCCTTTTTCGAGCATCTGCACCAGGTCGCTGGTGCTTGCGTGGTACTCCATGGGGCGGAAAAGGTGCTGATCACTCTCCGGGCCGGGCCGACGCACGTAAGGCTGGAGATTCATGTAGGCGCTGTCATCTTCGTAATCCTTCTTCTTGTAGCCTTGTCCGTATTCTTTACGGGCCGTCAAATCGAGTTTTGAACCCGCGCTGTGGCAATTCACGCAATTGCGGTCGAGCACTGGCTGCACTTCGAAACGGTATGCGAACGGGCGGGCAGGGCCGTACCATGGTGCGATTTCCGACGGGGCGCGCGTCGCCGCTTTGGCCCGACCGTTGGGCACGGTCGCATTTTGCTTTTCGTGGCATCCCACACAAGAGAGATTTTCGCCTGGCATTCCGACAAACCAGGAGCGCATCAGTTGCAGGGCGCGTCCGTCTTTGTCGAGAGGTTGCACGGCAATGGGCAGATTGGCTGGAATGCGGAAGAAGGCCGAGCCGTCCTCCTCCACGGGGACCGTTCCCAGGATGCGTTTGACATCCCAACTACTTTCCACACCCACGCTGTCATGGCCGCCCCGGCCCATGAAGTTGAAGTGGTAGCCAAAGAGCCGCAGGCTCTTGACCTCGCCATGAGGAATCCCGCGAAGGCCTCCCCCTTGGTAGATATTAGCCAGATAGACCAGCGCATCTTTGCGGTCCGGGTTGATCCGTTCGGGGATCACTGGCGGCACGGGCGTTGCCCGGAACGGCAGTGGCTCCAAGAGGGCAGAGCCCTCAACCTCTTTGATCAGTGTCATGTTGTCGAACACATCGACCAGGTAGATACCCCAGAGGGCTGAAGCGTTTGGCTTGCAGGCTGCCAAAAAGTATTTGCCCGCCCCGGCATTGGTCTCAGGTTCGGCCAGCGGATAGGGATGGATGAATTGCGGCCAGACGCCGTCGATCAGATTGTCTTTAATGATGGGCTCCACCTTTTTGCCCCGACCGGGAATCTCCTGTACCACGCCCTCGGCCTCTTGACGACCCATGGCGGGATCCAGAATCAGCAGCCGCCCTGAGCGCGAGATGCCGTGATGTCCGGTCGCTATCCCCACCACCTGACTCGTATGGCCGGGAATGGGGCGGGCGTAGAAAAAGGAGTTCGGGAAATAGGAGTTGCTGTGGTAATACTCACGCTGGTCCGTGCCGTCCGGGTTGCAGTGAAACAGGATCCGCGAGAAATAGTGCATCTGGTCGGCGTATTCCCAGCGCAGATACATCAACCGCCCGTTGTTAAGGATCGTCGGACACCAGTCGCTGTCCTGCTCGAAGGTGAGTTGACGGATTTTGCGCAGATTGGGATCGCCCTGGCCATCCATGAGGTAGAGCTGCGCCATGACGGACCCGCCGTCAACGCACGGCAGTCCTTGGAAAGCCGCAGTCGTGGTCGTCGCAATGTGGCCGTCGGGCAGGTAGCAAGCGTCGAAAAAGTCCACCGCAGGCATTTTTGTTGAGGTGATCTCCTTGGAGTCCCTGCCACCGGCAGTGACCTCAAAGAGCGCCCAGCGGTCATTGGCTCCCACCGAGGTAAAGAGCATCTTGTCGCCATTGAAATGGAGATCGACATCCGAAATAAGGACGTTGTTGGCTGGTTTGTAGAGAGATGTCAGCTTGCCTTCGTTTCGTAAGTCGCACAGGACCGAGATCGAGTTGTCCCAACCCGTGTGTGGGATGGTATCTTGCGTGAAAGCATTACCCGAGGGCATCCCCAAGCGATCACTGATCACAACGCGCGCCTCTGCGCCAAACCGGCGTTCAATGAGCAAGATGCGGTCGAAATCGAGAGTCGGATTTGCCAGCATGGCTCGGCGAACTCCCGCGAGCAATGCGGCGGCTTCCGCCAGGCTTTCGGGTTTGGGCATGCCCGTGTTAAGCTCTGCCAATAATGCCGGCAGTCGTGCAGCAAAAGCCTCCACTGCTTTGCGATGCGTTGCTGCGTCGTATTTGCCAGGGAAGTTTTTTTCCAAATCGGCAACAGCCAGGCGCGCCGCCTCGACGTTCACCGCACTGAACTTGTTTACGGTCTCGATCACATCATACCCTCCGAGGTAAATCTCCCGCACCTTTTCCAGATCATCCGGGGAGGCAGCCTTTGCCGCCAGATCCCTCGCCTCGGCTTTTAACCCCTCACAGCAAAGCGCTGCGTAGCGACCTGCTAAATCCGGGAGATTCTTCCACTCCGCTTTCCAAATGCCCGCCGCTTTTTCGCGAGACATTTCGATGGAAGCCGCAGGGAAATCAAGTGCGGTCAACCTCCAAACTTCCTTGGACACTTCCCTGGTTTGAGATTCCACCCGCTTGATCAATTCCTGTTTTGCCGCGGAACCGGGTTGCGCGAGCAACTTCCCTTTTTCCGCAGCCAATGATTCCAAAGAAATCCGCACTGTCTCCACCCAATTCTGTTGACGCTGATAGATGGAGGCGGGGCATGGAAATGCAAGCGACTCCGCTGAAACAAATCCACCAAACCCGAACAGAAGCAGGGCGCTGAAAACGAGAACCAAAGCGTTTCTGTTTCTTTGGAGACCATCACTCAAAGAAGAGCACGAATAAATTGGTTTCATAGGAAAGGGATGAGTTTTGAAATGCTTAGCGCAGAAAGGGTCGGGCCGATATTTTAAATGTCGCGCATGGCCCGTGCCTTCTTAGCCGCCGGCTTTTTGCGCGAGCAGGGCGTTGATCTTTTCCATGACGGCGAAGGCGTCGGCGACGCAGAGGACATTGCCATCGCCGCAGGATCATCCGCAATCCGGGCCGAGGCTGAACGCGCGGCACTCGCTGGAGTTTCCGCAGCCCGTCGCCATTTCCTGCTTTCTATTTTGCGGTTCCGAGGCGGGCGAGCTGGGCGGCGGCGAGCCGGGCGACGACCGAACTGGGGAATTCGGTCGGGATCGTTTCGAGAATCGCCCGCGCCTCGTCGCGGCGGAATTCCCGCAGGAGGATTTCCGCCTCGGCGTAGCGGGCGACCGGCGCGGCGTAGCTTGCCGGGTATTTCTCGGCGACCTCGCGGAATGTCGCGGCCGCCTCGGAGGATTTCCCGGAGGCGTCCTGGTTTTGACCGATCCCGAGGAGGGCGCCGCCGGCCAGCGGGTGGCGGCGATAATTTTTCAGGAAGCTCTGAAACGTGGCGGTGGACTCGTCGAGCTTGCCGGCGTCACGCTGCGCCGCAGCGAGCAGGAGGAGGGCATCGGCGGCCGGCATCGTGCCGCGATAGTTTTTGATCAGCGACTCGTAGGCGGGGGCGTCCTTGGCCACGGCGAGGTCGGCTTCGGCCGCACGGTTGGAAAGGGTGGAAGACACATACCATGCCAGCGAGCCTCCGCCGAGGATCACGACGGCGGCCACGGCAAGCAGGATTTTCTTTCTGTTCGCGTGCCAGAAGAGCGCGGCGTCGATCGGATCGTGTTCGAGGATCGCCTCGTCTGCTGGAGCGGGCGCGTCCATCACCCTCCGACCTCCGCGCGGGCATCCGCGGCAAGTGCGGTGCTGAGGTAGCGTTCGCCGGTCGAGCAGGCGATCGTCACGATGAGCTTGCCCGCATTCTCCGGGCGTTTGGCGAGTTCGATCGCGGCGTGGACATTTGCGCCGGTGCTGATCCCGGCGAGAATCCCTTCCTCTTTCGCCAGCCGGCGCGCCATGGCAAAGGCGTCGTCGTTGCTGACCCGGATGCACTCGGTGATCTGATCCTTTCCGGAGGCGGATTTGAGGTGGAGGTTGTTCGGGACAAACCCGGCGCCCGTGCCTTGGATCTTGTGCGGGCCCGGCTTGACGGGCTGTCCGGCCAGCGTCTGCGAGATGACCGGCGAGTCCTCCGGTTCGACGGCGACCGCTTGGAACGATGGCTTCCGGGCTTGGAGCGCCTCGACGCAGCCGGTGATCGTTCCGCCGGTACCGACGGCCGAAACAAAAATATCCACCTTGCCGCCGGTGTCCTCCCAGATTTCCTCGGCGGTGGTTTTCGCATGGGCGGCCGGGTTGGCCGGGTTGTTGAACTGCTGGGGCATCCAGGCCCCCGGGGTCTCGTTGACGATCTCTTCGGCGCGCGCAATCGCCCCCTTCATGCCTTCGGCACCCGGCGTGAGGACGAGCTTGGCGCCGAGCATGGCGAGCAGCGTGCGCCGCTCGAGGCTCATGGTTTCCGGCATCGTCAGGATCAGCCTGTAGCCTTTCGCGGCGGCCACAAAGGCGAGAGCGATTCCGGTGTTCCCGCTGGTTGGCTCGACGATGACCGTCTCCGGCTTGAGGAGGCCGCACCGCTCGGCGTCCTCGATCATGGCCGCTCCGATGCGATCCTTCACGCTGCCCAGCGGATTGAAAAACTCGCACTTCACGGCGATCGTGGCCGGGAGGCCGGACGTGATCCGGTTGAGTTTGACCAGCGGCGTGCGGCCGATCGTCTCGACGATGTTGTTGTAGATTTTTCCCATGGAAATGTCCGGAGGTCCGGAAAAAAGATTTCTACACAATCCGCCCCCGACCCGCAACTGAGAAAATCCCATTTTTCGCGAATCGGAAAAAGTCGGCGCTGACGGAGCAGCGCCCTCCAGGCTCCGGCGGGAACCGGCCGCTCAGCGGTGGCGTAAGCAAGACGGTCGTTCTGACGTGCGCCAGCGGATTCCAGTGCATCCTGAATGTCATTCGGGGATTCGGGGCTTGACGAGGCAGCTGCCGCACTGCAGCATTGCAGCATGACCGCTATATCTGTGAGCAAACGTGGAACGATCACCCTGCCTCCGGAAATTCGGCGTGGGCTGGGATTGGAGGCGTCTGCGCATCCGATGATGCTGGTGGAACTGCGCGACGGCGGGGTTTTTTTGCAACCGGCCGAGGCGCTGCCGGTGCGCGACATCCCGGAGGCCTTGCTGCGCGAATGGATTGCGGAAGACGAGCGGGACGCGGAAGGTTTTTGGAAGAAGGCGGGCAAGGCGTGAGGGTCTTCCTCGACAGCAGCGTGCTGTTTTCGGCCTGCGGGTCGGAACGCTCGTTATCCCGGCTCATCATCGAAATCGCCGGAGAACGGAAATGGGTGTTGGTCTCGGTTGCCTATTGCCGGGCGGAAACCGCTAAAAACCTTGGGAAGTTCGGTTGCGCAGCCGGTGGGCACTGGAAATCTCTGCAGCGGAAGGTCGCGTGGGCGCCGAACGCACTCACGACCCGCAGGCCGCTTCTTCTGACTGCCTCAAAAGACAAGCCCGTTCTCATTTCGGCACTGGCGGAGCGGTGTGATCTGCTGCTGACCCTCGACAAGGGCGACTTCGGAATGCTCCTCGGCACCGAGGTTTACGGGATGAAGGTTCTCACTCCGAGAAATTTTCTTGTGAGCCAAGGGCTGGGATAAAGACCTTGTCCAGCATCCGGTATCGGCAGGAGGCACCCACCATCGGCTGCCGCACCAGCGTGGACTTCCCGACCTGCCGCGACGCGGATGCCGGGAAAATAAAACCCCGCTTGCTGATCAAGGAACAGTCATGGGAGCTACCGCTTCCGGCTGGAGATCTTGCTCAGAACTCCGCGATACCATGGCGTCCGGGTGGCTGGCACCGGGGGATCTTCGCGGAGGATCGGGGTTTTGCTGCGCTCCGCCCATGACCAAAGATCCTCTCCGGAGGGGTGGGCTTTTCTTTTGCTTGGGGACGTTCTCATGGTCGGTATGGGTTGATTCGGATGAGGGCGCGGAAGATTCCCTGGATGACGAGTTCCTGCGCGGGGATCAGGTCGGGATAGTTGGGGTTTTCCGCACGGAGGACGGGTTTCCCGTGCTGGATGAGGTATCGCTTGAGCGTCGTCTCGCCGTCAATCAGGGCGGCGACAATATCGCGGTGGCGGGGTTCCGAGAGCTCGAGGATGACGATGTCGCGGTCGAGGATCCCGGCACCTGTCATCGAATCCCCGCGAACCTCCAGCGCGAACGTCCGGGAATTTTTTTTGAGCCGGAGGCTGTCCGGATCGACCGTGATGCAGCGGTCCGTCTGTCCGGCGGCATCCGCTGGCAAGCCTGCGGGGATGGCGCCGAGGAGCGGGATATTCCACCATTGCGGCGGGCCGGGCTCGTTGAGCACGGTCGAGCGGGCGCGGCCGCCGGCGCGGTTGAGATAGCCCTTTTTTTCCAGGGCCATGAGATGCCGGGTGGCGGCGAACGGGCTCGAAAACCCGAACCGCTCCTGGATTTCGCGGACGGTCGGCATCGCGGTTCCATTTCCGCGGCACTCGCGGAGGAATTCGAGGACGGCGAGCTGTTTGTCAGTCATGGGCATAGTGTCCATGTGGACACTATTCCGGAGGATTTGTCAAGCGGGAGCTATTCTTCGAGGCGGCGTCCGCTTTCGGCCTGCTCCTCGATCCGGTGTTCGGCGGCTTCCACCGACGCCTCCATTTCCCCGATGCCGGCCGGCGAGGTGGATCGGTAGAACAGGTAAACCACTCCGCCGATGAGACACCAGAAGACGACCATGAGGAATCCGGAAATGGAGATCGTCATGGCGATCTCCGCCGGGGTGTTGTAGAGCGACCCCAGCAGATTGATGAACAGCCCTTCGCGCACGCCCGCCCCGCCGACGCTGATCGGGAGAGCGGTGACGGTCGAGACGATCGGCATCACGCAATAGATGCTGAGCAGTCCGAGGCCCGCACCGAACGCCCTCGCCGCGAAGTAGAAACTCGAAAACATGAGAAGATGCGCCGGCAGCGAAAGCAGGAACGCCGTGCCGATCGCGCCGCCGGCTTTGGCATACATGGAAAACGCCGCAGCCGCCTCGGCGATCTTCGCGTGCATCGGCAGCCAGTGCGGCAGTTTCGATGTGAGGTGGAGCCGGTCCACGAGCCAAGCCACGGCGATGAACCCGAGCGAGCCGCCCAGGATGATCGCCACCGTGAGGACGCCCATGGGAGCGGATCGCCAGAGGTCGCTCCATCGCGCCAGGATGACGACCGCCGAGACAGCCGCCAGCGCGAGCACCCCGACCACTCGATCGATGAAGACGCTGAGAAGCGCCCCCGCCTTCTTGTCCGGCGCCTCCCGCATGATGAAAAAGATCTTGATCACATCCCCGCCGGTCGAGCCGATCAGGAAGAGGTTGAAAAACATTCCGGCGAGAAGGATCCGGAGCGCGCGCCAATACGAAATCGTGATGTCCTGGACGCGCAGCAGCACGATCCATCGCCGGGTCTGGAGCAGAAGGGCGATTCCCAGCGCCCCGATCCCCGGAAGAAACCACCAGAGCCCGCCCTCGGATTCGGCCTTCCCGATCGCCCCGAGCATCGCCCGGTTCTGCGCGGGATCGCGGAAGATCCACCACAGCAGGCCGGCTGTGATCAGGATCTGGATGGCCGGGAGCAGGAATTTTTTCATTCGGGAAACGATTGTGCCCAGCGCTCGACCGATGCGCGGAGGTCATCTGCGGTGGTGCGCGGGGACAGCTCAAATACCATCACACAGGATTTTGGAAAGAGCGGAATGAGCGAGGGGAAATCCACCTCGCCGGTGAACGGCGCGCAGTGGTCGCGGAACGGCCAGCGCACGTCGTGAACATGGCAGCCGAGGGCGGGCGGGGCGGACTCCAGCCACTGCCGGTGATCGAGCAGCCCGAGGTTGTGCTTGATCTGGGCGTGGCCGAAATCGTGCCAGTAGCCGGCATTCGCGGAATCCAGCCGCCGGAGGAATGCCACCAGCTCGCGCTCGGTCGGCACCGCCTCGTAATGCTCGCGGTTCTCGATCCCGATCCGCACGCCCTTCGAGCCCGCGTAGTCCACGACGTCGGTCAGGCACTCGAGGACGCGCTGGAGATAAATCTCGGCGACCTGCTCGCGC
>JBAXXD010000062.1:0-23693 GCA_037128135.1 Verrucomicrobiia bacterium
TGATAAGAGATGCTCATATCCACTGGCGCTAATCACAAGCGACAGACTGATCAATGTAAAAAGAAGAACCGGGGGTTTCACTGGTGTGCTTTATTTACCGGGACGGGTATCAGCGGGGAGGGGCAAGAGGCGCGCCTTCTGGCACGGGCAGGCCGAGACGTTGAAGCTCCTGCGGGCAGGACCTGAAACAGCGGGCGCAGGCGACACAGCGGGTCTGGTCCGCCTCGTAGTCGTGGCGTTTCCGGCGGATCGCCAGAGCGATCAGTTTGCCTCCGACCACGAGCGCGATCCACGCACCGCACAGCCGTCCGGCCAGCACGAAGCGGTCGCGCACCACCTGCGCTTCGGCATACAAGCTCGCGACCGGCGCGCCGGTTATTCGGAACGCTGCCGACGCGTCGGTCGTGCCGTCCGCCTTGCCGGATTCCTCGAGATAGACGCGCTCGGCCAGGTGCACGGTCCTGTGTTTTCCCGACAGGTGATTTCCCGTTAACCCGCCGAGCCACCCGCCCGAAGCGAGCAGCAGCGGGAGCAGCAGGATCATCGCCGCGAGCCGCCGTTTGTCCGCCGCCACCGTGCGCGACGGGGTCTCGACGGTGGATTTGTTGATCGCGTTGAACGGACACGCCTGCTCGCACAGGCGGCATTGGGTGCAGGTGTCCGGCGTGATCCGAACCCTCCACTTCGAGACG
Organism: Verrucomicrobiia bacterium; assembly: GCA_037128135.1. Taxonomy (GTDB): domain Bacteria; phylum Verrucomicrobiota; class Verrucomicrobiia; order Chthoniobacterales; family Terrimicrobiaceae; genus QYQL01. The sequence goes on from JBAXXD010000062.1 coordinate 693, forward strand.
TTCGACGCCAGGCCGAGCAGCACGCCGTAGGGGCAGAGGAACCGGCAGTAGGGCCGCCCGACAAACACGCCGAGCACGAGAAGCCCGATGCCGCACGACACCATCAGCGCGCTGCCGCTCAGGCGGAAAATCGTCACGAACGGATCGTATTCGCAGATAATATACCCGCCGCCGGTTGCCGCAAAAATCATCGCGAGCCCGAGATAAGTATATGGGATCAACCTCAGCCCGTGCTCGAGCCACACCGGCACGGTGACCGGCTTGAGGAGCATCAGATCCTGCAGCGCGCCATGCGGGCAGACCGCCGAACAAAACACCCGCCCGAACACGAGCGCGAAAACCAGCGGAGCCAGCCCGAACGCCAGCACCGTGGCCGGTACGCCGAACGACGAATCCGCGAGCCCCTGTGCAATGTTCTGGATGCTGCCGATCGAGCAGATGCAGCCCTTCCGCCAGAACCCGAAATACAGAACGGAAAAAATCCCGAGCGCCACGAGTCCGCGCCGCGACCGGTGCCGCAGAGCGAGCCACGCGGCCAGCACCAGAGCGGCCAGCAGCACCGCGACATCGAGGTGTTCGAGCCACGGCCCGCGCGGCAGCGCGCCGACGAGGCCGGGCAGCTGATGCCCGGTCTCGGTGAATTCCGGGGGCGGGAACCGCTGGACGGCGAGCAGCCAGTTCATGCCTGCCCCCCGCGGCTTTTGAACAGGTATGGCTTGTCGGCCGGGACGCGGCGGATCGCGTCGGCCGGGCAGGCGCGGGCGATCGCGCATTCGTTGCAGTGGACGCAGATGTCGTGGCGGATCTGGAGGTGGAGCGAGCCGTTGCCGAACATCGTGCAGCCCTTGACGCATTTCGCGCAGCCGACGCAGAGCGGCTCGTTGATCGTATATTCGTAATACGGATCCTCGATGAACGTGCGGAAGATCGCGCCGGTCGGGCAGAGTTGGTTCTCGGCGGCGGTGTCGAGCTGGTTCGGCTGGGGCTCGAAGTAGCCCGTGCACAGGCGGCAGTAGCCGCACATGTCGAAGCTGTGCACGCACTTGACCGCCGATTGTTCGAGCACGCAAGCGGTCGCACACCGTCCGCACTGCGTGCATTTCCAAGGATCAATCTGCCAGACCGTGTCGCCGGCATTCGCTTTGCGGATCAAGGCTGCGAGCACGCCGCCGAGTCCGATCGCAGAGGCGGCGCGGACAAAATCGCGGCGCCTCATCGCGGCGCCTCCTTCCATGGCAGCGCGCAACTGCCGGAAGCGGCGCATCCGCCGCACCCGCCGCGCGACGCGCAATCCTGCTCGCGGCGGACCAGCACCGCGCCGAGCAGGCCGACCGTGCCGAGCAGCGCGACGCGGGCCGCTGCCCGCAAAAATTCCCGGCGGGATTTCGGTTCGGTGCTCATGGCGATTTCGGTGTGAAGACGCGGACGGTTTTGGTCGCGGGGTCGAGGGCGAGGACGCGGCCGGCGGAATCGCAGGCAACGTCGAACCCAAACCCGACCTGGCAATCCGCGCAGGCTTTTTTCGCGAGGTCCAGATCCTTCACGAGCTGATCGGGCCCGGCCACGACGCCTTCGAATTTTCCCTTTGCGTCATAAATTTTGATCCGGTTCAGGCCCTTTTCGCTGGTGACAAATTTCCCATCCGGGCGGCGCGCGAAATAGACCGGGTTGCAGCAGCCGCAGAACCCCTCGACCGCCATCGACGGCGCGCCCCAGCCGAACTCGAATTTTCCATCGGTCGTGTAGGCTTCGATCTGGTGGCGACCGGGGTTGTTCACCCAGAGCAGGCCGTCGCTGCCGGCGAGCACATGGAAATACGGGCTCGGAATCACGAAGCCGGGATTCCCTCCGCCGGGGCGCCCGAACCGGCCGAGCTCTTTGCCGTTCGCGTCGCAGCGGATGATCTCGCGCCCGCCGGCATCGGCGAGGTAGATGGCATCGGCGGCATCGGCGACGCCGGTCAGCCATGTGCCGGGGCCGAACGGTTCGCCCGCGACGAGCGGTTTGCCTCCACCGTCAAAAATTTCGAGGTGATCTTTGAATGCGATGCAGAGCCGCGCGTCTGTGGCGGCCAAGGCGAGCGGCATGGCGGCGAGCGCGATCGTTGACACCGGCCGGCCGGCCGAGTCGAGGCGCTTCACGGCGCGGTCGCCTCCGATGAAGATCGAGTCGTCGGGGCCGACGGCGAGGCATTTCGGGTCATCGAATCCGGACGGGATCGGCGCGGATTCCCGGTAGAGCAACTGCGCGGGATCGGTGCGCTCGAACTGGCTCACGTCGTAGGTGAACCGCGAATCGAGCGGAGGCTTTTCGGGTTTTCCGCCACGCTTCCCGCAGCCGGCGAGCCAGCCGGACAAGCCCGTCAGTCCGGCCCCGGAGGCGACGAGAAAACGGCGCCGGTTGAAATCCGTGCGGCCGTTCATGGGTTGCCTCCTGCGATCTCCACGCAGACCATCCGGGTCAGGTCGCGGGCCAGCAGCCGGGAGCCCGCGAGCGCGAGCGGGGCCCAGGAGTCGTGCCCGTTGAGAACGCGCTCTTTCACGAGCGGACGATACCCCGCCGGGGTGGCCTCCGCAAGGGTCAGCAAGCCGTCGTCGTTCATCACAAAAATCTTTCCGTCGGCGATGAGAAACGGGCCGAGCCCAAACTTATCCTTGGTGCCGCTCGTCCAGACGACTTTGCCCGCGAGGTCGAGGCAGGCGAGCTGCCCGTCGGGACGCACGCCGTAGAGGTGGTCCTGATAAAGGATCGGCGTCTGCTGGGTCGCTCCGAATACCGAAGCGGGAAGGCGGAACAATTCCACCGGAACGATTTTTCCTCCAGCCTCCGTGAGCTGGAACATCTTGGCGCCGGCGTTGTAGCCGCCCGAAAAAAAGAGTTTCCCGCCACCGACATCGACCGGCGTCGGGACGGTGGCGATCGAGATGACCCACTGGTCGGTTTCCCAGAGCAGCGCGCCGTCGGAGGCAGACACGCCCGCCACGCCGCGGCTGCCGCAATAGACGTATTGGCGCTTGCCGGCAAACTCGACCGGCACGATTGACGAGTGCGTCATTTTCCAGTCGTTCGGATTCGGCGTCGTCCAGACGACTTTGCCGGTCGCCAGCTCGACCGCGATCATGAGCGCGTCGCCGCCGGGCGCGAGGATCACGCGTCCGCCGTCCACGAGCGGGCACTGCCCGGCATACCATTCCGGGACTTCGGCGCGGAATTCCTTCACGAGATCAATGCCCCAAACGAATTCGCCGGTCGTGGCGTCGAGACAGACGACGTGGCACTTCGGTCCGAACGAGATGACGTATTTTCCGGACAGCGTCGGTGTCGTCCGGCTCATCCCGTGATTGCGCTTCACTTTCACCGGGTAAGTGAACCGCCAGATCTCCCTGCCGTCGTCCAGCGACAGGCACCGCAGGGCGTCCGAAAAATTCTTCTGGTCGTAATCGAGCACATAAACCCGCCCGTCGCGCACGGCCGCACCGGCGTAGCCCTCGCCGAGCTCGACGCTCCAGAGCGGCGTCCATTTTTTTCCGATGGCGACGCGTCCGGCGGCGATGCCATCGCCGTTCGGGCCGCGGAACTTCGGCCAGGCCCCGTCCAGTGCCGCCGGCGTGCCGGTGCCGACGATGAGCTTTCCCGAGAGAAACGGCGACGCCAGCGCTTCCTGTCCGTCCCCGCCCGTGCGATCCATGCCGGGCAGGCGCTCCTTGAGGGATTCGGACGGCGGACGGCTGTTCCAGAGAACGAAGCCGCCGCCGAACACGGCGAGAAAAACCAGCGCGCCAAGCATGACCTGCAACCAGGCCGGCTTCGGCGGCAAATCATTTTCCTCACCCATTAGAAAAAATTCCTTTGAAAAGAATCCGGCCGACAAAAAATTTCCGCCCGGAACATGGCTATCAACCCCTGACCCTTGCTCGTTTCCGGGCGCTTTCTTCCACGGCGGCGAGAACGGGATTTGCAGCCCATCAAACCCGCCCGGAGAGAACGCTTTTCCATCGCCGCACAACCTACCAAACCCCTGCGAAAGCAAAACTCTTTTTCTGGCCGCGCAGGCTTGAAGCTCCGGCTTGAAATATTGTGGGCGGGCGGGCATGATCGCCCGCGATGGACACGATCAAGTATCTTCTTCCCGAAAGCGACATCCCGAAAGCGTGGTATAATATTGTGGCGGATCTTCCGTCCCCGCCGCCGCCGCCGCTGCATCCGGGGACCGGCGAGCCGCTGACGGCGGCCGAACTGGAGCCGCTCTTCGCGAAGGAGCTGATCGCGCAGGAAATGAGCGCCGAGCGCGAGATCGCGATCCCCGCGGAGGTCCGACAGATCCTCGCCCAGTGGCGCCCGACGCCGCTCTTCCGGGCGCGGCGGCTCGAGAAGGCGCTGGGGACGCCCGCAAGGATTTATTACAAATACGAGGGGACGAGCCCGAGCGGCTCGCACAAGTTCAACACCGCGCTGCCGCAGGTTTTTTTCAACAAGGCGGAGGGGACGAAGCGGATCACGACCGAGACCGGGGCCGGGCAATGGGGGTCGGCGCTTTCGATGGCCTGCTCGATGTTCAGGATCCCATGCGAGATTTTCATGGTGCGGGTGAGCTTCGACCAGAAGCCGTATCGCAAGGCGCTCATCGAGACGTTCGGCGGACGGTGCATCGCCAGCCCGAGCACCGAGACCGCGGCCGGGCGGGCGATCCTCGCGGCGGATCCCGATTGCGCCGGGTCGCTCGGGATCGCGATCTCCGAGGCGGTCGAGATCGCGGCGAAAAACGCGGACACAAAATACTGCCTCGGCAGCGTGCTCAACCACGTCCTCCTCCACCAGACGGTGATCGGGATCGAGTGCCTGAAGCAGTTCGGCATGGCCGACGACTACCCGGACATCGTGATCGGCTGCACTGGCGGAGGGTCGAACTTTGCGGGCATTGCGTTTCCGATCATCGGCGAGTCGCTGCGCGGAGGAAAATCCGCACGCGTCATCGCGGTCGAACCGAGCGCCTGCCCGTCGCTCACCAAGGGCCGCTACGCGTATGATTTCGGCGACACCGGCAAGCTGACGCCGCTCGTGAAAATGCACACGCTCGGGAGCTCGTTCATCCCACCAGCGATCCACACCGGCGGACTCCGCTACCACGGGATGGCTCCGCTCGTGAGCCACGTGCAGGAGCTCGGGCTCATCGAGTCCCGCTCAGTCGGGCAGTCCGACGTCTTCCGTGCCGGCGTGACGTTCGCCAAGGCGGAGGGGATCCTGCCGGCACCGGAGGCCTCGCATGCCGTGGCAGCCGCCATCGACGAAGCCGTCCGCTGCCGCGAAGAGGGAACATCAAGAAGCATCCTCTTCAACCTCTGCGGACACGGGCACTTCGACATGACCGCCTACATGAAATTTGCGGCTGGCCAGCTCGAGGACTACGACTACCCTGCCGAAGAGATCGCAATGGCGCTCGCCGGCCTGCCGCCGGTCGGGAAGTAATGCCGCTTTTGGAGATGCCCCTGAAAAGAGCAGAAGAGGCCCGCGAATCACGCGAAAAAACGCGAATGCCAGCAACTTACGAAAGACGCTCAATTCACCCAGGAGGTGAAGGCCTATTTGTTTCTACCTTCCTGATTTTATTCGCGTTGATTGGCGTGATTCGCGGGCAACTGCCGGATTTAGGATGAAAGGAGGACATGGGCTTGTCGCTGCTGAGACGTTTTTGGGGGCTGGCGGCGGTGCTTTTTTGCGTCGTTTCGATCACATTTTTTTTGATCCGCCTTTCGCCCGGCGGGCCGTTTGACGGCGAGCGGAAGATTCCGGAGGCGATCGAGCGGGAGCTCTTGGCGAAATACCGCCTCGACGGGAGTCTTTGGGAGCAATACTCCGGGTATGTCGGAGATTTGGTGCGCGGCGACCTGAGGCTTTCGACGAAATACCGGAACCGCTCGGTCAACGAGATTCTTGCGCAGACGCTGCCGGTGACGCTGTGTTTGGGCGGGGTGGCGTTTGTTCTGGCGGCGGCCGGCGGGATCTGGCTGGGGGCGTTTGCGGCGATGCACCGGCACACTTGGCGGGATGCGGGGGCGATGTTCTTCGCGCTGGCCGCGATCTCGCTGCCCTCGTATATCATCGGCCCGGTTCTCATTTTGATTTTCGGGCTCGACCTGGGGTGGCTGCCGGTCGGCGGGTGGGGAAGCTGGGAGCACCTGATCCTGCCCTCCGTGACGCTGGCGGCACCTGCGATGGCGGCGATCGCAAGGCTGATGCGCGGCAGCATGGCCGAGACGTTGCAGCAGGATTTTGTCCGCACGGCCCGTGCGAAAGGGCTCCGCGAGACGGCGGTTGTCTATCGCCACGCTCTGCGGGTCGCGGTGCTTCCGGTGGTGTCCTATCTCGGCCCGCTGGCCGCGCACCTTCTCACCGGCTCGATCGTCGTCGAGACGATTTTTCACATCCCGGGCGCCGGGGGATTTTTCGTCCATTCGATCCTGAACCGCGACGGGTTTTTGCTCGGGGGGATGGTGATCGTGTATTGCGTGCTGCTCGTGGCCTTCAATCTGGCTGTGGATCTGGGCTACGGGCTGTTGGATCGGAGGATCCGTGGCTGATCCGCGCGCCGTCCGCAGGCTGGCGCGGAACCCGGCCGCGTGGGTTTCGGCGGGAATTTTGCTTGTGGTCGCCGTGGCGTGCGTGGTGTGGCCGGCATTCCTTCCGGCCTCGCTCGGCGAGCCGAGTCCGAACCAATATGCGCCGCCGAGTTGGGAGCATCCGTTCGGGACCGACCTCAACGGGCGCGACCAGCTCTACCGGGTGCTCACCGGCGGGCGGATCTCGCTTCTCGTCGGGCTTTGCGGAGCGTCGGTGAGCCTGGTGATCGGGGCGGCGTGGGGGCTTGTGGCCGGGTATGCCGGCGGTTGGCTGGATGCCTGGATGATGCGCTTCGTGGACGTCCTCTACTCGGTGCCGCGGCTGATTTTTATCCTGATCGCGATCAATGCGTTCAACGCGCAGCTCCAGAGCTTCGCGACCGGGATGGGCTGGGGCTGGCTGGTCCAATCGTCGCGGATTGCGATCCTGATTTTGACACTCGGGGTGATCGAGTGGCTGACGATGGCGCGGATCGTGCGCGGGCAGGTGCTCGCGCTGAAATCCCGTCAGTTCATCGCGGCGGCGAAGGTGCTCGGGCAGTCGCATGCCGGGATTTTGCTCCGGCATCTTCTCCCGAACCTGAGCGGGGTGATCCTGATTTATCTGACGCTGGCGATCCCGGCCGTGATCATCGACGAGTCGTTTCTGAGTTTTTTAGGATTGGGGATCCAGGCGCCGCAGGCGAGCTGGGGGTCGCTGCTTGCCGATGGCGCGGGGGCGATCAACCCGCTGCGAAGTTTTTGGTGGCTGCTGGTTTTTCCGGCGGCGTGCATGTCGGTCTCGTTGCTCGCGCTGAACTTCCTCGGCGACGCGCTGCGCGATGCGTTTGATCCGCGCGGATGAACGACTTCCGTTCGAGGACTTCGCCGTTGAGCCCGATTTTTGAATAGGTAAATGCCTTGGGGGCGCTGGAGGATGCGCCTCGCATTCCTGCGCGATCTTCTCGATGCCACGTCCCCACGATTCGATGTAGCCGGAGAGAAAAAAGGCGTTGGCCAGAAGAGGATTGTATGGGATTCCAAATCCAAGTTGCGGAAAGAGCACTTGGCTTCACTGCTCCGGCGGACTATACTCCCTTCGTGACTTTGACTCTGCCAGACATTCCGATCACGGCCCGGATGAGCGAAGCCGAGTTGCGTCTCGAACTCGCCTGCGCCTTGTATTCGCGGGGACGAATCTCCGCGGTTGCCGGCTCGCATTTGGCCGAAACCGACCTTGTCACCTTTCAAGGCGCCCTGGCTGATCGAGACATTCCACGGAGCTATTCCGTCAGCGACCTTCACAGCGATCTTGCCGCCATGGATCGCATCCTCGGCGTGTGATTGTTGTCGCGGACACCTCTGTCATTCTCAATCTCGCGCTGGTCGGGCACGAGAACCTGCTGGATGCCATTTTCCATGAGGTTGTGGTTCCTCCCGCCGTCCAAACAGAGTTTGTTCGTCTCGCAGGGTCCTCCGGGCGCTTCGCCGGTCTGGCCCTTCCCAAATGGATTCGTGTTCGTCCGCCGGAATCCATCCCGGCAACGATTGCGTGCGATGCGGATCTCGATCCCGGTGAATCCCAGGCCCTCGCCCTCGCACTGGAGATCCGAGCGGACGGAGTCCTCATCGACGAGGCGCACGGGCGCTCCATCGCCATCGAACTTGGTCTCACCCCGATCGGAGTCTTGGGCATTCTTGTTCGCGCAAAGCGCAATGGACTCCTGCAAGCCGTGGCGCCTGTCATCGACGACCTCCGGGCGAAGGCCCGCTTCCGAGCCTCCGATGATCTCATCCGCGAAGCGCTTCGAATTGCGGACGAATAATTCCCTCTCGACTCAGGACAATGCCAGCGGGCCAAACCTTTTTCCAAAAGGCGTCAATACGCGGGACTGACCCCATGCTGACGGAGTTATCGAGGTAATAGAGCTCTGCGCTTTTCTTCCGTGTTTCTGAGTCCTTGGCAGCATGTGCTGGCGGCTCTTGCGGGACTTGAGATTCAACCGCGCGACGTTCGGGAAGCGTCCCATTTCGGAGACGGTTTTCATACGACCCTTCCTCTTTGCACCGATTGATGATCGTGGTTTCTTCAAGGAGGCTTCCCATCGTCCAGTAGAGAAACCCGTCTTCGGCGAAATATGTGAGAACGCTTTGATAAAATGGCGCTTCGAATCCGCAGGTGCGGATGTGGACAACCAAGGCTTCAAAGAGATCCCGGTCAACCCGGTCTGCCGCCCTACAGTCCCGAACTCAACCCCTGCGAGCAGCTCTGGGACATCCTCAAAGACACCGAGGGCTTTGCCAACGAGCTCTTCGACTCCATTGACAAACTACGCGACGCGCTGCTACCGGGCCTGCGCCGCTTCTGGGAGGACGCAGGCAAAGTCCTTTCGCTGGTCGGTCGCCCCTGGCTCCACGCTCAAGCAAACGCTTCCGCCAAAATTTAGATGTCGGCTTATCTTAAAGAGATGGTATCAGGTCAGGAAAGCGGGCTGCCAGTTCGCGGAGGATCCGCTTCTCGAATGTGGCATTGTAAACGAAGACCGGGCCGACCTCGCCGCACGCTTCGAGTGCCGCTCGGCAAATGGCCTGGAAGGATCATCGCCCGAGAGATCAAGAAATTGTCCGTGTTCCAGCAGACGTGACCCCGTCACCTTGTGGAGGCGGAATTGGAAAGGGGTCTGTTGATACGGCCGATTGCTGATAGGAAATCGCTTTCTGGGGGTCGTTGCTTGCCGATGGCGCGGGGGCGATCAACCCGCTGCGAAGTTTTTGGTGGCTGCTGGTTTTTCCGGCGGCGTGCATGTCGGTCTCGCTGCTCGCGCTGAACTTCCTCGGCGACGCGCTGCGCGATGCGTTTGATCCGCGTGGATGAATGGATCTCTACCTTGAGAGGAGATTTTCCGGGCGCTTGTCTTCCGGTTTCGGCTTGGCGGCGGGGCCGGGGAGGCTGACCGGGCGGTCATTGAGCGCGGGGAGCGTCTGCTCCGGCGGCGGGGCGCCCGGGTCGTAGGCCTGGCCTCCGACGACGACGACGCTCCCATCGCTGCCCCGGCGGAGACCCGGGCGCGAGGCAAATTCGTTGAACGACTTTCGTTCGAGGACTTCGCCGTTGAGCCCGATTTTTGAATAGGTAAATGCCTTGGGGGCGCTGTTCTGGAGGATGTGGGTGATGTTCTGCCGGTCGAGCAGGATGTTCGGGTTGGCGAAGGTGAGGAACCTGCCGAGCTGGTGGGTGCAGAAGACCGTGCCCGCGCGGGGATCCTCGATGCGGAGATAAAATCGGCGCGAGGTTCACGGCATCGTGACACTGACTTAAGAGCGGTTTGGGATGAAGAAGCGGCATCTTGCCTCTTGGATCTCTCTGGGGAACCACGTTTTCCCATGCCCCTCCCCTTGGGAAACATCTGTAAGTTTCGCCTTAACGTCCCTTTCCTGATCATTCATTTCTTGTTTAATCCGAGGAAGAATCCCGCAGGGAATCTTTCCTTAAAGACTTTTCTTTTGATCTGAGCATCAATTAGGCCCATCGCACCGGTAATTGCTGCTGCACCAGCGGCAGGGACAAATCCAACAATTCCCGCTGAAACTAATGCACCGCCAGTTCCTCCTAGCCATTTCAAAAGATCACGATCTATATTAGACCATTGTTCATTAGCAATAGCGGTTTGCTCAGCTAACTCAGCTGCTAGGGATGTCGCGTTAGCATCAGAAAACTCTTCGGGGTTCGAGCAATCCTTCCATACCCGTCTGAAAAATAATCTCATGGACTCCAATCTATTCTCGTTTCTTAATTGTAAAGCAGCTTGCAGTGGGACGTTATCGAGTGCTCGAAAAGTAGTATTCTGTAGAGCCTTGGCAAATGGAGACCACCCTTGGAGGTCGATTCCAGCATCTTCACGGTCGAGTTCCACTTCCTTCCAACGAATTCTCATATTTGTTACGATATGCGAGTCGGTAAGTGAACACATCCGCTTTGCGAGCTCGTAACAGGATCCTGATGTTTCTTGGTGAAACTCTGCATTCTGTCCCGGCAATCGATCAACATAAAACGGGTGATTCGCGCGTCTTTTCTGAATATAGCGCAAGAAGTCGTCTTTTGACTTGAATAGCTGTTTGTCACCAAATCCCCTGAACATATCCAGCAAAGCCTCATCAGAATGTTGAAGAAGAAACATCTCTCCCATTCCTCGATCAAGTGGGCCAAGGGATGACATTCTCTCTTTGACCTCTATGTCGAGGATCCTCCTTAACTTAGGATTATCCTCATGTCGCTTTCTCTGAATGTCCAGTATCTCGTGCCATAGTCCTGGAATAAAATCGTGCAGCGGCCGAATGAACGATACAATACCTGCTTCAATCCATGGCCAGAGCGTCATCCATAGATATATAAACTTTACGGTAGTTGCACGGTGCTGCTCTGGATGGTTAAGAGGTGAAAACTCCGCTCGCACACTGCTTGGACGCAGAAACGGATCCACAAGAAGAATTCTATCACAATACATCGAAAGTCTTGTGACGGCACGGAAAACATCAAATGGTTCGTAGCTGCCCGTGTAAAGTGCAGTGGTTTTCTGTCGCTCCGACTCGACTGTGCGTTCGAAATCAGCAAGGTCGGGCCACAGCAACGGGATTAAAGAAAACGTATGCTCGACGACATCAGGGGTCACCCTTCTCTTGAAATCTGCCAAACCTCCTTTCTCGACTGTCTCATCCAAATTGAGGGAACGTAGGACACTGCCAAGAAAGGTGAGGTTCTTCCCGCGTATTGTCATGTGACGAGCAGCTACATTAAGAGGTTCGCATTGAAGTGTGTCCCAATCGACCTTACCGAGGCAGCAATTCTTGTATTTTGCATGCGCTCCGCAGGGGCAGGAATCGTTACGACCAATTTTCGGAGGAGTCATATCTTTACAGAGACTTTATGGTTGGTGGTCCATCGTGGGGCGACGACTTCTCCCTTGGAAAAGGTGGTTTGTTTGCCGGTCATAAACGCGGGCTCCTGTCCCTCGTCAGGTATCGCTGGCTGGCGAGGCGGGTGAATCGCAAGGGCTGGGAGCGATGGCACTCGGCTTGCTCTTCTGCCAGCAGGCGCTGTGCCTGAGCGGTGGAATGTCGGATCAGTGTTCATCGGAACTCCTGGCGGCCAGCGATTAGCGGAACGAGCTTATTCCATATTGTTGTTTTCTGCTTCAATTACTAAACTTATTACTCTCCACTGGTTGAACGCAGTGTCGAAATAGTAATCATCCTTGGAGATAAATCCAGTGCTAATCCATTTCTCAATTGTTGATATTGAGTGCTCACCTAAATCTTCGCCGTTCCGAGCGATTCTTAACGTTGAGGTATTAGATTCCTTTGGTGGAAGCGCCTCTAGTTCGCATTTTATTTTTGTTTTCTTGTCTTGATTTGCAAGCGAAGCCATTGTGTGAAATGATCTTCCCTTCACAATTATTCTTTCGGCGCAATGCTTGCAGGAAAAAGCATCATCGTCTCCGTTAGTTTGCACTGGAAGAGTACAATAAGGGCATGATCCAGTTCGTGTTGCTAATGTAGAAGACTTCATGAAAAAAAAGCAAATGCCAATAATAATTAGTATGGGACCTAAAATCCACCCAATAATCGGAATCAGTAAAACAGCAACGCCGCAAAGAATAGCCATGAAGCCTTTCCCTGCTCGTTCCCCGGCACCTATTGTTTCAGTTGTAAAACTTGTAGAGTTCTCCACAAGTGATGCCGACTGTCTATGGATGCGTTTTATAGGAAGACCGCAATTCGGACAGTTTTTTGCTTCTGAGCTGATTTCCTTTTGACAGTCTGGGCAGATTATTAAAGCCATACGTTGGTGTTTATTGTGTTTGTAAGTGTTCTGATAAATCGCGGTCTATACGGAGGCTATTTATATTGCATATCAACGTCTGCCGTCACCGGCACCGGACCGCGGACGCGACGGGTGCCAGGAGCGAAGCGACCAAGCATCCGGCGTGACGGCGGGCAGGTGTTCGGTGGTCCGCATGGTTGCGGATTTTATTTTATGATTTCGATCCACGATTCGTCAAATTTGAGTGCATGGAGGATGTCATCCTGATTCAGCATTGGTGGTTGCTTGATTCTGATGGCCAATCGGTCGGCGGGAAGGGATTCAACGATGGTGAATTGCGATCCGTGTGGCTGCCAGGTAAATTTATGTTCGCCTGTTTTCTTATTATTTCCTTCAAGGTTGTTTCGTTTGTTCCAAGTCCAAACGAAATCTTCATCGGGGAACATGTTGGTATCAAACTCAAAGACTGAAAGTTCGAGCAAATCGTCGGACTTCACAAGAACGACAGTCCGTAGGTGCATGTAGTGCTTGCGGATAGCGGCAACCCGCTCGTTCCAGATGGATAAAACCTTCTGTCCGACATCTGCTGGATCGAACTCGCTAACCTCACGATCTCCGAACGAGTAGAAAAGTGAGTTCCGGCCCGAAATCAACCGAATCCGTGAAACGGTGGCAGGGTTATCGCTATTGACGGTCTTAGCTCCCCATGCGGTTTGCTCAAGGACAACATCATCCAATCCGAAATTGAGGGCTTCCAGCGGGTTCCGATCAGGCGAGCGAAAATCTGCTCACATCGGTTCCTTCAAGAATTGGCACGGTTCGGGAAACCGCCGTCGGAAGGATACATTCGGCGTGCTGTGTCGTATAATCTGCGGGGTGAACTTTGAGCTTCTAGAGTTGCCTGTGAAAATGCCATATGGACAATGGACATTGCCTGGCTTATTTGGGTGTCGGTGCCCTTGGGGTCAAGCAATGCAAGTGCGCTCTCAATTGTCGATCCTAAATGGCAAAGTGACTGTTGGTTGTTTGTCATAGTTTTGCACTCCATGATATCTGTATTACTTTTCGTTCTAATCTTTTAAACTCTAATCCAGCCCGAAGCGGATCGCGATATTTTACAGCGTATGGTACTTCATCAAAGTTTTTGACGATGTAGAGATAGTATAATTCTCGAAGAGAGTCAGCAACTGAATGCTCCTTGTTTGTAAAAGAAATACCCCCCTTCTCAAGTCGAATGCCTTTCACTTCAACGGCATTAAAAGAAGAAGTTGCATCGTTCTGAAGCCTGAAGTCAAATCCACATCCGGTTTGTGTGACGTCAATCGCAGATGACGATTCAAACTCCGGTTCAGCGCGATAATTTGCGAGAAAAAAGTTTTCAGCAGCCCGACCGGTTAAGAGCCGCTTGGCAAACGTTTCTGATTCAGAAATGTTTTCCTCAGAAGCATCTGTGGTGAGACTACATCCTGTAAGGTTGGAAACTAGTGATGCCATCTCGTCTAAGTCATAGTTACGGAATGTATCGTAGATTTTCTGACAGTGTCCACGAAGTTTACGCTTGTGCCATCCTTGTCGAATGTTCGGGAACAAGGGATCCAGCTCATCTCGATAGTTTTTTATGGATGCCGGCTTGGCCTTTATTGCTAATGCTAAAACGTTGAATGCTTCTTTGAATGTGTCAAATCCTAATGCAGCTAAGCCTTTGGAGTCAAATTTCGAGAGAAACAAGCCGCAGATGATGGCTTTTTCCCTAAGAGCAAGGTTCATCATTGAGAAGTTTCCAATAGTTGCACCGTTTCGTTTTCATTAGATTTCCCGAAATGTCTTTCGATACAGAGCCTCGACAATCTGCATGCGTTCGCTGAAATGGCGGTTTCCTTCCCATCTGAATAATTCCTTGCACTTTCTGTATATTTTGGCCCTGGGACTGTCGAGTTCAATATTTTTCACCTTTGAGCGCTCCCAATTCCCGAAGGCTGCCCAGAGACGCCAGCGTTTGAAGCAAGGTTCCCGTTCTTCTCTCAGGTATTTTGCAAGATATTTCATCAGGTTCATAGCACGTCCGCTCCAGCAGGACAGGGCAGAAGAAACGGCCGCCTCAAATCAGTTCACGAACCTGTGCTTGGCCCAAGCCCGGCACCCTCATTCCCGCCGAGGATTTCGCGCACAAGCCGACGGGCGTCATTGAGGGCAATGTTCACGCTTGGTGATCTTGCACAACCGGAACGCTATTCGCGACAAACAGCATCGCGCTAGCCCGGAGCGGTGACAGCGAGGCGGATCCCCTCGCAGAGCTCCTGACGCGGGATGTTGACGCGCAGCTTTTTTCCGGCATCGCGGCCGATATCGTAGGGATGGATCGTCGCCGCGGTGCCGGCCTGCGGGGCGGATTTCGCGGTTTTTTTCCTGCGGGGCAATTTCTTTTTCGCAACCGGGGAAAATCCTGGCATCATGGTTCCGGCCGGCCGGGGTTCGTCCATGAGCCCGTCATAAAGCCCGTTCAGAAACGGGGCGCGTTCCAACTCGCTGACCGCTGGGCCGCGGGAAAATTCCGAACAGGCGGCCACGATCGTGGCGTGAAGATTTTTTGCGAAGGGTTTGAACCGTGCCGTATCGTCCTTCCCGGCATCGAGCAACAACTCGGCTCCGTCCGCCAGGCTCCGCCAGCCAGAGGAGGTTTTGAATTTGTTCTGAAAAACCCACTTGATGAGGTTGGCCGCATCCAGCCATTCCTTTTTCGCCTTGAGGACCGGGTGGGACTGCCGCGAGCTGGCCGGCCGATCCCATCCTTCAAAAATATCTCCTGGCGCGAGATCGGCCGGTGCCCCGAAGTCATACCTCGCGTCCAGTCGCTTGAGCTTGTCCTTGGCAATGGATTTTTCATGGCAAGTGCCCCGCTCAGCCATTGCGGAAAGGTGGTCCCGCCGGCGGCGGATGCTGGATGTGGCGGCAGGTTTCCCCATATCCGGCCTTCTGGCATCCCGCCCGACGTCTTCTGCTGGAGCATCGACCGGAACGGATCCGGTCTTCTGGGCGACGGTGCTTTTTTTACGTTTCTTGTCGGGCATCCCCAAACCCCACCACGAAGTTGCGATGCTGCCAAGCAGGACTTCGCCACGCTCTCCACAAGGGGCTCACCCGAGGGATGTCCGAAAGCTGCATGCGCGGAAAACAAGATGCGGCAACTTTCAAAGCCGTTCCTCGAAAGCAAGAAGCGGGCGGAAGCAACCGCCTCAACCGAAGAGCGCAGCCAGTATCAGATCGTCCTGGTGGACACGTCCGCCGCCATCGACTGATATATGGGCGAGAGCAATACGGGCAGCTCCGCAAACGCCGCAGCCGCAACAGCCGGGTGCATTCCGAAAGCTGCCAAGCAGGCAAAATGAAGCGTGGCAAGTTCGAGATCAAGCGGGCGCTGCCGGGGAGTGCTGCCTGGTCTTCTCGGCGGCGGATGATGGCGGTTTTGCGGGGAACAGACTCTGCCAACCTAGAGCTCTAAGGCTTTACCGCTGGGTCCGCTTTCGCGGCGTCCACGTTTGCTGCGTCGCGCTGGCCCCGCGCGAGCGGAAGGAACTTCCTGAATTGGTTGGCGGACTCTTGTTCCCCGGAGTTCGAGACGGATAGTTTTCCGCTACAAGCCTCGGCCAGAAATGGCGTGGCAGCGCTGATTGAAAAGAAAATGTCCGCTTTTGCCGCGCCTTTGCGCGTGTCTTTTTGGGAATATTGAGTAAATCTCTACCAATCAGACGCAACCGCGATAAATCAGCTCTGCCGGACGTTCGAGTCTCCCATGCCCTATTTTTTTCGAATAGCATGAAGGCAACTCAGACAAAAATCTCCATGTTGAGGCTGGCATGGATCCTGACAGGAGCAGGATTGATCGGATGGCCCACTACGGTCATGGCCGGAGACCCCGTGGCAGTATGGCACGCCGACGGATCTGCGGAAGATTCGTCGGGCAAGGGGAACCACGGGGCAGCCATCGGCACCTCCCGTTTCGCCCAGGGGCTCAGCGGCCAAGCTTTCGAGCTCAACGGGCTGGACGAAGCGATCAAAACCGCCATAGATACCCAAGTTGACAAAGCCAATGCCCAATCAGATTCCAATTCAGAGTGGCCCCAGTGGCGCGGACCCGAACGCAACGGCGCTGCAAGTTTCAGCCCAACTCTTGCAAATGCATGGCCGCCTAATGGGCCCAAAAAGATATGGTCTTCAAAACCTGTTAGCATAACTCCTGGCCCATATGCTGGAGGGCACAGTAGTCCAGTAATTGCAGGAGGCAAGGTATACCAATACGTTGCCGACAGAGAGGGAAGGCACGATATTGTTATGTGTCTTGATGCAGCGCATGGAACAACAAAGTGGACACGCCGTTTTGAGGCGCCATACAAACTCATGCACGGAGCCTCAGCCACGCCATGCATCGTTGACAACCGTGTGTATATCATGGGAGGAAGGAATGCATATTGCCTTGACGCCAATACAGGAACGACCGTTTGGTTGAGAGTGCCCCTGATGACTCTCGCGCCGAATTTTCCCGGCGATTATCTCCAAGAAGTGTCTTCGTCATTCGTTGTCGGGGAAGGTGTGGCGGCCGTGGTGGTTGACAAATGCGCAGGTCTCGATTTGGCAACTGGCAAAACACTATGGACTACCCCGAGTCCGGGCGGGTATGCGCTGGCAATGACATCTCCAGCTTTTTGGAGCCACGAAGGACAGAAATATTTAATCTACGGCGGCACCTTGCGGATGTGCTGCGTGAACCCTTCCAATGGCAATGTCGTTTGGGAAGTCACAGGGGACGGCCAGGGAGGTGATCACGCTCATACACCAGTTGTCCTCGATGATTATCTTATATGCTTCTGGCAGGGGAAACTTGGAATCTACCGCGTGTCACTCGACGGACCGCAATGCCTTTATGAGGCACCTATGGCTGATAAACACAGCAGCCCTATTGCTTTTAAGAACCGCGTTTATTTTGTTGGATGCCCAGATAGGATATCGAGCACAGCGGTCGTGTGCTACAACTTGGAAACCGGAGAGCTCATTTGGTCGCATTCTGTCAAAAACCCAGAGTATTCATCGCCCTTTTTGGCTGACAACAAAATCTTTCTTCTTACTGACCAGGGGAAAAGGCTTGCCATGCTAGATGCCCTGAATGGGAAGTTGCTGGGTGAATGCCCGATTGATGCCAAACCATGGGCTTCTCCTGCTTTTGCAATGGGATGCCTGTTTGTTCGAAAACACGATGACGGCATCTCGTGTTATGATCTCACGGCCAAAAACAATGTCTCACCAAGAAACAAACCCGCTTTCGCCATCAAAGCCTCCGCCTCCAACGTTTACCAGGGCATGGAGGAATACGCTGCCGAACAGGCATTTGACGGCGATGCAGGGACGCGCTGGGCCACGGATGATGGCACGCATCAGGCCTGGATCGCTGCGGAGTTTAGCTAGGACGTAACGGTGGTCGGACTCAAGGTAAACGAGGCTTCCGGCCGCATTCAGAAATTCAAGTTGGAATACAAGGATGAAGGCGTATGGAAAACCGCGCTCAGCGGCACCACGCTCGGCGAGAAATATGAAAAGAGTTTCCTCCGGGCCACCTCCAAGGTATGGCGTTTGAACATTTTGGAGGCGACGGAGGGGCCAACCATGCTTATCCGGTTGACGCACCTACCCCCTACCGGTAGTGGATTCCCTCTCAAACCGGTGATGTTTCCATCCGCCCGAGTATAGCTCGCCGTAGGTGGGAGACCCGACCCCGGTCGCGATGCCAAGCAGTGAACGGAAGGCGTTAAAGGGATAAAAACGTCGATTGAAGCGGAATGTAAACTCATTGAGGTAAGCTTGCAGGTGCTGCGGGCTCACGCCATGGTGAACACCGAGCAGCCAAGATTTCAGATTTGAGAAGACTAAGTGAACTAGAGGCAACGACTCTTCTGTAATGCTCGGATCGCTACGTTGGACAACCGACTGGTGGTCGAATTCGTAATTCTGGAGGGTGTCATAACCCAGCCAGTCGTCAGTGATGATATTGGTTCCTGGCGCGATGGACTCGCGCGCAAAGCCGACAAGCGACTTCGCTGTACGATCAGGCACAACGCTGAGCCGCAGTCTCCCCGCATACCGACCTCCACGACGAGGAATGGCCTTTTTCTGTTCGCCGAACGGGAAAGGGATAGGCTTTCCCTGCTTCCTTTTGCAGACTTCGACTGCGCCGACGACGCAGACCTTATGGTGAATTCCTCGACCTTCACTTCGCGTCCGGCCGCCGATCCACGTCTCATCAAGTTCGACGGGATTCATACCTCCGATCTTGTCGGCATCAGGGCGGACCATGCCGGCGCGCAATTTATGGAGGATTTGAAACGCCGTTTCATAGCGACCGATTCCAAGTTGCCGTTGGAACTGCGTGGCAGACATGCCTGGCGTCATACTGGCCACAAGATAGGCTCCCCAGAACCAAGTAAGCAGCGCGGTATGGCTGTCCTGCATAACTGTTCCAGCCGTGAGTCGAGTTTCCTTGCGGCACTTACGACACCGGAGGACCTGTGGGCGAGTCGAGATGCGCGCGGGGGCTGCCGCAGTTTGACAAGAAGGGCAGGTGAAACCGTCGGGCCAACGGATCTTTTCCAAGTAAACCGCGCAGGAGGAATCGTCAGGAAAGAGACGCTGGAACTCTGGCAAACAGGTGGGAAAGGGCAGGGCGGACACTCATTTATACTGCCTGTTGTGGTCGGGTGCGTCAACCGGATAAGCATGAATTAAGCCTTTGATTACTTCGGGCTCGGAATCGTCGATGCTATGCGAATAAAAAGCCTCACGAAACCACCACCAACGTTTCCGGCCAACGGTCATCAACGGAACTGGCATTTCGCGTTGTTCGATTTCCATCTCCTTGTAGTCGGCATCTGAAAACTTATTCGACCAAGAGCCGTTGCGGACGGGAACGTAAAATCTGTGCTTCGGTGGATGCCACTCCTCCTCCCCAAAAAATAGCCACTTCTTGATGTGGAAGCCTTCCTCATGGTTGAATTGTGCGTTGTCGTCGCGCGTCATAATGTGAGCATTGTTAAAATAAATAAAAGCATTAGTCTTTGCTATTCAAATGTATTATGTGCGCCGCGAAGGGCGCATGAAGATCAGGCATTGTATAAACTAATACTTTTTTGCAGTCGTCAGACCATTCATGGCGAGGCGAATACCCTTTTTGCTCAAGTTCAAAAAGAACAATGTTCATCTCGTTCTTGTTTAATGGTGACTTCCACTCAGCCAAAGTAAAAGAAATAGAACTGATAGGAAATCGTTTTCTGGGTGTCGCGGGCGTTTGCCGTTAATTCCAGCCGCAAGCAGCGTTTCCATGCCGATTTCGTACTGAGATGCCGGAACGAGGGCAAGTCTTTGCGCTCGTGAATCATTTTCGTGATGCGGGGCGCGCCCCGCATCACGAAATGGCGGATGCGGCGGGCGCAGGCGGGCCGAAAATGCGAGCTGTCTGGGCACCCCTTGCCGCTACCGGGTGCTCACCGGCGGCGGGTCTCGCTGCTCGCGCTGAACTTCCTTGGCGACGCGCTGCGCGATGCGTTTGATCCGCGCGGGTGAATGGATCTCTACCTTGAGAGGAGATTTTCCGGGCGCTTGTCTTCCGGCTTCGGCTTGGCGGCGGGGCCGGGGAGGCTGACCGGGCGGTCATTGAGCGCGGGGAGCGTCTGCTCCGGCGGCGGGGCGCCCGGGTCGTAGGCCTGGCCTCCGACGACGACGACGCTCCCATCGCTGCCCCGGCGGAGACCCGGGCGCGAGGCAAATTCGTTGAACGACTTTCGTTCGAGGACTTCGCCGTTGAGCCCGATTTTTGAATAGGTAAATGCCTTGGGGGCGCTGTTCTGGAGGATGTGGGTGATGTTCTGCCGGTCGAGCAGGATGTTCGGGTTGGCGAAGGTGAGGAACCTGCCGAGCTGGTGGGTGCAGAAGACCGTGCCCGCGCGGGGATCCTCGATGCGGAGATAAAGATACGAGCTCTGGGGCAGGCGGTGGGCGAGGAGGGTGATCGTGCGGCTGGTGCCGGCACCGGGAGATCCGTCCGGGACGCCGACCGTCTTCTGCCACATCACGCGGCCTTCGGTGACATCGAAGTTCAGGGCGGGCGAGGTGAAGAACCGGTTGGTTTGCCGGGTAAAGATGGTGGCCCGCACGCGATATCCGCCGAATTCACTGATAGGAAAAATCGGCGCGAGGTTCACGGTACGGCTGATTTTTTGTTGCGGGCCGAGTTCGACCGGTTGGTTGGCATAATCTCCCCCGACCTGCGGGAGGGGCCTGCCGTCGAGCGTTTCGATTTGCAGGCCGAACCATTTATGGAGTCCGCTGTCGGCGAGCGAGAGTTCTCCGCCGGTCATGTTCGTGACGGTCACGGTGGCGAGGATCGGCTCGTAGCGGATGTAGAGGTTGCGCTTGAGAGAGATATCGACCTGCAACTGGGCCCGGGCGGCGAGAGTGAACGCGAGGAAGGCGAGGAGGCCCAAGCGCCTTGCGGAAAATCGTGGCACCGCCATCTTGCCCGCGTCGGGAAAAGATCGCATGGGCAGGATGCCCATGCCACATGTGCGGGCGGCATCGGGCGGGACGCCCGTTCCCCCTGTGTTGCGCGGCGGCGGCCTCATTTTGCCGGCGGCGCGTCGGAAGCGGTGCGGAACCCGAGCGCATCATCCGCCTGGAGATCCATGAGCTTGAGCACGCGGCGGGAGACCGAGGGGTCGCGGGTTTTCCAATTGCCGCCGCGGATGACCGGAACCTTTCCTCCTCCCTCGGGGCTGTCCACCATGGTAGCCGTCCATTCGGAGACATTGCCCGAAGCGCCGACCATGCCGAACGGGCTCTTGTCGCCCTTCATCGCATCCACGGGGTTCCAGCGTTTGAAGCCATCCTTGTCCCCGCCTTTTTTCGGATTGGGGTCGAGATCCTGTCCGGTGTTGGCGCGGGCGGGATCTTCGTTGTTGCCCCAGGAGAACTTCCGTCCATCAGTGCCGCGGGCGGCCTTTTCCCATTCCTGCTCGGTCGGGAGGCGGAGGCCCTTCCATTTCGTGTAGGCGAAGGCATCGAACCAATCCACGCCGAAAACCGGGGAGTTCACATCGAGGACGGCCTCCTGATATTTGCCCCAGATTTTTGCGCGGGCGTAGTAGCCCGGCATCGGCGGGTCGAGCTCTTTCATGTCCGCCCATCCGACCGGGACGTGCGATTTTCCCTTCGGCTGATCCGGACTGTCGAACTTCGCCGCCTGGTCCGGATTTTTTTCAAGGAAAGCGAGGAACTGGGCGTATTGCCCGATCGTGACTTCGTGCGCGGAGATATAAAACCGTGGGAGGCTGATCTTTTTTCCATCCTGGTAAATAAATTCGCCCGCCGGGATTTCGACCATTTGATCGAGGTCGCGGACGGTGGCGGTGGTCGGGCGGAAGAAGCCGTACCAGATGGCGAAGAGGAGAACGCAGAGGATGCCGAGCGAGACGGCTGTGCTGATGATCATGCTCCGCTTCTGGCGTTTTTTAGATTCTTCCACGACGCGGATCGCCGCCCGATCCTGGGCGTCGAGTTTGTAGGCGTCGGCGATCACGGCCTTGGGCTGGTAGGCGGAGAGGGTCTGGAGAAATGAGGCCCACGAGGCCGGCTGCGCGGCCGGGTCGGTGAGGAGGGTGGCGAGGCCGCGGGGTTTGTCGGCGCCGGCGGCCGGGAGGGCGGAGAGAACGATCTCACCGACGCGCCGCATTTCGGTCGGCAGGCTGAATTCCTGCGCCGGCATGGTGCAGGCGATATTGGCGAAGCGCACGCGGTTCGAGGCGCTGATGAGCAGGGCATTTTCCGTGGGGAGGTCGTGCGGGATTTTTTCGCGGGCGAAGAAGTCGAGCGCTTCGGCAGCCGCCTTGATGGCGGCCAGCGCGGTGGGCTCGTCGAGTTTTCCGCCCGATTCGCTGAGCTGGCCCACTGGGCGGCAGGGGAGGTATTCGCACGAGTAGTAATAGGAACCATCGGCTTCGCCCGCCTCGTAAACCGAGATGACCACGGGATTGGTGACCTTGGCCTTGGCGCTGGCGTTTGAGAGAAAGCGCTCCACGGCGACCGGATCGGATGCGAGCGAGCGGTCGAGGACATAGAACCGGACGCGGCGGTTGACACTTGTCTGGCTGGCCCGATAGATCGGCCCCATCGGGCCTTTCCCGATGAGGGCTTCGACTTGGTAATTTCCGATGGTCTTCCCCACGAGGTCGTCGGGAGGAAGCTCGACTTCCCATTTTGTCGCGGGCGCGGCGGGCTTGGGCGATGCGGCCTGAGGAGGTTTGCCTCCATCCGGTTTGGCGGGGATCGCTGCAGCAATTGGCGTGGCAACCGCCATGCGAGGGGCCGCGGGCTGCGCGACGGCGGGCTGGGGAGTCGGCTGCGCGACGGCGGGCTGTGCGACGACGGGACGCGGAGTCGGTTGTGCGGCCACGGGCTGCGCGACGACGGGACGCGGGGTTGGTTGCGCGACGGCAGGCTGCGCGACGGCGGGCTGTGCGACGACGGGACGCGGAGTCGGTTGTGCGG
>JBAXXD010000063.1:0-23526 GCA_037128135.1 Verrucomicrobiia bacterium
AACCCACGCCAAAGCCAACGCCAAAGCCAACGCCAAAACCGACTCCTAAACCCACGCCCAAGCCGATCCCCAAGCCTTCTGTCTCTCCCAAGCCCTCGCCATCGACTTCGCCCAGCGCCTCGCCTAAACCTTCCCCCTCGCCCAACGCCTCACCGAACGCCTCACCGAACGCTTCGCCGAACGCTTCGCCGAACGCTTCGCCGAACGCCTCGCCGAACGCCTCGCCGAACGCCTCGCCGAACCCCTCCGGCTCTCCGGGCGGCTCCGCAAAAACCGCCTCCGGCGCGGGCGGCAAGGCTGCCGAAAAATCGCAGGGCTCGGGCACGGCGGCGCAGGGAAGCGGTTCGGCATCGAAGCCCGGCGCGGGCGGCAAGGCGTCGCAGTTCGCCTGGTATCACGAGCTCATCCACGACAAATTCTACAGCCAGTGGGAGCAGCCGACGACGATCTTCGACCAAGCAAAATCGTTTGTCTGCACGGTGAAAATCCGCATTGAAAAAGACGGAAAAATTTCCAGCGCGGAGCTTGTGAAGCCGAGCGGGAACCCGGTGATGGACGAGTCGGTGCTTGTGGCCGCGAAGCGTGTGGCGCAGATCGATCCTCCGCCCGCCGGGCTTTCCTCCGGCGGTGCCTACACCGTGAACATCAACTTCGAGCTCGAGTGATCCGGATCGGGGGACGCGCGGACCGGGCTGAGATTTCCCGGCTTGTGGACGGAGGGATATTGGATCACTTTACCGCGCAATGAAGAAGTCCGGCTGCCTGATGGTTTTCCTGTTCGTCGCCGTGTGTGCGAGCATGCTGTTGAATTTGGTTCTTCTCGCCGCCCTCGGGGCGAAGGCGGGCTCGGCCCTTGGCGGGGTGAAGGTTCTCCGTCCGAAGGTTTTCGAAGAGCGTGTGCTGGTGGACGGCGCAAATTCCTCGTCGAAGGTCGCGGTGATCCCCCTCGAGGGCGTGATTGCGTTCCGTGAGACGGGCAGCCTCGGGGACTCGATGGTCGAGGATTTCAAGGCGGCGCTCGAGCAGGCCGAGGCCGACAAGCAGATCAAGGCGGTCGTGCTGCAGGTGGATTCCCCCGGCGGGGAAATCACGGCGTCCGACGTCCTCTACGACGCGATCTGCCGCCTCGCGCGCCACAAGCCGGTCGTTGTCTATTTCAATTCGCTCGGCGCGTCCGGCGCGTATTACGCCGCCTGCGGCGGGAACTGGATCATGTGCAACGACACGACGTTCACCGGCAGCATCGGGGTGATTATTTCCACGCTCAACTACCGCGACCTCTTCGGAAAGCTCGGCCTCCAGTCGGTCGTCTTCAAGAGCGGGAAGTTCAAGGACATGCTCAACGGAGCGCGCGAAATGACCACCGAAGAGCAGGAATACGTCCAGGGCCTCGTCATGCAAAGCTACGACCGGTTCGTCGGGATCGTCGCCCGATCGCGCAAGCTCGACGAAAAATCCCTCCGCGAGGGGGTCGCCGACGGACGGATCCTCAGCGGCACCGACGCCTTTGCCTCGAAGCTGGTGGACGAGCTCGGATACATCGAGGACGCCTACAACAAGGCCGCCGAACTCGGCGGGGTCCCGGACGCGGAAATCGTCAAATACGAACGAAAATACAGCTTCGAAAAAATTTTCCGGATCTTCGGCGAGTCGCGTGCCGCGGCGAAATTCGAGCTCGACCTGCTCCCGAAAACCCTGCGCCTCGAACCCGGAAGGATTTACCTCCTCCCCGCGTTTTTTGCTCCCTGAGCGGCCGCTCGCAACACAGCCGGGCGGAAATCCAGCGCATCAAGGCTCGCGCGCGCAGCATTCAGTAAAAAACCAGGAAATCACTTGATCAGCAAGTTCCTACACAGGAACATTTTATGAAGTGGAGCCTAGGGGGTTCGAACCCCTGACCTCCTCAATGCCATTGAGGCGCTCTACCAACTGAGCTAAGACCCCGAAATAATTGCAGATGAGGAATTATTATGCACTCGCAAGGCACGAGGGCAAACAAAAAACGCCGCGACAACGCGTGCGTCCGTAGAAACCATGGACAAGGCGGAGGGAAAGCGGAAGTTGGTCGATTCCCAAGGTTTCTTGGGGCTTTTCTTTATCGCGCACATGAAAAAAAAGGCTTCAAAAACCGAAATAATTGTGAAAATGCGAACCCGCCCCTCGACAATTCGCCTGCGGCGGCCATATTTTTGCCAAGATGAAAAGCGCGCTGAACGAGGTGGTCCGGGAGATCCTTGGCTCGTATGAGGAAGTGGGCGGGCTGAACAACACGGACGGGCACAACCTTCCGTCGAAGCGCGCGCTCGGGCACATTTGCAACCGCCTGCTGCAGGTTTTATTTCCCGGATTTCATGATGACAAGCCGATCCACAAGGGGGAGCTGACGGAATTGACCCGCGAGCGCGTCGGCGAGCTGGCGGTGGGGTTGGAGGATCAGATGACGAAGAGCATGCGGGTGGCTGATCCCGGATGCCCGATGGAAAAAACCCGCGGGGTCTTACTGCGGTTCCTTCATGCGCTCCCGGGAGTGCGGGAGCTTTTGCGCACGGATATCGAGGCGGCGTACGAGGGGGATCCGGCGGCACTGAGCAACGAGGAAATTATTTTGTCCTACCCGTGCCTCGAGGCGATCGCGATCCAGAGGCTCGCCCACATTTTTTATCTGGAGGGGGTGCCGCTGGTGCCGCGCATGATGACCGAGTGGGCGCACGCGCGGACCGGGATTGACATCCATCCGGGCGCGGAGATCGGGCCGTATTTTTTTATCGATCACGGGACGGGGGTGGTGATCGGGGAGACGTGCCGGATCGGGGCGTGGGTGAAGCTTTACCACGGGGTGACGCTGGGGGCGCGGAGCTTTGCGAAAGACGAGGCCGGGCACATCGTGAAGGGCGGCAAGCGGCATCCGAATGTCGAGGACCGCGTGACGATTTATCCCAACTCGACGATCCTTGGCGGCGAGACGACGATCGGGGCGGGCTCGACGATCGGGGCGAATGTTTTTCTCATGCAGAGCGTTCCGCCCGGCTCGCTGGTGGTTTATGAGGAAAAGCAGATGACGATCCTGGAGAAATCCCGGGACGCATGATGAAATACCAGCAGCTTCTTCTCAACTTCGGCAGGGCGGTGATGCGGAGGGTGCGTTCTTCGCCCGACGATCTCATCGGGCCGCGCCGGAAGTCGCGCCTGCGATCGGATCCCTTGCTCGAGGATTTTGCTAACCAACTCCTCGTTGCGGCGGGATGCCGCGGGCTCCACATCTCGGTCTTCTGGAATCCCGCGCTCCGCACGACCGCCGGCATGGCCGTCTGGCGGGAGCGCCGGATCGTCCTCAATCCGAAGCTCGTCGAGGTGTCGGCGGCGGAGGTCCAGCGGACACTGCGCCACGAGCTCGCCCACCTGCTCGCCCAGCACCGAACCGGGCGCGGACGGATCGACGCCCACGGATCCGAATGGAGGCGCGCCTGCGCAGATCTCGGCATCCCGAACGAGCCGCGCTGCCACGAGCTGCCGTTCAAACGCCGGAAGATCCAGAGAAAATTTTTCTATTCCTGTCCCGTGTGCCTGACCGTTCTGGCGCGGGTGCGTCCGTTGCGCCGGCGCGTGGCATGCGTGAAGTGCTGCCGGAAGTTTCACGGCGGGTCGTATCACGAGCGGTTCCGTTTCAAGCCGTCCGAGCCGCCTGTGGAGATCGCGGCCTAACCGGTCAGTCTTTCGGGCGGTTGCGCGCGTCCATGAGGTTGATCCCTTCCTGCTTCGGGTCAAAATTGAGGACGAGCATTTCCGGGAGGGCGAGCGACTCGACTTCCTTGAGCTCGTCGGCGCTGCTTTTCATGAAGGCGGCGAGTTCGGTCTGGAGGCTGAGCGTCTTGTGGGTGTTTCGTGCGGCGATGATCGAAAATCCGATCCGCTTGTTCGCGAGGACGAGTTTTTTTCTTTGGGCCTCGAGCTTGAGGATCGTCCACCGCGCGCCCTCGATCGTATCCTCGCAGGATTTGATATTGAGCCCGAGCGCGGTGGCACCCTGGGCGTTGTCGAGCGCCTCGTCGGTGAGGAGGGCGTCCTTCGCCTCGCGAATGGTTTTTTCCGCTTCGGAAATGATGCCGCGCGCGTAGGGGATGTGGACCGCCTCGATCTTGTCCACGTAGTTTCTCTGGATTTTGTCGAGGGCCATCAGGAGGACGGTGTAGGTCGCGTAGTATTTTCTTGCCAGGTTTTTGTCCGGCTGGGCGAGCACCATCACCTCCAGTTCTTTTGTCATCACCTGGATGCTGCGGAAGCTCTGCGCCAGCCCGATGATGTCGTTTCTGTCGGGCGAGGCGCAAAGGTTCCTGACGTTTTTGGCGTCTATCGGAAAGCCCTGGGCCTGGAGAGACAGCGCGATCCGCGAGGCGAGCTCATTGTTTTCCACGGTCACGGACTGGATTTTTTTGTTGGCCTCGACCGTGGACGCGGAGCTGCCGGACTGGGATTTGGCGATGGCCTCCGCGGCGGCGGGGTTGGATGTCCGCATCGCGGAGAGGTCGGCGGAGGAAACCTTCGCGAGCTCGCCGTTGCTTGCGATCTGTTTTCGCGACACGTTGATGATCTCGTCGTTCTCGCGGTAGGTCTTGATGAGCGCGTAGAGCTCCGAGCCTCCCAGCTCGACAGCGAGCGCCTCGAGCATTTGGGAGATGGTGTTCTCGTTCGAGAGGCGGTTTTCGCGCAGGAGCGAGCGCTCCGGGAGCATGGCATTGCGGTCGAGCCGCTCGGCAAGCTCGCGTGCCAGCTTGATTTTCTCGGGGTTGCCAGCTTCAGTGTCGGGCGGGTCCGGCAGCAACTCGATCGTCGTTCCGTTCGGTTTTGTCACCACGACTTTCTGGCTGACGAACGCCGACTCCCACCGCCAGTTCGACAGGCGCGAGAGAAAGCCCGACTGCAGGAACGGCACGGCCACCACCGCCGCCAGGAGCAGGAGGATCCCTGCGGCGGCAAGATACGATCCATGCCGGCTTCCGCTCATCGCGTCAGGGAATCGCCTTGTGCGCGCCGTCACAAAACGGTGGGGTGCCCGACCGCTTGCACTGGCAAAGCCAGGCGGGCCCGGTTTTGTCGGCGGCAAACTTCATCGGAGAAATCCCTTTCCCCTTGTGCGCGCCGTCACAAAACGGCTGGGACAACGAATGTCCGCAGGTGCAATACCAGTAGTCTTTCCCGGCCTCGAGCTCAACTTGCACTGGCCCCTTCGCGGCAATATGTGGATCCATGTGAGGGATCATCACCCGCTTTTTCAGGAAAACCAATCCTAAAAATCCCTCCTCCTAAATACCGGAATGGAATCTCGCGCAAGCGCAGGAACGCAGAGGAGAGGAAGTTGCGAAAAATAGGCCGCACATCTTCCGGGTGATTGGTGATCTTCCTCCAACTCTCTTGCTCAGCGACTCCGCGGGAGTCTCCTGCCCCTGCATTTTCCTTTTTAGGATCCGCG
This sequence comes from Verrucomicrobiia bacterium, assembly GCA_037128135.1. Classification (GTDB taxonomy): domain Bacteria; phylum Verrucomicrobiota; class Verrucomicrobiia; order Chthoniobacterales; family Terrimicrobiaceae; genus QYQL01. Next base: position 5,468 of record JBAXXD010000063.1, read on the forward strand.
GCCCGCGTTTCCGTAGCCGGCGCGGATTTGGATCTCAGCGCTACGGGCGCTGAGCTGGCGCGCGCGCTGGAAGCTGGCGGGTTTCTGTCCGTGCCCAGAGCGCGAAGAGGCCAGGGACGGCCCAGACGGCGAGGATATGGCCGACGAGCATGCCGGTGGTAAGGGAGAGTCCGATGGCGAAGAGCACCGGGTGTTCGGTGAGGAGGAGAACTCCGGCCCCGATGAGGGATGTCGCGGTGGTGAGGATGATCGTGGTCTTGCTGCGGCGTTCGAGGCCGTGGGTCAGGCCGTGGGTCATGTAGATGCCGTAGTCCACGCAGAGGCCGAAAACCACGGCGGCGGCGGTGACGTGGCAGAGGTTGATCGTGTGCTGGAGCAAGGCCGGGACGCCGAGCGCCCAAAGGACGGCGGCGACGGCGGGAACCAGCGCGATGAGCGCGAGCCGCCAGTTGGGCGAGAGCAGGAGGGTCAGGCCCAGCACGAGCACCAAGGAAATGACGGTGACGAGAACGAGCGTGTGCCCGATCGAGGCGGCGAGGGAATCCGTGAGCACGCGTCGCGAAACGCAAAACGCCCCCGGCGCAGATTCCGCCAGGCGGGACATGGTGCCGGTGAACTCCGGGGTGTCCGGGAAAAACGAGAAGACGGTGAACCCGTCGGCGGATTGGCGGACGAACCGGTCTTTGATCATCTGGAAAAGCGGGTTGTCGGCGGGCTCGCCGAGGCCCGGCGCCGCATGGAGCCGGTCGAAAAACGGTTGGAACGCGGCGGCCGTGAAGCCGAATCGCGCGCCGGATTCCAGGAGGTTCTCCTGCACGGACGCGATGCGATCCGGAGTCCAGAACGCCTGCCAGCGGGCGATGTTGTCCGAGCGGCTGGCTTCCGAACGCCAGAGGGTGGAGAAGCTCAGCAGGCGGCCGCCCAATTTTTCCGAGGCTCTATCGCAAAGGGTTTCGCTGCGGGCGAGCGCTTCCTCGTAAGTCGGAGCGGTGACGGCGAGGATCCCCTGTTCGCCGCCGCCCGCGCTCCAGGTTTTTTCGAAGCGCTTTTCGGATTCCAGGACGCTGCGGTCGGTGCCGTCGAGCTGGATGATGTCGGTATTGAAAACCCCGCGGGAGAGCATGGCGAGCCCGAGAGCCAGGGCGAGCGCGCCAGTGAGCGCCCGGAGGATGGGGCGCGTGACGGGGACGGGCTCGCACGGAGCGGCATCCGTGCGGAGGGCATGGCATTCGCCGAAAAGGTGCGGCAGGAGGAAGAGCGACCCGAGGTAGGCAAGGGCGATGCTGATGATGGCGAAGGTGGCAAGCTGGCGGTAGCCCTCGATGCCCGAGAAGTAGAACGCAAAAAAGACGGCGAGGGTTGTGAGCAGGCCCATCCCCATCGGGCGGACGATCCGGCGCACGGCCCGGGCGGGCTCGCCGCAGTGGCGGGTCATGACATAAACGTAGATGCCGTAGTCGGACGAGATCCCGACGATCACCATGCCGAATCCGATCACGATGTAGGAGATCGGGGAGTGGAAAAGCCCGGCCAGCGGCAGGGCCAGAAGCGCCGTGCAGACCGGGATGCCGAGCATGGCCGCGGAGCGCCAGTCGCGGAAGACTCCGGCAAAGATAAGAAGAAACGCGATGGCGCCGACCCAGCTCGTACGGCCGATGTCGCGCGTGAGAATGCGCTCGTTGCTCGCCGTGTGGAGGTGGGCGCAAACCACATCCGCCCGGACGCCCGCAGGAAGGTATAGCGCGTCCAAGCGGTCGACCAGCGCGCGGCTGCCTGCGGAATCTGTGAGCGAAACCGGCGTGGTGAAGACGAGCAGAAGATGGCGGCGATCGCGGCTGAACAGGCGTCCGTCCTCGAGCGCCACGTCGTAAAGGTTGGCGGCGGAAAGGCGCTCGAGCCGGCCGAGCACCGAGCGCGTGATGCCCAGCGGATCGTTCCGCCCGAGCTTGCCCGTGAAGAGCGAGGACGGCATCGCGAGATCCTGATATAATCCGCGCACGCTTCGGGAGATCGCCTCCGGTGCGACGGCCGCCTCGGCCGCCGCGAGCGCGCCCGCATCGAAAAGCTGCGGAGCGCAGCCCAGAAGACGCGTGAAATTTTCGAGCATCCCCGCCGTGGCGGCACCGGTGTCAACCGGCACAAGCTCGGGCGACCGCAGCCTTGCGGCAAACTGATCCGCCGCGCGAACGAACTCGTCCTGCGTCATCGAAGGATCGGTTTTTTCCAGCGAGACGACAACCTTGTCCGCCAGGCTCGCTTCGGTAAGAAATCGGATGGCATCACGCGACCTCCCGTCCGGGAGCATCACCTCGACCGAGCTGGAAAACTTCATCCGGGCGATGCCCGCGACGGCGGCTGCCATCACGAGAGCGAGCAAAAAAAAGACCGTTACCCGGCGGGAGCGGACCGCGAGAAATTGGCGCTCGAACCATGTTTCCGCGGGCTCACTCATGCCGCGGATCCCATTCCTCCGCGGTCAGAGCCGGGTTGAAGGCGGGGTCTGAAAACGTGATGCCCATCGTGTCGCCGCCAGTCTCCGTGACCTCGAGGCGCTTGAGGAAGCGTTCGTCCGCGCCGAAGCGCATGACGATCCGTTGGATGACCTCGCGGGCGGGCGACCCGGCGCGCGGTGTGAACTCAATGACCAGCGGGGACTCGGACGGGAGGGCCACATGGAAATCGCGGGTCAGCGCGAGGTAGTTTCCGGAAAACCAGTTTTGGATCTGTTTGATGGCGGCCGCGAAGACCGGGTTGCCGGCCAGCGAGAACTGCTGGATGTCCCGGGTGTCCTCGCTCCACTGGCGGAGCGTCGAGCCCTGGATCACCATGCCGTAGCGGATCGGGGATCGCACGCGCCAGGCCATTTTGTCCGGCTGCTGCAGCGAGATCCGGCCTTTGAGCACGAGTTTCTGCTCGAGGATCGCCATCTGCTTTTCCTGCACAAAGTCCACCTGGAGCGTCCGCACCGAGGAGAGCTGGGATTCGAGCTGCCGGAGCCGCTCGGCAATCCGGGCGGGCACCTCCGGCTCCGCCGCAAAAACGGACGCATGGCACGCGAGGCAAAGCGAGAGGGCAAAGACGGCCGGCTTCATCTTACCTCACGAGCGACTTCCTTTGCGGTCTCGGCGACCTTGGCGCGAGGATGATCCGACGGTTGTAGCTCCGGAGTTTTTTCCCAGACTTTGAGCTCGCCGGCGGCGAGCGTTTCCCCGCCGCGGGTGATGGTTCCCGAGAGCACGCTGTAGGCGCCGAACGATGTCGTGTGGCGGATCCGGATGCGGAGGACATCGCCGGTGCGCGCCTCGCCCCGGACGTCGAGGTCGCGGGTGCCGAGCAGCATGCCGCATGGCGCGTCGTGGGTTTGTCCGCTGTGCTGGAATCCGTGATAGACCGCCACCGTCTGGGCCATCATTTCTAAATACGCCGCGTTATCGAGATGTCCGGTGCGATCCACAAACAGCATGTCCGCGCGGACGGTGGTTTCCGCCACGGCCTCGCCGTCGCCAACGGAAATGAGCTGATCCACCAGGAGCATCGGGATCTCCTGCGGCGCGAACGGCGCGGCGGCGGCAGGCAGGCGGACGATTTCCTCCAGGCGGTGCTTGTTGTGCCAGCAGAGCGGATCCGAAGCGAGATAATCGCCGGTGAGCTGGTAGGCCGCGCCCCGGCATCCATAGCACTCCCCGGCCTGCCCGCACTCCGAGCAGGGGCCTTTGATGCGGCCCTTGAAATTGCGGAGATCCTCGAACATCAGGCTCCCGCTGAGGATCTCCTGGAGCGGACGCTCGCGGAGATTTCCCGCCGGGATGGTGATGCCGACGCACGGCATGACATTCCCGTAGGCGTCCACAAGGCAGGAGAACTGGTTGCGCAGGCATTTGTTGCCGACGAGCGGCGGCTGCGGTTCCCAGATGCGCCCGTATTTCTCGTTGTCGATCCGGGCGATCTCCAGGAAGAGCGCCTCGGTTTCGGCGGCGTCGGGGTAGAGCCATTGGTTCCGGCTGCCGCGGCCCTGCGGGGTGATCATTTCGAAGTAGGGATCGATGTCGCGGTCGCGCAGCCAGCACCAGAGATCCTTGAGCTCACCGATGTTCTGGCGGCAGATGATCGTGCTCGCGGCGATCCGCTTTTCCGGAGTGGGATAACCGGCCGCAAGCAGGTTGTTGAGAGCGGAGTGGATGCAATCGTACGCCCATTCGCGGCCGGTGAGCTGGATCTGGACGGTCGGATCAAATGTGTTCAGCTTGAAGACGACCTTCACGCCGTGCCCGAAGAAAAAGTCCGCCATTTCCGGCGTGACATTCGTGCCGTTGGTGAAGAGCTCGATCTCCATCCCCTTGCTGGCGATGTGGCGCACCATGTCCTGCAGATGCGGGTAGAGCATCGGCTCGCCACCGAGAATGATGAGCCGCCGGGCGCCGAGTTCATACGACTGGTCGATGGCACCGCGGATTTCATCGGGCGTCAGTTCTTTCGCCTCCGACGCCGGATCCGCGACGTAGCAGTAGGGGCAGCGGAAATTGCATTTGCGCCCGAACTCGATTTCCATCGAGAGGAGGCGCCGGTTCCGGACCGCCTCCTCCACTTTCTCAAGGGAAAACCCAAACCCTTCCAGACGAACCGAGCAACTCATGGGCGGCTCCTTTGATCGATGAAGCGGTTGGCCTTGCGGGATTCCGGTCCCTGGATCTCGCGGGCGATCTCGGCCTCGGTGCGGATGACGACGCTGGTTTTCACGCGGAGGCGGGATTGCAATTGTTCCGCGATGGATTCTGGCGAGCAGCCGTCTGAAACAGCGGCATGCACGGTGAGGAGATCCGAGAGGTGGTCTTCGCTCGTGGCAACAACATAGTAATCGGAGATCCCTGCCATGCTGTTCAACGCGGCAAGAATCGCAAGCGGATAAACCGTGGTCCCCTTGGTTTTGATCATCTGGCAGAGGCGCCCGAGGATTGGGCCAAGGCGCGGCGTGAACCGTCCGCAGGAACACGGCACCTCGATCAGGAAGCTCATGTCGCCGGTCCGGAACCGCACGAGCGGCATCCCCTCGCACTGGAGGGGAGTGAGGACGACCTCGCCGTGTTCGCCAGCCGGGAGGCGCCTTCCGGCGGCATCCACGATTTCCACGATCGCGAGCTCCGGGTTCAGATGGCCGCCGCAGCGCGCCGGACATTCGCAAAATGTGCTGACGGTTTCCGAGGTCGCGTAGGTCGAGAACGCCGGGGCCTGCCAAAGCGCTTCCAAATCCTGCGCGAGCTGGAGCGGGGCGAGGCCGGCATCCCGGAGCGGCTCGCCGATGCAGACGAGGCTGCGGACCGAGCTCGCGGCAGGATCGTGGCCGTTCTCCGCGAGAAACCGACCGAGTTTGCGGAGGAACGTGGGCACGCCCACGAGCACGGTCGGGTTCAGCCGGCGGATGAGATCGCCTTGGTTTGCAAGCGTGCTCGCGCCGCTGCGGATGACCGCGGCCCCGATCTGGCGCAGGCCGGTCTGGTAGGCGAGCCCGGCTACAAAGCAACGGTCCATCGTGCAGGTGAGCAGGGCGGTGTCGTCGCGCGTCACGCCGCACGCGGCCAGCGAGAGGGCTTCATTGTGCGCAAGACGCCGGAGATCGTGCTCGGAATACATCACGGAATTCGGCAAGCCGGTCGTGCCGGATGAGAGGACGATGTCAACGATTCTGTCCGGCGGAACTGCGAGGAACTCCGCGTTGCGCGCAGAGAAATCCTCCTTGTCAGTGAGCGGGAGGTTCGCGAGCGACTCGAACGTGACCGCCTCGGGCGCGATGCCGGCGAGGAGGTCGCGGTAGAACGGGGAGTTCCGCCGGCAGTAGTCGAGATGCTCGCGGAGAAGCCGCTGCCGGACAGCGGAGATTTCTTCCGCCGAGAGCCAGCCGCCTGGGAAAGCGCTCAGGCGCACGGGGTGCCCCTTTCCAGAAGCGCGAGTTCGGCGGCGATCAGGTTCCACACTTTATTCTTCAACTGGTGGGCGGTGAGGTGCTCGAAATCCGAGGGGCGCAGCGCGGGGAGCGCATGGATGTGGACGGTGCCCGGCCGGAGCATGGCACTGCCCCGCGGGATGATCCGGTAAAGCCCGGCGATGCAGAACGGCACGATAGGAACCCCGGCCTCGAGCGCCAGACGGAAAAGCGTGGTGTGAAAAGCGCCAAGCCCGCCCGTGCGGGTGCGGGTGCCTTCCGCAAAACCAAACAGCGCCACGCCCTCCCCAAGAAGACGGGCGGATTTTTCCCTGAGCGCCTGCGGGTCGAGCGTCTGCACATCCAGGTAGCCGGCCAGCTTCGCAAAGGCCCCGATGATCGGAATCCGGAACGGCCAGCGGTTCGCAAAAAAAACCATTTCATACGGGAAGAGCCCGAGCAAATACGGGTCGCCGACCGACTGGTGGTTCGAGATAAAAAGGCACGGCTCGCCGGGCGCGATGCCCGAGCGGTTCACCACGCGGAACCGGATCCACGGCCAAGCCAGCCGGACGGTGATGGCGCCGTAGAGATGGATGAACCATCGCGTGATCCGCTGGGCGGAGCGGTGGGACAGCGACAGCAAAGCGACCGGAGTGCCCAAGAGGACGGCGGCCGGGATATACGCCAGCGAAAAAAGAAGATAGGCGGTGTAAAAAATCGCGCTTTGCAGAAATCGCATGGCCGGCAAGGAAGGATTACGGCCGGGGATCCGCGCTGCCGCCGGCCGCCGATTTCCCGATTTCGTTGAAAACAAAATCGTGGAGGTTGCCGAGGGTGCGGATGGCGCGCGCCTCTTCGCTGTCTCGGAGCTGGATCCCGAACTCCTTCTGGAGGACGACGATCATTTCGACCATGTCGATGCTGTCGAGGCCGAGATCCTGGAACAGGTGGGCATCGGGGAGAAGCCGATCCGGCGCGATTTCAAATTCCGTTTCAAAGAGGGTGGCGATGCGGGCGACAACTTGCTGTTTATCCATGGTTTTTCAGAGCAGGTTCGGAGATCATTTTTTTGCAGACGAGCGCGGCGTTGATGCCGCCGAAGGCGAAGCTGTTTTTTATGAATGTGTCCATCGGCCGGGAGATCGTGGATGTGACGTGCTGGATCCCATCACAATCGGGGGCAGGATTGCGGAGATTGAGCGTCGGGTAAATGACATTGTCGCGCATCATCATCAGCGTGGCGATCAGCTCGATCGGGCCGGAGGCGCCGAGCGTGTGGCCGATGTTGCCCTTGAGGCTGCTCACCGGCACGCGGTCGCCGAAGATTTCTCGGATGGCGGCGGCCTCCTCGGCGTCTCCCTGGATGGTCCCCGCCGCATGGGCGTTGACGTAGTCGATCTGCTCCGGAGAAATCTTCGCGTTGGCAAGCGCCTGGCGCAGGCACCGGTTGAGGGCGATGCGGTTCGACTGGCTGATATGGTCGCCGCTGGCGCAGGTGTGGTAGCCGATGACCTCGGCGTAAATCTTCGCGCCTCGAGCGCGGGCGTGCTCATGGTCTTCCAGCAGGAGGATCCCCGCCCCTTCGCCGCAGACGATCCCGTCGCGGTCGCGGTCGAACGGGCGCGGGGTTTCGGCGGGGGTGTCGTTGTAGCGGGCCGAGGCGGCAAACAGCACGTCGAACGATCCGGTGACCGAGGGGTGCAGCTCTTCCGCCCCACCGCACAGCACCGCATCCTGCCTGCCCAGGCGGATCAAATCATACGCCGCCCCGGCCGCCTGAAGCCCGGAGGCGCACGCCGCATTCGTCGCCAACACAGTGCCCGTGATCCCAAGACACTGGGCGACGTTCATCGCCACCGTGTGCGAAACACATTGGAAAAATTTGACGGCGGTGAGCTTCCCGATATCCCGGTCGGGCAGCATCGTTTCGAACGTCTCGTTGAGCGCAATCGGGCTGCCGGTGGTGGAGCCGATGACACAGCCGAGGCGGCCGGGGGAAAAATGGTCGCGCCCGTCGGACTCGCTGCCGAAGGCGTCGGCCAGCGCCTGCCGTGCCGCGTCATACCCGTAGAAGCTCATCCGGCTCATCGAGCGGCGGTTTTGCCGCGGCACGCTCTTTTCGTCGAGATCCGGCCCGGGGGCCGCGACGAGGCTGTGCAGGTTGCAAAAATGCTGCCACTGGTCGCGCATCGAGACCGTTGCGCTGCGATGCCCGGCTAGGCCGTCGAGAAACGGTCCGGGGCCGACTCCCATCGGAGTGATCGCTCCCAGGCCGGTGATGACGACGCGCTTCAGTTGCATGCCGGTTGCTGGTAGGACGAGATGCCGAGGAGGCCGCGGCACACGACAAAGGAGGACATCATCGCGCCGACCACGCCGGGAAGAATCGCGCTCTGGCCGGCCGCGAAAAGATTGGTCAGCGGAAGCCGGCCGACCAGGTTGATCTGGCGTGTCTTCTGTTTGATCCCGTAGGCGGCGCCGGTCGGGGAATGCAGCCAGTCGCGGTAGGTGAGGATGCTGGCCGAGTCGAGCACGTTGAGGTGGCCCTCGCACTCGGGACAAACCCGGCAGATCCGCTCGACAATCCGTGCCGTGCGGGCGGCCTTGAACGCCTGGTAGTCGGCCGGCCGGTTTCCGGTCGTGGTGTCCGCCCATGCGGCGGTCTCCTCGGGAAATTCCGGCTCGAACGCGGTGAGTGTGTGGACGTTCTTCCCCCGGACGCTCTCGCGGCTTCGAACGATGACGAGCGGGGAATCCCGCCCCTCGCCCGGCGACAGCAGCGCGTTCAGATCCGATGACGGGAGCAACGAGGTGATGGTGGGATCGGCGTGATCGTCGGGCAGATCCAGCGTGGCGAAGATCGTGAAAAATCCGGCCGACTCTTCAAACCCTTCCACCCGGTGGACGAACGCCAGACGCAGGGATTCGCGCGGCAGGATGCGGAGGATCTCGCGCGGGTGCATCGTGAGCACCGCGGAACCGAAGGCAATTTCCTCGCCCGTGTTGAGATGGACTGTGCGGACAATTCTCCCGTCGACTTCCCCGCAGCGGACGATGTGGGTGTTGCAGCGGACTTCCACGCCGAGCTCCTTGAACCGCTCCCGGAACGCCCGGATGAACGCGTCGCCGCCATTCTCCACCCCCGCGAGCGATTCGAAGAGGCTGTAGCAGACCCGGCTGTGCGCGGCGAACGAAACCTCGTCCGGCTTCGTGCCGTAGCACATGCAAAAGATGCCCAGCAGCGCCTTGAGATCGGAGTTCGAGGTCAGCCCGTCGAGCACGGACATGAGGGAGACATCATCTTCCGGGCAAAGGGCGGCGGCCGGGGAATGCACGCCCTCCTGAAAGACGAGCTCCGCGCTGGATTCGTAAACCGCCGTGAGCATGTCGAAGTAGCGGTCAATCGCGGTCGTCTCCCCGGGAAAATATCCGCGGAAGCGCTCGCGCAGCGCCGCGAACCCGCTGGGAAAATCGTAGGTTACCCCGCTGCGCTCGAAGACGATCCGCTGGACGCGATCCTTGGAAAAGAAAACCGGTTTGATCGCGTGGCGGATGCCGAGCATTTCGAGCATCTTCGTCAGGAGCCCGTGCTCCCCGAGGCCGCCGGTAAAATGGAAGCCGGTGTCAAAGGGGACTCCGTTGCGGCGAAACCGGAGCAGGGATCCTCCCATCGCCACAGCTTTTTCCAAAAGCAGGACGCTCTTCCCAGCCTTCGCCAATAGCAGCGCGGCGGTCATGCCGCTCACTCCGCTTCCGGCCACAATGCAATCGTAGTTTTTCATGTCTCCCCGTGGGCGGCTCAAATCCGTGCGGCTTGGTAGCAGTTTGCGACCCGGCAGACAATCGCAAACGCGCGAATACTTGCCGCCGGCCCGCCGCCTCATCCCTCGCAATCGCCGCTCTTGACTTGAATCCGGCGCTTCGCAACCCTGCTCAGGCCATGATGGCAGTTCATTTCCGCTATCACACGAAATGAGGAATTCGAAATGAAAAAGCCATCCCTCCCATGATTCCCATTCCTCCCATTCCTCCCGAAGACAATATGAGAGCGCTTCCGCACATTCGACGCCCCCACTCCCAATGAACATTGTCGATCCCCTTTTTGCCCACTGCGACCGGAAGGCCGTCGCGCTGGTGTGCGACGGGCTGTCGCTCACGTATGGCGAGCTGGAGGAGGCGGTGGATTGCGCTGCCGGGGAGCTTTCGCATGCCGGCCTGCCGAGGCCGTCGGCAGGATTCGTGCCGCGCGTCGGTCTGGCCTGCCCGAACGGACCGGAGCATGTGATCCTGGCGCTGGCGGTGTTGCGCGCGGGAGGTTGCCTGGTGCCGGCGGCTGGTGAGCTGGCGCCGCCGGAGCGCGAGGCGTTGCTCCGCACGGTCGGGGCGCATGCCTTGGTGCTGGCGGGCGGGATGCCGTGGCCCGAACGGCAGGGAGCTCACGCAAACGAAATGCCCGGGATCCAGGCCACGCTTTTTTTGGAGCCGCCGCGCTCTCCGCTGGAATTGGGATTCGAGGAGGAGGCCATCGCGGCGTTGCACCCGGCGTTCATCCGGTTCAGCTCCGGCACGACCGGCCAATCGAAAGGAATCGTGCTTTCCCACACCTCCCTGCTCGCACGGATTGAAACCGGCAACCGGCGGATGGGCATCACGCCGGACGACCGGATCGTCTGGATCCTCCCGATGGCGCACCACTTCGCGGTCTCGATCATGCTCTATCTCCTCCAGGGCGCGACGACGATCGTGATGCGGAGCCACCTGGCCGAGGATATTCTCGATGCGGCACTGCTCCACGGGGGAACGGTGCTCTACGGCGCACCGTTTCATCACGCGATGCTCGCGAAGGAACCCTCCGCCCGTCCGTGGCCGACGCTGCGCCTGGCCGTGTCCACCGCAGCGGCGCTACCGCCGACCACCGCTCGCGCCTTCGATGCCCGCTACGGCGTGCCGCTTGCACAGGGATTCGGAATCATCGAGGTCGGCCTCCCGCTGCTGAACACCGCCGCCCCCCGAGAAAAACCGGAATCGGTGGGACGTGCCCTCGATGATATCGCCGTGGAACTGCGCGATCCCTTGACCGGCGCGGCAGTCCCGGACGGAGATGTGGGCGAGCTTTTCTTGCAGGCGGACGGCATGCTCGACGCCTATTTGAGCCCGTGGCTCCCGCGCCGGGACATCCTGGCCGACGGGCGATGGTTCCGGACGGGCGATCTCGCCCGGCGGGACGCCGACGGGTTTATTTTTCTGGTGGGCCGCACGAATTCCGTCATCAACTCCGCCGGAATGAAATGTTTCCCGGAGGAAATCGAGGCAGTCCTGCAGTCGCATCCCGGCGTGCGCGCCGTACGCGTTTTCGGACGCGAACATCCGCACTACGGCGCCGTGCCCGTGGCGGATATCGTTCCGCGCGGGCTGAAACCTTCCGCAGCCAGTCTGGATGCGCACTGCCGCACCGCCCTCGCCCGCCACAAAATCCCGGTCGAATTCCGGTTTGTCCAGGAACTCCCGCTCACCAGCAGTGGAAAAATTCGCCGGTTCTGAATAGGAACGTGTTACGAATGATATCACCTCTTGGATTTTTCTGGACCTTTGGCTGGAAGCCAATGCTACGCAGCATCGGCATCTTGCCGATGTTCTGAGTCCATTTGTTTTACAGAGGTGATATCACAAACCGCTCGCTTTTCGTTTTTTACGCCGGAACAATTTAAATGTTTCAAACGTTTGTTTCGTTTTTGCAGCGCATTCAAACTGGCAAAAAATCGGGAGGGCGCTTCTCAAGTTGGATTGACTCCAAAAATGACAGGCCCGGCAGCAAGCAGAAAATTCTTTGTTGCATAATTCATGCAGCAAAAGATTGTGGTCTTTATGACGAACCCCTTGTTACACGCCTTTTTCATCCTGATCTTTTCCTTCTCGCTCCCGCAGCTTCATGCCGGCACTCCCGAGTCGAGGTGTTTTGATGCGAGTTCCAATCAACTCTTTTTCACCGCTCAAGTCATTGATGATTACTCGGGCCTTGGCTCCCAAATACCGCAAATAAAATATAATTCCCAAGGCAGCCCGACTGATTTGATCTGGATGTCACTGCCGAAAAAAGCCGTTGCGGATGTCGAGGAAATAGGAAGTTATATGGGCAGATCCATTTACCGGGTGAGATATAAAACTCCTGTCGACAATCCCGAACCGGATGACCAGCAGTCGGAAGTGATCTGCACCATGCTTGCTTTAGAACTGCCGCAAACCGCTAAGGGCGGGTCGCCCCCGCTTTCCCCGTTCTTTGTAGATAAGGATGAAGACCCCTCAGGCGTTCGACATTTCGATTCTCTCTTCACCTCATCCAAAGATCAGCCGTTCGCCCTATCCATTAACAAATCAATGTCGGGAACCGGCCTTTATAGCTACACATGGACGTTTTTATTCCTGTCAGATGGAGCCCATATTGCAGAGCGCAGCACGTTCGGCAGGAAGGAAGGCACCAAAACCTATCATTACGACAAGTCGGGCAAGATCGTGAAAACTCAAACGTCAGAAAACAAATAAGAGTCCCCGTTGCCGGCAACCAACAGGGCGGTGACCAAGCAGACAACGAACGGAACGCTTATAGCATTCCGATGGTGAGTTTTTCCGGCGACAGCTTCTTGAGGCCCTCGAGGCCGCCGAGAGAAAATGCGGCGATGTGTTCGGTCAGCTTGTCGGTTTGATCCCCGTCGTCCCGCAAATCGGGATAAAGGCGCAGAATGACCGCGCGGTTCTGGCGGTAAAAAACACACTGCGCAAGGATGCTCGCACTGGCACGGGCGATCTCCTCATCGCTCAGACGTCCGTCTGTCAAATCCCGAAGGATGCCATCCAGAAGCTCCACTTTCGGTCGGAACCCCTCGTCGATCAAATCGGGAAACTTGCGCGTCGGAGCCGCCATCTCCCGGGCCATCAACCGGCTGTGCCAGGCCGGCCGGAGCGGATCCAATAGATGCTTCAGCATCCCTCGAATAAAATCCCGCAGGCGCGCTTCGGACGAACCGCCTGCCTGCGCCGGATCGATCGCGCTGCGCTGCATGTGCATCAGCACGGCGGAATACAGCTCCGCCTTGTCCCGGAAATAATAGTTCACAGCAGCAAGATTCACCCGCGCCCGTCTCGTGATTTCCCGTATCGTGGCACCGTCGAATCCCACTTCCGAAAACACCTCCCCCGCCGCCTCCAGCAGCCGTTCCCGAGCCTTCGCCTGGACTTCCTTCTCTTTCATCACCCCTCCTATTACCACTGTATATTAAATGTTTCAAACATTTGTTTTATTGATGGGCAAGAACGATCGTTTTGCGGCCAGTTCCTCTCGCATCGAAGGGTTGCGCCGAATCCGTTCAGGGCTTGCGCGTGGGAAGTCCGGCACTCTGCCAGGAATCGAAACTGCCGGCGTTGGATACCTTGAACCCCTCGCCACGCAGGATGCCGGCAGCGATTCCGGAACGGCTGCCGGAGCGGCAATAGACGATCAATTCCCTGTCGCGGTTTTGCTCCAGGAAGGGTTTCCATTTCGAGCGGCCGCCCGTCAGATCGCTCAGCGGAAGCAGCACCGCCGGCCTCGCCACACCGGAGGCCCATTCCGAGGGCTCGCGCACATCGATGAGCACGGCAGTTCCGGTGGCGACGCGCTTATCGGCCTCCCCCGGAGAAAGGGACGGACCGGCAAACAGGCGCTTGGCGACAAACACTGCCATGAGGACCGCCGCGATGATGAGCAGGGTTTTCATCGGCTGCTGGAAAAGGTCAAGAGTACTCCGAGCGTCGCACCGTAGAGCGCCCCCCGCCACCAGGTCGAGGTCAGCGGACACGCGCCGGAACTGCACTGGCCGAAATACCCCATCGCTGCACCGATCGCGCCGCCAATCAATATGGGAACAAGAAAGCGGCTCATCTCGCACCCGCCTTCCTGTCAGGTTTCCTGCGGATCCGCCCGGTTATGAGATGGCATGCTTTTCTATCCATAGATTGAGTATATGAGCAATTACTCATATAGCAAGAAGAAAAAGCTGCGTCTGCGTTTGTTGTGTTTTCCCCGTGTTGATGGCGAGTTGTGCCGAGGCTCTTGGCAGCTGAAATGCGGGTTGCAGGCGACGTTAAGCGATTTTATCAATCCGCAGAGCATGCCCTTTGACGAGGGCGCAGGCCGCTTTCCGACGGGCGCGCCGGATGATCCGGTCAAACGTCTGGCGGGAAATCCCCATCTGCTTGGCGGCGTCCACATGGTAAAGAGCCTCGCAATCCGCAAGGCGAAGAGATTCCAACGCATCGGCGGCGAGAAGGATTTCTTCGAGGTCGCGCAGCGGGATGCGCCGCCGGGAGAGAGGTTTTCAAACTTTCAAAGCGAATCGGGTTGCCGGATCACCTGCGGATTTGAATGATTGTCCGGCTTGAAGAAGATCACCATTTTTACTGACGGCGGATGCCACGGAAATCCCGGCCCCGGCGGATGGGGCGCCATCCTTCGACACGGCGAGCACACGAAAGAGATGTCCGGGGGCGAGCCTGCAACGACAAACAACCGCATAGAAATCCGGGCCGCGATCGAGGGGCTCTCGGCACTCAAGGTGTCCTGCGAGGTGAGCATCCACACGGATTCTCAATATCTGCGGAAGGGAATTACCGAATGGATAAACAGTTGGAAGGCGCGAGGATGGATCACCACAGCACGGAAGCCGGTTAAGAACTCCGACCTCTGGCGGGAGCTTGACGCCCAGACCAGCCGGCACAAGGTCACATGGAAATGGCTCAAAGGCCACGCCGGACATCCGGAAAATGAGCGGTGCGATTTGCTGGCAGCGGCAGAAATTGATAAAATTCGGAAGTCCCATTCACGGGCGCAGCTTGCCGCCTGCCTGGCGGCCTTTCATGATGCAGGAGAATCCCAGCAAGGGAATCTGCTGTAGTGTTTGGTCGCCACGGGGTCTTTCCGCCGTTATTTCTTAAAAATGAAATCCTCCGGCTTCCCGGCATCGAAACTGGCTTTGATAATCTGCTGACAATGAATCCCCCCGCATCCGCAAAACTTTATCGCACAATCGGCCTGCGCCTGCTCCCGATCCTCTTCGTTGCCTACCTGATCAATTTTCTCGACCGGGTGAACATTGGTTTCGCGAACCTTTCCATGTCCGCTTCTCTCGGCATGGATTCCGCCGCATACGGTTTCGGGGCGGGCCTTTTTTTTATCGGCTACTTCCTCTTTGAAGTGCCGAGCAACCTGGCGCTCTATCGCTTCGGCGCACGAATCTGGATCACGCGAATCGTTTTTTCCTGGGGCATCCTGACGACCCTGACCGCATTTATCACGCTGCCCTGGCAGTTTTATACACTGAGGTTTCTGCTCGGTGCTGCGGAAGCCGGATTTTTTCCCGGCATCGTCCTCTACCTCACGTGGTGGTATCCATCGGCCATGCGCGCCCGGATTCTGGCGATCTTCCTGTCTGCGATCGCGGCGACCGGCATTCTGGGCGGTCCTGTCTCGGGAATGATCCTGAGTTCGTCGCAGGGATGGCTGGGAATGGCCGACTGGCAATGGCTTTTCCTTCTGGAAGGAACCCCTTGCTTTCTGGTGGCGGCCTGGATTTTTTTCGCCCTGCCAAACAAACCCGCCGACGCGCCCTGGCTCGATGCCGAATCTAAGCGGTTTGTGGAAGACGAACTGCGGGCGGAGGAAAACGAGCGGCACAGAATGGGGGCACCGGAGAGCGCCCTGTCCGGCCTCTGCCAACCGACTGTCTGGAAACTCTGCGCGATCTACTTTTGTCAGGCAATGGGGCTTTATGGCATCACGTTCTGGCTGCCCGAAGTCGTCAAGGAACTCGGGTGGAAAAGTCCGCTCCAAATCGGTTTCATCACCGCCATTCCCTGGACGATCGCCGTCGTTCTCATGCTCGTCTTCAGCGCGATCTCCGACCGCACGGGCGCCCGTCGGGTGCCGGCCATGGTGGCCGCCGTCATGGGCGCGGCAGGATTTTTTCTTTGCCTGGCATTTGAGAACCCGTTTGCCGACCTTGCCGCCATCTCCTTTGCGGCCGGGGGTGTGCTCTCGCTGATTGCGATCAGTTGGTCGTTTCCCGCCGCCCTGCTCAGCGGGGCCGCGGCAGCCTCAGGAATCGCACTGATCAATTCGGTGGGGAATCTGGGCGGGTTTTGCAGTCCAACCCTCATAGGGCTGCTTGAAAAACGGACAGGGAATCTTGATAACGGAATGCTCCTCACAGGAGCTTTTCTCACTCTGGCGGGGATCCTTTATTATGCATTCCGGTCGCTCGAACCCCCTGCCTCGCGGGCAATGGGGAAGAGTGGAGATCCAACTGTCTCTCAACCCATTCCGTGACTTTCTGCCCGGCAGGCCCCGCAGGTGTTCCTACGAAGTGCACCGCAGGTGGTCATCCTAGGGGCCTTGACCATTGACATTTTAGATAAATTCGCGGGCGCAACGCCAAAAGAGCAGGATGCCGAGCTCATGTATTTTGCCAGAAGGCAATCATGGGGAGGCCTCCAGAAAATCCCCATCTTTGGGGAGGCGGCCTTACGTCCAGAGCCGGCGGTCGAGCGTGCGGTATTGGATCGCCTCGGCGATGTGTTCGGGCTGGATCGATTCCGCTCCGGCGAGGTCTGCAATCGTGCGGGAGACTTTGAGGATCCGGTCGTAGGCGCGGGCGCTGAGCTGGAGGTCCTCCATCGCGTGCCGCAGCATCTCCTGGCCGGACGTGTCGAGAGCGCAGAACTTCTTGATTTGGGCGTGGCCCATGCGCGCGTTGCAGGCGGTCTTCTTTCCATGCGAGAACCGGGCGCGCTGGACTTCCCGCGCACCGATCACGCGGCCGCGGATCGCGGCCGACGGTTCGGCAGGCTCGTTGCTCGAGAGGTCGCGGTAGTGGACGGCGGGCGCCTCGACATGGATGTCAATCCGGTCGAGGAGCGGGCCGGAGATCCGCGAGCGATACCTTTCGACCTGCACCGGTGAGCACCGGCACTCGCGGGCGGGATCACCGAAATACCCGCACGGGCACGGGTTCATCGCGGCGACCAGCATGAAGTCGGAGGGGAAGGTCATCGTGCCGGCCGCGCGAGTTATTGTCACGCGACAATCCTCGAGCGGCTGCCGCATCACTTCAAGGGTCGAGCGTTTGAACTCCGGGAGCTCGTCGAGGAAGAGCACCCCGTTGTGGGCGATGCTGACCTCGCCGGGGGTCGGGTTCGCCGAACCGCCGAGGAGACCGATGTCGCTGATCGTGTGGTGCGGCGAGCGAAACGGACGGCTCGCAACAAACGCGTTCTTCTCACTGAGCAGCCCGCAGATGCTGTGGATCTTGGTGGTTTCGACCGCCTCCTCGAGGCTCATCGGAGGAATGATCGTGGCCATCCGCTTCGCAAGCATGCTCTTCCCGGATCCCGGTGGGCCGATAAAAAGGATGTTGTGCCCGCCGGCCACCGCCACCTCGATCGCCCGCTTGACCTGGAACTGGCCTTTGACTTCGGAAAAATCCACGTCATACGGCCGTCCGGCTGCGAGGCGTTCGGCGGCATTGCCGGCGACCGGGGACAGGTCGTTTTTCCGGGTGAGGAATTCGTAGGCCTCACGCAGGTTGCGCACGCCATACACGTCGATCCCCTCGACGATGGCGGCCTCGGGTGCGTTGGCCGCCGGAAGCAGCACCGCCTTCTTCCCGCGCTCTCTGGCCGCAATCGCGATCGGCAGCGCGCCCTTGATCGGGCGGATCTCGCCGGTGAGGGCAAGCTCACCCGCCACGAGGCAGCGCTCGAGTCGCGAAATCTCCTCGCGCCGCGCTGCCGCCACCATCCCGATCGCGATCGGCAAATCAAAGCTCGGCCCTTCTTTTTTGATGTCGGCCGGGGCGAGGTTGATCGTCGTCCGCTCGCGCGGCCACTTGAACCCGCTGTTGGCGATCGCCGTCGTGACCCGGTCCTTGCTCTCCTTCACCGCCACGTCCGGAAGCCCGACCACAATAATTTTTGGTTCGCCGGCACCGGTATTGACCTCGATCTCGATCTCCTTGCCCTCGACCCCCTGGATGGCGGCGGAAAATACGCGGGTGAGCATGGAAAAAAGAGGGGTGCCGCAATATGCGTCAGTGGCAGCCGCAGCCGCCGC
>JBAXXD010000064.1:0-22830 GCA_037128135.1 Verrucomicrobiia bacterium
GCCACGCCCCCAGCCACGCCCCCAGCCACGCCGGCCGCCGAGCCGGCGATGTAGCCGGCACATCGAAACATCTGGCAGGAAATGCCGTAGGCATCGGCAATCGAGCGGAGCCTCGGATGTGGCGGCGCAGGCTCTGCGGGATTTTTCATTCCCTTTGGGTATGATACCCCGAAGCTTGCTTCGGCTTTGTTGCTGGAGGGACGACCTCCGTGTCGTCCGTGGATAGCAACGGACCGGACAGAGCCGGCCCCTCCAAATGCCTCATGGGCTTGCCCCGAGGTTCTTTACGTGACGCCAGACATCCTGACCTGCTAAGGAAACCGGGCGAGCCTGCGCAAGCCCAGGGAGCATGGTCGTCTCGACCGTGTGGGCACTGATTTACGTCTCGAATGGGGTCATCCGTTTTCCTCGCCGCCTCTTTTTCTGCGGGCAAGGTCAGGATGTCGGTGACGCAGTGTGAGATATTCCAAAATCTGAGATAAGGGAATGATTTGGCGTCGCGGAATGCGTGCAAGGCAGGACAAATATCTTCACGGAGGAATCCCCAACGGGGATAAATCCTCCAGCCCAGGGTTGCGAGGAACGAGCTACCCTGGGATTTTAGTGGAATAATGCATCAACCCTGAAGGGGTTGGATAGACAAGGATGCAACCCCTTCAGGGTTTTGTTTATGCAATGCAATATACCCAGGGTAGCTTCGCAACCCGAGGCTATGGGATTGCAGCCACGTTGTGGCTCAGTCGTGGCGCGACCCTCCGAAGCAATCTCTTCTTCCTCCTCTTAGAGCCTTCAGAAATTTGTCCTGCACCAGTGGAATACGTGTCGCATCTGCGGCGTAACTTTTACTGGGAGCTATCTCTCTGCAGGCGGAAACTCACACTGCAACGGTTTTCCTTTGCGCGTTCGATAAACCGTAAAATCCGTGCGGTCCACGGTCAAAATCGTGGCGGATCCTTCGCGGTGGGTCTCGTAAAGCCGCACGAGACAGGCATCGGCCAGATCCATCGGCTGGTCGGCATACTTGGCACACATCTGACCGATGAGAAGGGCCTCGCGTTGAAGATCAAACCGGCAGACGATCAATTTCTGATTGATGGCTTCCATCAGGCGCACGGACGATCCCAGAAGGTGAGACGCCTCGGTAATCACGGCCTCGCAAGTCACCAGCGGCAGGGGCAGCCGCCCCAGCAATTCCTCAGCCCAGGATTTGTATTTTGGTTCCCGGCGCGCAAAGGCGCTCACCAGCGGACCGGTATCCACCAGATACGTCATGCGGCTCATTTCTTCATGGCCCGGCGCACCGCGTCATTCGTGGGTGCGGAAACGTCAACAGGCACGGAACCGAAAAAACCGCTCAGAGCCGAGGCGGGGCGGGACGAGGCTTCTTGGATTTTGCCTTGGATTGCCTGGCGGACAAACGCGTTGACGCTTTCGCCATGCCGTGCAGCAACTTCAAACAATACCCGCTTGTCTTCGGACGGAAGCCGGATCGAAAGTGTTTCGCTCATAAGTTGTATGTCACACTTTCTCTCATTGCTGTCAACACTCCATTTCGGTTCATCGAATTTCCCTGGGCTCAGGAGTCCGTAGCCAGCGCCCAAATCAGGCGGGATCACCCGATGAGCTCGCCGAGGTCCGCGTCGTCGGGGAGGGCGGATTCCGAATCGAGGAGCCCGGAGATGAGCGCGCGCTTTTTTTCCTGCATCGCGATGACGCGGTGTTCGACGGTATCGCGGGCGATGAGCTTGATCGAGGTGACGACGCTGGTTTGTCCGATCCGGTGGGCGCGGTCGGTCGCCTGGGCCTCGACGGCCGGGTTCCACCACGGGTCGAAGTGGATGACCGTGTCGGCGGACACAAGGTTCAGGCCGGTGCCGCCGGCTTTCAGGCTGATGAGGAAGACCGGGATCGCGGGGTCGGATTGAAATTTCTGCACGACGCCCGCGCGGTCTTTTGTTGAGCCGTCGAGCCGGCACCATGCGAAGCCGGCCTCGTCGAGGGCCGGGGCGATCAGGTCGAGCATCGAGGTGAACTGGCTGAAGACGAGCACGCGATGGCCACCGTCCACCGCCTCGCCGACGAGCTCGATCAGCGCGTCGAGCTTGGCGGATGCGCCAGGGACTTCTTCCACGCCGAGCAGCCGCAGGTCGCAGCAGGCCTGGCGCAGCCGCAGGAGCGCGGTGAGAACTTTCATCCGGGCACGGCCTCCGGATTCCCGGAGGGCATCCACCTCGGCGCGCGCGGCGATCTGGAGCCGGGTATAGACGTCCTTCTGCGCGGGCGTGAGCTCGACCTCGACGATCTGCTCGATTTTTTCGGGAAGGTCCGGCAGGACGCCGGACTTTTTCCGGCGGAGGAGGAGGGGACGAACCCGACGGTTGAGCCGCTCCCAGAGCGGCCCGCGCTCGCCCTCGAGGAGCGGCTTTTCGTAGCGCTCCTGAAAATCTTTCCGGCTGCCGAGATAGCCGGGCAACAGAAAATCGAAAAGCGACCAGAGGTCGCGCAGGGAATTTTCGAGCGGGGTGCCGGTGAGGATGAAGCGGGCGTCCGCGCCGAGCGCGCAGGCGGCCCGGGCGTTCTGGCTGTCCGGGTTCTTGATGTGCTGGGCCTCGTCGAGGGTCACCGTCGCAAACCGCACCGCCCGGTAGCGGGCGATGTCGCGGCGCAGCAGCGCGTAGCTCGTGATCGCGATGTCGGCGACGGGGATTTTTTCGAAGAGCCCGTCGCGCGCGGCGCCTTCGATGGCAACCACACCGAGCGCGGGAGTGAACTTCTCCGCCTCGCTTCGCCAGTTCCAGACAAGCGACGACGGGCAGACGACGAGGTGCGGGCCCGGATGGCATTCCATCATGGCGAGCGCCTGGACGGTTTTGCCGAGGCCCATCTCGTCGGCGAGGAGCCCGCCGGATTTTGAGCGCGCGAGTTCGAGCAGCCACCGCGCGCCTTCGAGCTGATACGGCCGCAGCCGGGCGCCGAGCGGCCCGAGCTGAAGAGCGTTCGGCGTTGCGGGAACAGGCGCACCGCTCCACGACGCGATGCTCTCCTCAAGGTATCCGCGCTGCGCCGGCCGCACGCGATAGACGCCGCGCTCCTGCGAAGGATCGCAGTCGCGGAGCACCTCCTCAAGATCCGCCGCAAGATCCGCGTCCGGCACGGCGAGGCGTCCGTCCTTGAGTTTCAGATGCGGACTGCCGCCGCGCAGGAGCCGCTGGACATCCTGCGGCGAGAGCACCGCCTCGCTGCCGGCGGTGAAGTGGACATGAAAATCCAGCCAGCCGTCGTCTTTTTCCCGGAGCGCAAAATGCGGCTCGATCCGGACGATGTCGCGCGTGACGTGAGCGAACCGCTCGCCCGTGCGGACATCCCATTTTTTCCGCAGGCGCGGGAGCGCGGCCGCGAAAAACTTTACGATGGCTTCCTCGCCCCGCAGGGCCGCCCTGCCGCGGAAATCTTCGAACCCGCAGGCGATGAGTTCGCGGAGCGCCTCCGCCTCGGCGGCATGGTTCGCCGGGCCGGGGCGCGTGTAGCGAAAAGAAATTTCCGCATCGAGGTGGCGGAGGGATCCCTCGAGCGAAAGTGTCACGGCCGGGAGCTCCGAGGTGGATGCGGCGCGCGGGGCGGGCGCGGTCACGGCGGCGGCCGGTCGGCTGGCAGCGGGGTTCAGAACCTCGAGCCCCACAGCCACCGCATGTGCACAGATGATCCCCCGGGATCTCGAGTCGCGGCACGGACAGAGGTTTTCCACATCCGCCGCGCTCCGGATCTTCAGGCCGGAAAAAAACAATTTCCCGCCCGAGGAAATTTTGCCTTTGAGCACCGGCGGCTCGTAGGTGGCCTCGGAAACGCGGCCCGCCGCGCGGATCGCCCGGGCCTCCTGGAAGGCCGGCCACCCGCACAACGAAACTAAAAATTTCTCCGTGAGCACCATCGCGACAATCTATCCCAATCCCCGCGCTTCAAAAAGAAAGTCTTATTCCCTCTTGTCAGAAACCGATGCCGTAACTGCACGCATCAAGCTCGGGAAAAACTGGAAGTGGCGTGAAAGACGGGCTGGAATAAAAAGTGCAATAAAAGATGCCCCATGCTCAAAAAATCTCCCGATGCGCCCGTTTCCGAGGGGCTCCGATTGACAAATCTGATGCGATCTGATTTGCCCTCTTCACCATGAAGATGCTTACTGTGACAGACGTCGCGAGAAACTTCCGTTTGGTCGTTGGCCGCGTGGAGTCCGGGCAGGAGGAGATCGTTTTGACCCGCGGCCGGAAGCCTGTCGCGCGGCTTGTTCCGGAGCCTGCCCTGATGAATGCGCTGGCGGTTTTCGGGGATCTTTACCGCACGATGGATGATGACGCGGCCGCCGGGTTGAAGGGTGAGATTTTCAAGGCTCGCCGGCGGCGAACCGGACGCCTGTCAGAATTGCGCGACCCATGGGCTTCCTGATCGACACGAGCCTGATCATTGCCGTCGAGCGGGGGAAGATCAGCGCGGGCGATCTGGATGCTCTGACGCGGCAGCAGCCGGTTTATCTTTCGCCGGTCAATCTTGCCGAGATTCGTTACGGGTTGGAACTTCAGGCCCGCTTCGGGCGGGAAGGCCTGCGGCTTCTCACGGCTTGAGCGAGTCCAGGAACTTGAGAAAAAATCCCGCGCCGGCCTCGAGGTCGGCGACGGAAATAAATTCATCGCGCGTGTGCGCCTGGGCGATCGAGCCGGGGCCGAGCGCGACGGCCGGGCAGCCGCGTTCCGCGAAGACCGCCGCGTCGCAGAACCACGGGGCGCCCGCCAGCCCGGCCCCGCAGGATTGTAGCCGCCGGATCAACGGATGCGCGGGGTCGGTGAAAAGCGGAGTGGAGCCGCTGAGGGAAATTCCGATGTCCGGCACGCGCGCCCGCAGGAGCTCAGCGACCCATGCGATGTCCTGTCCGGGGAGCGTCCGCATGTCGACCGACGCCTCGCACGAGTCGGGGACGATGTTGACTTTCGATCCGCCGGAGATCGTCCCGACGCTCAGGGTCGGGCGCCCGAGCACCGGATCGCCCAGGGTTTCCAAAACCGGCATGACCTCGCGCTGGAGGCACTCGATCGCAGCGCACATTTTATAAATCGCATTCTCCCCGCATTCCGGCTTCGACGCATGGACGGCGACCCCGGTGGTTCGGAGGGAAAGCCATGCGGATCCCTTGTGGGCATGGACGACATCGAGTCCGGTCGGTTCGCCGGCGATGACAAAATCAAATATTTCCTGTGCGGCGAGCGCCCTTGCTCCGTGCTGGCCGGCTTCCTCGCCCGCGAGTCCCGCAAACCAGATTTCATACGGGAGCTCGGAGATCTGCGGTGCCGCCTCGCGGAGCGCCCAGAGCATCGCGGCCATCGGCCCCTTCGTGTCGCTCGCCCCTCTTCCATAAAGCTTCGCGTCGCGGACCTCCCCGCCGAACGGCTCGATCGTCATGCCGGTCACGCTCACGGTGTCGGTGTGCGGCGCAAAAAGGATCCTCGGCTTCTCCGCGCCGCCGGATGGAAACCGCGCGACAATATTCGGACGCCCAGGCAGAACCTCCCGCAGCTCGACCTCCGCTCCCGCGTGCGAGAGAAACCCGGCGACCCACTCCGCGCATGCCGCCTCGCCGGTGTGGGGAGTGCCCGGATCCCCGTCCGGGTTGACGCTCGGGATCCGAACCAACTCGCTTGCGATCCCGGTGACGTTCATCGGCCCAGATACCATGCGACAAATTTCGGGATCCCCTCGGCGATCTTCGTCTTCGGGCAGTAGCCGAGCAGCCGGCGGGCCTTCGTGATGTCGGCCGACGTGAGCGGCATGTCGCCCTGCTGCTCGGGCAGGCGCTCGATCACCGCCTTTTTGCCGAGGGCTTTTTCAATTTCCAAAATCAAGTCCGCGAGCGTGATCGTCTGGTTTTCCCCGAGGTTGAAAATATCGAACCGCTCGCCCTCGTAGCCCAGCGCGCCGGTCACGCCCTGGACGATGTCGTCGATGTAGGTGTAGTCCCGCCGGGTCGTGCCGTCGCCGAATTGCGGGATCGGCTTCCCGCGGTGGATCGCGTCGGTGAATTTGTGGATCGCCAGATCCGGCCGCTGGCCGGGCCCGTAAACCGTGAAGAACCTCAGGCAAACGACCTTCAGCCCGAAGAGGTGCGAGTAATTCCCGCAGAGGTGCTCGCCCGCGAGCTTCGTCGCCGCATACGGGCTCAGCGTCTGCGGGAGCGGCAGATCCTCGGAAAATGGAGCCTTCTTCGCCAGCCCGTAAACCGACGAGCTCGACGCGAAAAGAAATTTGCCGACCCCGTGACGGCGCGCCGCATCGAGCAGGTGGTGCGTGCCCGTGATGTTCGTGTCGATGTAGAGCTGCGGATCCAGCACCGACGGGCGCACCCCGGCGCGCGCTGCAATGTGAATCACCGTGCCGAAGCGGCCCTCCGCAAATAGCTTTTCCACCACCGCCCGATCCCGGATGTCCCCCTCGACGACCCGCACCGCGCCGCCGAAGCCGGCGACGTTCGCCCGCTTGATCGCCGGATCGTAAAAGTCGTTGAAGTCATCAATGACCGAGACCTCGTGCCCGTCCGCCAGAAGCCTCCGGCAAATGTGCGAGCCGATAAACCCGGCGCCGCCGGTCACTAAGATATTCATCCTGCGAAACTAACGGCCGCCGGAAACCCGCCGCAAGAACTTTCCCGCTGCGGTCGGCCGGGCGCAGATCTGAAAATGGGACGGCACGGAGGCCATCCCTCCAGGGAACCACACGGGGAACGGGCGGCCCGCCCGTTTAGAGACTGGAGGGCGCTGCTCCGTCAGCGCCGACTTTCTTGCAATCAAAGAAGCGCCCAGCCCCGCGGCGGGATTTTTCCTTGTGAATGGACGCCCGATCAGAGAGAACAAATCCGCAAGCCGCATGGCCGCCCGGGGGCATTTCTCCCGGGTTTCGCCTCCTTTTTGTTCATGATGGAGCCCTTATTTCTGACTGTTGTCGTTCCGACCTTTCGCGAGCGCGAGAACATTCCGCTGGTCGTCGGCCGGCTCGAGGAGCTCCTCGGCAGGTTCCGCTGGGAGGTTGTTTTTGTTGATGATGATTCCGATGACGGGTCGCGTGAAGTCCTGCTGGGCCTCTCGCGGAAAAACCCCCGCGTGCGCCGCCTGCGCCGGATCGGCCGACGCGGGCTGTCCTCCGCATGCCTCGAGGGGATGGGATCCAGTTCGGCGGATG
Organism: Verrucomicrobiia bacterium; assembly: GCA_037128135.1. Taxonomy (GTDB): domain Bacteria; phylum Verrucomicrobiota; class Verrucomicrobiia; order Chthoniobacterales; family Terrimicrobiaceae; genus QYQL01. Next base: position 7,219 of record JBAXXD010000064.1, read on the forward strand.
TCTTTGCCGTCATGGATGCCGATCTTCAACATGATGAAACGATCCTGCCGGCGATGGTTGCCGCCTTCGAGGAGGATCCCGGTTTGGATCTGGCGGTCGGAACCCGCTACTCTGCGGGCGGAGGCACGGGCGACTGGTCGGAGGGCAGAAAATTTGTGAGCCGGGTGGCCACGCGCCTCGAAAAAGCCGTGCTGCGGACGCCGCTCACGGATCCGATGAGCGGGTTCTTTGCAATCCGGCGTGAGGTTTTCGAGGAGACGGCCGGGCGGATGACCGGGAAGGGGTTCAAGATCCTTTTGGATATCGTGCTCTCGAGCGGTCGCAAGCTGAAAGTCCGCGAATTTCCGTATGAGTTCCGCCCGCGGCTGCACGGGGAAAGTAAGCTCGATATCGTCGTCGGCCTCGAGTATCTCTACCTTCTGGCCGACAAAACCCTCGGGCGCCTGCTCCCGGTGAGTTTTATCCTTTATGTCAGCACCGGTCTCCTGGGGATGCTGCTCCATCTTTTCGTGCTGGCCCTACTTTACCGCGCGGCGGGGATGGTCTTCGTGAATGCGCAGATCCTCGCAACGGCCGCGGCGATGACGTCTAATTTTCTGGTCAACAATGCGGTGACGTTCCGTTCGCGGCGTCTGCGCGGGCGCCTGCTGCTGCCCGGCCTCCTCGCTTATGTCGCCGTCTGCGCGCTGGGGGCGCTCGTGAATGTCCAAACCGCGGAATATCTCTATATAAACAAAATCCCTTGGTGGTTTGCCGGCGCGTGCGGCGCCCTGATCGGGGCGGTTTGGAATTATGCGGTCTCCACGCAAATCGTTTGGACCTGGCTTCCCTCGGCGCTCAAGCCCCCGCCCAAGCCCAAAGGCTGACAAGCCATGCGCCGGATCCTCCTGGTTTTTTTCTTTTCGCTTGTGGGGCCGGCGTTCGCCGGCCTCGAGTGGGAAACGAAATTCCGCGACGTGCGCGCGGAGCCGGCGGACAAATCGGTCTCGGTCGTTTTTCCTTTCCGCAACACCGGCGCAGAGACGCTCGCGATCGCCGGCATCCAGACATCGTGCGGCTGCACGTCGGCGAAGGCGGACTGCAAAGAAGTCCCCGCCGGAGGCACCGGGTCGGTGCAGGTCCGCTTCGACATCGGCGGCCGCAAGGGCGAACAGGTCAAGGCGGTGATCGTCCGCACGTCGGACCGCGAAACGCACAAATTGATCCTGAGAGTTCTTCTCCCCGGACGCTGACCGGATGAACCTAAAAAGAGTAGAAGTGGCCCGCGAATCACGCGAAAAAACGCGAATGCCAGCAACTTATGAAAGATGCTCAATTCACCACGGGGGTGAATGCCTGTTTGTTTCTAACTTCATGATTTTATTCGCGTTGATTGGCGTGATTCGCGGGCAACTGCCGTTTCTAAGATGAACCGCGCGCCGCTTCAAAATATTTCACGCGATCTGGCGCTTGTCTCAGTGGCATTTCTCCTGTCGATCGCGCTCGGTTTTTTTGTGAATCTGTTCCGCTCCGACCCGCTGCCATTTCCCTATCGCGCCCGCTCGGTCCGGCTGCTGGCGGGCGTTCCGGGCACCGGGCAGGAGCCGCATGCCATCACGCTCGCCGGCGGGGAGGCTGCTTGGAGGAAGGGCGCCGCGGTTTTCGTTGACGCGCGCGAATCGTTCTTCTTCGAGGAGGGGCATATCCCCCGCGCCATCAATGTGCCGGCCTCGAAAATCACCGGAAAAAATCTCCCCGCCCTGCCGGTGGATCCGGCCGCGAGCGTGATCGTGTATTGCTCCGGCGGCGATTGCGAGGACAGCCGGATCGTCGCCCGCGCGCTCCGCGCAGCCGGCTTCCAAAACGTCGCGGTCCTAACCGGAGGATGGGACGCCTGGTCGGCCGCAAAAATTTCCCAATGATCGCGCGCCTGCTTCTTGCGGCAATCTTCGTTGTGGCCGGGGTTCTCAAATTCCCCGATCCGCTGGGATTTGCCGACGGGATTTCCGGGTTCCGATTGGTTCCCGTGTGGGCGATTCCTCCGCTGGCACTCGGGATCCCGATTTTCGAGATCCTCACGGGCGCGGCACTTTTCAGCGCGCGCTTCCGGCCGGCCGGGTCGCTTGCGGCCGCCGGGCTCTCGCTGGCGTTCGTTTTTCTCTATGCCTGGGCATTTGCGCGCGGCCTCGATGTCCGTTGCTCGTGCTTTGGAAACCTGGAGGTCTTTCGGGTTTCGACCGGCGCCGGCCTCCTGCGTGCGCTCGCCCTGCTCGCGCTCTCAGCGTGGGTTTTCATCAGGGTTTGCGGACGGATGCCTTCAAAACAAGATTGCGGTCTTCGGGGTTGAATCTTCGGGATTGAATTTTCCGTCCGCTGTGACAGTATAAATCCGTGAGCAGTTATCTTAGCTCAACTCCGGAGCCCCCTCGCTTCCATACAAACGCATCGTCTTCGCTAACCCATAATCTGCGAAAATCCGCGCCAATCCGCGGCTAAAAACATATGAACGAAACATCACGCAAAGTCGGAGTCATCCCCGCCACGCTTATGGTCGCTGGGAACATCATGGGCTCGGGAGTTTTCATGCTTCCGGCCAACCTCGCCGCCACCGGCGGCATCGCGATCTACGGCTGGGCGGTCACGATCACCGGCGCGATCTGCCTCGCCATGGTCTATGCGAAGATGGCGAGCATTGACGACAGCGCGGGCGGATCCTACGCGTATGCGCGCCGGGCGTTCGGGCCGTTCATCGGCTACCAGACCAATCTCCTTTATTGGCTGGCCGGGTGGATCGGCAACGTCGCGCTCGCGGTCGTCGGCGTCGGCTACATGAGCTACTTCTTCCCGGCGCTCAAGGATCCCTATGTCCTCGCCGCCGCTTGCGTGGGGATGATCTGGCTGTTCACATTCCTCAATATCCTCGGCCCGCGCATCACGACTCAGGTCCAGTCAGTCACCACGATCCTCGCGCTCGTCGCGATCGTCGGCGTCGCGATTGTCGGATGGACCAAATTCAGCCTCACAACCTACATGGGCTCGTGGAACGTGAGCGGACACGACACGTTCGGCGCGATCCAGGGCGTGCTCAATGTCACCCTCTGGTCGTTCATCGGCGTCGAAACCGCCGCGGTCGCCGCCGGCGTCGTGGACAACCCGAAAAAAAATGTCCCCATTGCCACGATCGGCGGAGTCCTTCTCGCCGCCGTCACCTACGTCCTCTCGTGCACGGCCATCATGGGCGCGATCCCGAATGCGGATCTCGTCAAATCCGCCGCGCCATTTGCCGACTGCGCGAAGCTTGCCCTCGGAAATACCGGCGGCGCGATCGTCTCGTTCTGCGCGGCAGCCGGCTGCCTCGGCTCGCTCGGCGGGTGGGTTCTCGCCACCGCCCAGACCGCGAAGGCCGCCGCCGCCGACGGGCTGTTCCCGAAGATTTTCAGCGACTCGAACCAGCACGACGTGCCGGTGAAAAACCTCATCATCACCGGGTTCCTGATGACCGGCGCCCAGCTCCTGACGATCTCGCCGACCGCCTCGAAGGAATTCGGAGTGATCTCCTCGATCGCCGTCCTGATGACGCTCGTCGCCTATGTCTATGTCGCGGCCGCCCTCGTCTGGATCGCCAAAAAAATCGGCATTGGCCTCGGCCTGATGATCGGCGTCACGACCGGCTATTGCCTCTGGGCCGTCCTCGGCTCGGATCCGAAACAGGTCATCTGGCTGGCGATCACTCTCCTCCTCAGCGCCGTCTGCTACACGATCAATCAGGTCAGCCACAATAAACCCTCACCCGAAAAACCCATCTGATGCGCCCGATCCTCGTCGTCTTCCTCGTCTTCGCCGCCGGGATCTTCCTCGGCCACGATTATTGGCCCCAGTCCCATCCCGACCCCGCCTGGCACTTCCGGTTCCACCGCGGAAAAATCCCGCATGTCCCGGCGGAAACGGACGCGACAAACAAGCCGCCCGCCCAGCACGGCCGCATCCTCCACCCGCCGCAGAAGACCGCCGATCCGCAGGCAAACTGAAGAAGAGTTCGGCCCTCGCCCTCTCTCGCCCCGTCAAGACCCGCGCTTGACGCGGAGCCAGCGCAGGATGGATTTGATCCATGCGGGGACTTCGACATCGTCTTCCGACTCTTTCAGGGGCGGGTCGAGGGGGATGCCTTCTTCAGAAAGCGCTTTGACCAAAAACAGGCGGTCCGGGATGTCCTTGGCTCGAACGGTTTGCTTCATCTTCCAAAGCGAGGCTTTCGAAGCGAAGGGAATACAAACGCCTTCCAGATCGCGCCGGACCGCATCCCGGATGGCGTCCGCATAGATGACGCCACAGGCACTTTTCATGAGATCCACCATCACCTCGTCACCGATACGGACAACGCCATATTTGGCAACTTCGCCCGGGGTGACCAACGCGGCCGCGGCATCCGGAAGCATGGCGAGCACTTCCAGCACGACCTTTTCGTTGGGTTCGCCCACCTCAATGAGCAGATCGATATCTTCGGTCAAACGGGGGAATCCCGCTTGGATGATCGCAAATCCCCCTACGACCACATACTTGGCGCCCGCCTCATTGAGTCGCCGGCAAATCGAAACCAGATCCGCAGCCCCGGGCGTGCGGCACCTCAACTCTTCCTCGCCGCCTTGATCAGATGCTTCCAATTCCATGCGTCGGCGTTCTCATGGGTCCAGAATCGAACTACCCCTCGCGGGTAAGGTGTGGTCACGGCAAGCAGCCCCGCCACCCTGAGCAATCGGGAGTGGAGAACGAAGGGATCCTCGTTGGCAAAGGTTCTGCCGACAGACTTCCCGATCGTTTCTTCCATATTCACAATGGTGGACACACCATAACACTATTCCAGAGATTTCATGCGGCAAGAGAGAAATCGAACCCGATCCGGCAGTTGGAACAGCCGCAAAACGTCACGAAAACCCTCGGACAAGAAAGGTTCCGTAAGAAATCTCTGAGAGTGAGCTGGTGCAGGGCGGGATTTCGGGGATGGGAGACGAAATGCCTGACGGCGACGAAAAAAAGATCCTGAGGATTTCTCTAAAATCAACAACTCAAGAAACTCGGCCGGAACTGGCTCCCCGGCTCGATCCGTCCAAGGGTGCAGGCAATGTCCATTGACAGCGGGAGATGCCGTGTGTATTGCTCTGTGTATGGCCACAAAAACACTTTCTGTTGATGAAAGTGCCTATCGGATTCTCTCGCGCGCGCGGAGGGATGCGAAGGAGTCTTTCTCGCAAGTGATTAAGCGGGCATCGTGGGATACGGGAAAGCCCCGGTGTGGCGCCCTGCTTTCGCGCACGCGCGGATTGCCCGTCATGCCTGAAGCGGTGCTTGACAGCCTCGATGATGCGCAAAGAAAGGATATGCCTCCGGAATCCAAATGGACGCATTGATCTTCGACACGACGTTCCTGATTGATTTCCAGCGCGAAAGGAGGTCGGGGGCCGGGAGAGCCCACGAGTTTCTTCAAGCGCACGCCGAAAGCCTCGCCTTTCTGCCCGTGACAGCCTATGGCGAGTTCGCGGAGGGATTTGAATCTTTGGAGGATCCCAATTTCCTGCATGTGGTGGATTCCTTTGAGATTCTTCCGGTGACAGAAGCCGTCGCGAGGATCTATGCCCGGCTGGCAAGAAAGTTGAGAGCAAAAGGCCGATTGATCGGAGCCAACGACCTGTGGATTGCCGCAAGCGCCATCGAAAAGCGGCTTCCATTGGTCACGCGCAACCTTGATCATTTTTCCAGGCTTTCCGGGGTGGAAGTTCGAAGCTACTGAGCGAGCGGGATCAAGGCCTCACTCAATGCGAATGAATCATGAGCCCGTGCGACGAGGTCTGACATGGGGTGAATGGATTCTCGCGTTCCTGGCGATTCTTGTGTTCGCCGGTTCGCCGCTCTCTGCCAAAGGCAATCCGCCGCAGGTGGCCCGTCTTTTGGATCTGGCTTCGAGCGGGGGATATTCGCGCAAGGATTGGAATGAGTTGGCTCGGGAACTCAATGCCATTCCCGTATCGGAGATTCCAGAGGTGGCAAATGCCGCGGCACAATGGGCGGGCACCCTGCCCACCGAGGCACAAGCGACTGTTTTCGTTGCCATTTTCAACCGGTCAAAAATCACCAACCCCCGTTCTTTGTTGGAGCCCATGCTGAGTCTTCCTCCGGGCCGGGATCGTAATCTTGCCGTAGCACGCGTGCTTCAACAGTGGAGCAATGAAAACTTTTCCGCGGCGAGAGATTGGCTGAGCAAACAGCCCCAAGGGCCAGATTCAGGCCTTTTCCTGACAAGCCTCACCGTGCTCCTCGCAGACAAAGACCCCGAACTCCTGCTCTCGCTCTTCGACAAAATGCCTGACGGTGACGAAAAAAAATCCTGAGGATTTCTCTAAAATCAACAATTCAAGAAACTCGGCCGGAACTGGCTCCCCGGCTCGATCCGTCCAAGGGTGCAGGCAATGCCCATTGACAGCGGGAGAAACCGTGTGGATTGATCTGCGCATGGCCACATCAAAAAGAACGCGCTGCAGCCGCGTCCGTGTGTCGGACGCGCCTCTGAGGCTCGCCTCACCACGCTCCTTGCCAACACGCCCGACACGGGCGTGGCTGCAACTGGAGTAAAACCGCTCTAATTGTCCGATGGGCTTTCCAATAAAATGCACTTTCGCCGCTTTAACTGCGATGGGGATCACCTCCTTCTCGCTTCTGGGCCAAGCCGCCTCTTCAGCGGTTCCGTCCAATGAAGCCCTGCCGCTCCCCCCCAACGCGAGGGACGGAGAGGAACAAAAGCGAGAGCTGTATTGGAATTCGCGCCTGACTCAAATGGCGCGCGGCGTGATGCCTCAAAACGGCGGGTATTCCACCGGCCCGAGGGCATCAGCCGAACTTCGCAGGAGTTTTTCCATGAAGAACGGAAGGCTTCAAGTCACGCCTTCCAAAGGGCCATCCTTCTGCTCGGCTGCCACCTACACGCTTCTCATCAAAGCAGCGGAGGAATCTGTCGGGCGCCTGCCGGGCAAGGAACGATTGCTCCCGTCCTCACAGCCCGATGGAACAGGGATCTGGGGAAGATGGAACTCCAATGGCCCTGGCACGGCTGTCCTCTTCGCCGAATCAGGTGCGGGATTCAATTTTACCGATTGGAACAGGGCCCGGCCCGGCGATTTTCTCAAAATCTGGTGGACGGATGCCGTTGGAAAAAATGAAAGGGGGCACCTCGTTCTTTTTTTGGAAAGGCAGAATGAGAGCCTGACGTTTTGGTCGTGCAACCAATCCGGGGGATATGGAATCAAAACCGTTCCCTTGAAAAAAATCCGGCACGCCCTGTTCTCACGTCTGACGAATCCAGAAAAGCTCCTCGATGCCAGTTTATCCGACTCAAACGGATACCTCGCATCCATGCTCCGCAAGGACACGACATGGCAGGAAGTTCTGGAAAAATCCCAAGCATCAAAATGAATCCCGGATCCCAAAATGCCGGGGGGTTCCTCTGCGTCAGGAATCGAGTTCCTCCTCTCTTCAGCGGCGGCCTTTTGCGCTCGCTCGCCCTGCTCGCGTTCGCGGCGTAGGTTTTATGCGTCCTGCCGCGAGAGGCCGTAAAATTCGATGCTGTCGACGAGGGCGAGCCAACTCGCCTCGATGATATTGTCCGAGACGCCGACCGTGCCCCAGGAGGCTTGGCCGTTCGTTGAGACGATGAGGACGCGCGTGCGGGCGGCAGTGCCGCGCGAGCCGTCCACGATGCGCACCTTGTAGTCGGCGAGACGGATGCCATCAATCCACGGATAGAACGGGCGGAGCGCCTTCCGCAGCGCGGCGTCGAGGGCGTTCACCGGGCCGTCGCCCTCCTCGACCGTGTATTCCGGGACACCGTTCACCTGGAGCTTGACGGTCGCCTCGCAGGTGGTGAACCCGTGGAGCGCGGATCTTCGGAACGAGCAGTGATACTCGCGGAGTTCGAAGAGCGGGCGGTGCCGACCGAGCGTCCGGCGGATCAGCAGGTCGAACGATGCGTCGGCCGCCTCGAATTCGTATCCGGCCGCCTCGCTTTCCTTGACCTGGCGCAGGATCGCCGCGACCTCGGGAGCGCCTTTCCGGATGTCGAAACCGAGCTCTTTTGCCTTGGCCAGGATGTTGCTCTGCCCGGACATGTCGGAGACGAGGATCGTCTGGGCGTTGCCGACAAGCGCCGGCTCCATGTGCTCGTAGCTGCGGGCGAGCTTCTGCACCGCATGGACATGGAGGCCGCCCTTGTGCGTGAACGCGGTGGCGCCGACATAGGGCGCGCGGATGTCTTGCGGCACGTTCGCGAGCTCGTCCACGAAGCGCGAAAGCTCGCGCAGCCGGGTGAGATCGGGCACGAGCGGCAGGCCCGTTTTCACCTGGAGCGTGGGGACGAGCGTCGTGAGGTTGCAGTTGCCGACGCGCTCGCCGTAGCCGTTGATCGTGCCCTGGATCTGACAGGCGCCGGCCGCGACGGCCGCGAGCGCATTGGCGACCCCGAGCCCGGAATCGTTGTGCGTGTGGATGCCGACCGGACAGCCCAGCGCGGCGATCACTTCGCCGGTGATCCTCCCGACTTCCTCCGGGAGCGATCCTCCGTTCGTGTCGCAGAGCACGACAAGATCCGCCCCGGCTTCTTTTGCAGCCCGGACTGTTTTCAAGGAATACGCGGGGTCGTCCTTGTAGCTGTCGAAAAAATGTTCGGCGTCGTAGAAGACCTCGCGCCCGTTCGCCTTCAGATGCGCGACCGTCTCCGCGATCATCGCAAGGTTTTCCTCCGGCGTGACGTTCAGGACTTCGGTCACATGCAGCAGCCAGGTTTTCCCGACGATCGTCACGACCGGCGTCTTCGCATCCAGCAGCGTGCGCACCTGCGCGTCGTCCCGCACCGCGACCCCGCCCCGGCGGGTGCTTCCAAATGCCGCGATCTTCGCGTTCCTCCACTCCCGCTTCGCAGCCTCCTCAAAAAATGCGACGTCCCTCGGGTTCGATCCCGGCCACCCGCCCTCGATGAAATCCACCCCGAACGCATCGAGCTTCTCGGCCACGCGGATCTTGTCGAGAACCGAAAAAGAAATCCCCGTCCCCTGCGTGCCGTCGCGCAGCGTCGTGTCGTAGATCGTGACCGCCTTCATGCAAAAACCCTATCCGCCCGGCTTCCCGGGAGCAAGCCCGGGAACGAAGCCCGCTTGTCACCGCACGATCAGCGGCTTGATTGCCGATTGCGAACGTCCGCTTATCGGTTACCTTGGGAACGAACATGAAAAAACTCGGAAAAATCCCCCACGACCGGATGCTCGAAATCGTTGGAATTTCCAGCGACTGCGGGCGCGCCGGGCGGCTGGCGGCGCTGGGATTTTTGCCCGGACGCCGGGTGCGCATTTCCCGGATCGCCCCGCTCGGGGATCCTATTTCCATCGAGATGGAGGGGCAGGAGATCAGCGTGCGCCGCGCGGAGGCGAATCTCATCGAGGTGAAGGAAGTGGCATGAGGGCGGCCGCCCCGCCCCGCCCGACTCGGATCGCACTTTTGGGCAACCCGAACACCGGCAAATCCACACTTTTCAACCGGCTCACCGGACTGCGCCAGCACATCGCGAACTATCCCGGGATCACCGTCGAAAAAAAGACCGGGGCGATGGCGCTGGGCGGACGGCAGATCGAGCTGATCGACCTTCCGGGCACCTACAGCCTCGCCGCCGCTTCGCCCGATGAACGGGTCGTGATGGACGAGCTGGGCGGACGGCTCGGACACGAGGCACCGGATCTGATCGTGTGCGTGGTGGATGCCACGAATATCAAGCGCAACATGCTGCTCGTCTCCGAGGCCGCCGAGCTCGGGATTCCGATGGTGATCGCGCTCAACCAGTGGGACGCCGCCAAGCGGAACGGCCTCCGGATCAATCTGGAGCTCTTTGCCGATCGCCTCGGCGTGCCGGTCATCCCCACGATCGCCAAGCGCGGGCAGGGGTTGGAAGAATTGAAAAAGGCGGTCGAGCACATGCTTGCGGACCCGCGCCGGATGCCGCGGATCCTGTGGCCGGAGTTCATTGATGAGGCGCGCGACATCGTCCGCGACGGACTCGCGCCGTACGACGTGACCGGGCCGGAGGCCTTGAGGATGATTTTCGATGCCGACAGCGCCTTTGCGGACAAGATCGGACACAAGGACAAGGTGTCTTCCCTGCTCAAATCCGCTCGGGATGTGATTCGTGCGCACGGCATGAATCCCGCGTCCGCCGAGGCCGTCCTCCACTACCGCCACCTCGACGCGCTGCTCGAGGGGGTCATCGGCGGCGATGGCATGGTCGCCCGCACGCGGGATTCGATCGACGCCCTCCTCCTGAACCGGTTCTGGGGGACGCTCATCTTTTTCGGGGTGATGTATGTCGTCTTCCAAAGCCTGTATGCCTGGGCCAGCCCGCTGATGCGCCTGATCGAAGCCGGCTCGGCGTGGGCGCAGTCGACGGTCTCGCCGGCGCTGGCGGGAACGCCGATGATCCAGAGCCTCGTCTCCGACGGGATCATCGCGGGCGTTGGCGGGGTGCTCGTCTTCCTGCCGCAGATCCTTCTTTTGTTTCTGTTCATCGCGGTGCTCGAGGATACCGGCTACCTCGCGCGGGCGGCGTTCCTCATGGACAAGCTTTTCGGGTGGTGCGGGCTCAATGGGAAAAGTTTTGTGCCGCTGCTTTCCGGCTACGCCTGCTCGATCCCGGGCGTGATGGCCGCGCGCACGCTCGAGGATCCGAAGGCCCGCATCACCACGATTCTCATGACCCCGTTCATGAGCTGCTCGGCGCGCCTGCCGGTTTACGTGCTGCTCATCGGCGCCTTTGTCGAGCCGGTGCACGGGCCGCTCGTCGCGGGCTGGGCGCTCTTCCTCATGCACTTCGTCGGCGCGGCCGTGTCCATGCCGCTCGCATGGTTCATGAACCGTTGCGTCCTGCGGATCAGGACGCAGCCGTTCATTCTCGAGATGCCCGACTACCGGGTTCCCACGCTGCGCAACGTCACGATCCGGATGTGGGAGCGCGGGCGCGAGTTTGTCCTTCGTGCGGGAACCGTCATCCTCGCGTTTTCTGTGATCATCTGGGCGCTGCTGTATTTTCCGAGGCCCGCATCCGTCGCGGAGAACGCACGGGCGGAATTCCTTGCCGCGCAATCCGCCGCGATGCCGTCCTCCGAGATGGCCCGCGCGCTCGGAGATCCGGCCTCGGCGCTTTCCGTCAAGCTCGCCCACCGGATGGAAGGCGCCTACATCGAGCAGAGTTTCCTCGGGCAGTTTGGAAAGGCGTTGCAGCCGGTCTTCGATCCTGCGGGCTTTGACTGGAAGATCACGGTCGGCGTCCTCTCGAGCTTTCCCGCCCGCGAGGTCTTTGTCTCGACGCTTGGCGTGATCTACAATCTCGGCTCCGATGTGGACAAAGGTTCCGCCGACCTTCGCACGATCCTTGCCAACGAAAAATGGCGCTCCGGCCCGCGCGCCGGGCAGCCGGTTTACACGCTGCCGGTCGTCTTCGCTCTTCTCGTCTTCTTCGCGCTCTGCATGCAGTGCGGCGCGACCGTCGCCGTCATCGCCAAGGAACTGAGCTGGGGATGGGCGGCCGGATCGTTTGTCACCATGACCTCTCTCGCATGGGCCGCAGCCGTCGTCATCTACCAGGTCGGGAGCCGCCTGTGATCGAGGCCCTCACCATCGCCGCCGCCGTCGCCGCCGCCGTCGCCTACCTCGTCGCCCGCGCGGTCCTCAGCGCCCGCAAACGAAAAAATCCTTCCGTTTGCGATGGATGCTCCTGCGCGAAGCCGGCTATCCGCCCGCCGAGACCCGCAGGATTTCCATCCGGTCCCCCTCGCTGAGCACCGTGCTCTCCCACTCCGATTTTCGGAGCGCCGTGCCGTTGAGCTCGATCAAAAGGAGCGGTGCGGGAAGCCGCATTTCCTCGACCAGCCCGGAGACGGTTGCGGCCTGCGTCTGAATCTCCTCGCCGTTGACCGTGATCATGCGGCTCCGAGGATGCCGGCGTCCCAGTCTTTCCAGACCGGATCGAGGCCCATGTTTTCGAGGGCGCTTTTCATGGTGGCGGCGCTGCGGTCGTCGAAGATCGCGAACTGCTCGGTGGCCGGCCCGCTTCCGCCTCCATCGATCTGCCTGCCGCGGACGGTCAGGTGGACGGCGTCGCGTCCCTGTCCGGTATAGCCGCCGGGTTCGGTCTGGCTGCCCGCGCTCATCATCGTGACTCCCAACCGGGCGACCGCGTCGCGCAAGGCGGCCGGCTCGCGCGTGCTCAGGACGATCCCGACCGTCGGAAACGTGACCCGCAGCGCGCAGAGGAGGCGGATAAATTCGCGGTCGGGGAGCGGGTGCGGGGGCGAGAACTTGCCGGCTGCCGGACGCAGCCGCGGAAGGCTCACGGTGATTTGCGAGCGCCAGCAAACCCGCTGCAGGTATTCGAGGTGGGCGGCCAGAGCGAGCGCTTCCTCGTGCCAGTGCCAGAGCCCGAAGAGCGCGCCGATGCCGATCCGGCGGAACCCGGCCGCATGCCCGCGCTCGGCGCAGTCGAGCCGCCAACCAAAATCTTTTTTCGGTCCGTGCGGGTGCATCTCCGCGTAAGTTTTTTGGTGGTAGGTTTCCTGATAAACAACCAGCCCCTCCGCACCGGCCTCGACGATCGGCCGGTAGCCGTCGGCCTCCATCGGCGCGACCTCGATCGAGATCCCGGGAACAAATCCCCGCAGCCGCCGGACGCATTCCTGCAAATAGCCGCCCGAAACGAATTTCGGATGTTCGCCGGCGACGAGAAGGATGTTCCGGAACCCCTCGGCCGTCAGGTGCCGGGCCTCGGCCTCGGCCTGCCCGATTTCCAGCGTCACCCGACGGATCGCATTTTCGCGCGAGAACCCGCAATACGCGCACGAGTTGATGCACTCGTTCGAAAGGTAGAGCGGGGCGAAGAGCCTCATCGTCCGCCCGAAATGCCGCCGGGTCAACGCCGCCGCTTCCGCTGCGAGCGCACGCAGATCCCCGCCGGGCCCGAGCAGGCGCTCGAAGGATTTCAGCGTCGCGGATTTCCGGACGAGCGCGTTTTCCAATTCGGCGGAGAAGGCCATGAAACCTACCCGGCCAGGCCCCGGGCTTTTTCGAAGCGGGCCAGCGTGCGGGCTTTTCCCAGCACCTCGAACATCTCGTAGAGCCCGGGGCCGACCGAACGCCCGCTGACGGCCACGCGGGCCGGGTGGATGAGCGCGCCGGTCTTCACGCCGAGCGCGGCGGCGGTCTCTTTCAATTTCGCCTCGATTGCGGGATGCGACCAATCCGGCAGCGCGGCGAGCGCGGTGCCGAGCGCCTCGAGCCGGTCTGCCGCACCCGGCAGGCTCTTCGCGACCGCCTCGGGATCGAACGGATATTCCTCGGTGAAAAGAAATCCGATCCAGCCGGGCACGTCGCTCAGGTGCTTGACCTTCGGCTTGACGATCGCGAGCGCGGGGCGCAGTGCCTCGCGCGTTCCGTACGGGATCCCGGCCTTGTCCACGAACGGCAGCGCCAGCTCCTCGAAACGATCGAGGCTCATGATCTGGAGGTGCTGGCCGTTCAGCCAAAAACATTTGTCGAGGTCGAAGATCGCGTTCCGGCGGTTGATCCCGGCCAGATCGAAGAGTGCTTGAATCTCGGCGACCGGAAGAACCTCACGGTTTTCGCCGGGCGACCACCCGAGCAGGCAGAGGTAGTTCGCGACCGCCTCGGGCGTGTATCCGAGGTCGAGAAAATACGTGATGCTCGACCCGCCGTCCCGCTTGCTCAGCTTTTTTCCTTCCGAATTCAGGATGAGCGGGATGTGCGCGAACTTCGGCGGCTCGGCCCCGATCGCCTGGTAAAGCTCGATGTGCTTCGGCGTGTTCGACAGGTGGTCTTCGCCGCGGATCACGTGCGTGAGCCGCATCTCGATGTCGTCCACCACGTTCACAAAATGGAAAATCCACGAGCCGTCCGGACGGCGGATCGTCATGTCCGGGTGCGTGGCCGGGTTCGACATGTCGAACTCGATCCTCCCGCAGACGATATCCTCGACGACGACCGGCTTGCGCGGCGAGCGGAACCGGATCGCGCCGCCATCCTCGTAGAGATGCCCGCCCGCTTCGAGCTGCGCAAAGTATTTCTCGTAGATCGGCGTGCGCTCGCTCTGCTGGTAGGGACCGAACGGACCGCCCTTGTCCGGACCCTCGTCCCAATCCAGCCCGAGCCAGTTCAGGCCGTCGTAGATCACCTTGTAGGCTTCCGCCGTGTTCCGCTTCTCGTCGGTGTCCTCGATCCGGAGAAGGAATTTTCCGCCGTTCTGGCGGGCGTAAAGCCAGTTGAAGAGCGCGGTGCGCGCACCTCCGACGTGAAGGAATCCGGTGGGTGAGGGCGCAAATCGTGTGCGGACGGTCATCCGCGGAGAGAACGCCATTCGTAGGCAAAACTCAATCGAAAACCGACATCGAAAACCGTTCGCGGTTCGGCCGCCGCTACAGATTTACGAACCGCGCTGCCGCGTCCGTGTCGGACGCGTTGACAAAACACGCCCGACACGGATATGGCTCTGATAAGCCTCCGCCTCCAGTCAGCACCACACCGGATCCGGCCCACTAAAAAAATCCCATGAACAAACTTCTTGTCACCGGCTCGTCCGGGTTGATCGGCTCGGAGGTCTGCAGGCATTTTTCCGCCCTCGGCTGGTGCATCCATGGGGTGGACAACAACCAGCGGGCGGTATTTTTCGGCCCCCAGGGCGACACCCGCTGGAACCAGTCCCGCCTGGTCGACGACCTTGGACCGGCATTCCTCCACCACGAGCTCGATATCCGCGACCGGCCGGGCGTTCTCGCCCTGCTGAAAGAAGTGAAGCCGGACGCGATCGTGCACACCGCCGCACAGCCCTCGCACGACCGCGCCGCCGCGATCCCCTTTGACGACTTCGACACCAATGCGGTCGGCACCCTCAACCTCCTCGAAGCCTCCCGCCAGGCCTGCCCGGAATCCCCGTTCGTCCACATGTCCACAAACAAAGTCTATGGCGACCGACCAAATTCCATCCCGATGGTCGAACTCGAGACGCGCTGGGACTACGCGGATCCCGCATTCGCCGACGGGATTGACGAGGATTTCCCGATCGACCAGTCGAAGCACTCGCTCTTCGGCGCCTCCAAGGTCGCGGCCGATGTGATGGTCCAGGAATACGGGCGTTATTTCAACATGCCCACCTGCTGCCTGCGCGGCGGCTGCCTCACCGGCCCGAACCACTCGGGCGTCGAGCTCCACGGCTTCCTCTCCTACCTCGTCAAATGCAACCTCGAAGACCGCGAATACCGCATCTTCGGATACCAGGGCAAGCAGGTCCGCGACAATATCCACTCGCACGACGTCGCCCGCTTCATCGCGGAATTCCTCGCCGCCCCGCGCGTCGGCGAAGTCTATAACCTCGGCGGCGGCAAACAGAACAGCTGCTCGGTTTGGGAGGCCTTCCAAATCGCCGAAAACTTCAGCGGCAAAACCCAGCGCCATTCCTACGTCGAAGAAAACCGCATCGGCGACCACATCTGCTACTACAGCAACCTCTCCAAAATGCGCGCCCACTTCCCGAATTGGAACATC
>JBAXXD010000065.1:0-22416 GCA_037128135.1 Verrucomicrobiia bacterium
CTTTATGACAGCCGGATTTCTCTTACTCCTCGGCGGCATGGTTTTCCTCGGCGGCAGCGCGCTCGCCGCATTTTACTGGTCGATCCAGGACGGGCAGCTCGACCATCTCGGCGAGGCGGCCCGCACGATTTTTGACGAAGACGAACCGGTCGGTACCGCCACCGACAAATTTCCATCCCGCAAATGAACCCGCACAGCCTGATCGCCTCATTTCATCCGGCCAACGAGCCGGACACCCTGGCCTCGCACGAGCGCGCCGAGATCGACGCCTCGACCCGCTTCCCGGTGCTCCTGTTTTTTGGCTCGGCGATTTTTTGGCTGCTGGCCGGCTCGCTGCTCGGGCTGGTCGCGGCCTGGAAGATGACCCATCCGGCGATGCTCGACCAGATGGCATGGACGACGTTCGGCCGCCTGCGACCCGCGCACCTGAACACCGTTATTTACGGGTGGGCGTCGGCCTCCGGGATCGGCGTCGGGCTCTGGCTCATGGCCCGGCTCTGCCGGATCCCCCTGATCCATTCGAGGCTGCTCATCAGCGCCGCCATTTTTTGGAACATCGGGGTGCTCGTCGGGGTGCTGGGCATCCTGGCGGGCGATAGCAGATCGATCGAGTGGCTGGAGATTCCCGGCTACGCGACCCCGATCCTCTTCGTCGCATATGCGTTCATCGGGGTCTGGGCGGTCATCATGTTCCGCTACCGGAAACCCGGCCACGTCTATGTCTCGCAGTGGTATCTCTTCGCCGCGTTCCTGTGGTTCCCGTGGCTGTATGCCACGGCGAACATCCTGCTCATCTGGCAGCCGATCCAAGGCTCCGCCCAGGGCGCGGTGAACTGGTGGTTCGCCCACAACGTCCTCGGCCTCTGGTTCACCCCGATCGGACTCGCGAGCGCGTATTACCTGATCCCGAAAATCATCGGGCGCCCGATCCACAGCTACTACCTGAGCATCCTGGGATTCTGGTCGCTCGCGCTCTTCTACAGCTGGAACGGCATGCACCACCTGATCGGCGGGCCGTTTCCGATCTGGATGGTCAGCGCGAGCGTGGTCGCCTCGGTGATGATGTTCATCCCGGTCGTCACCGTCGCAATCAACCACCACCTGACGATGCTCGGGCATTTTGGTGCGCTGAAATGGAGCCCGGCCCTGCGGTTCACCGTCTTCGGCGCGATGTCCTACACGCTGGCGAGCCTCCAGGGCACAACGATGGCGATCCCGTCGCTGAACACGTTCACCCACTTCACCGACTACACGATCGGGCATGCCCACCTCGGGCTCTACGCGTTCTTCAGCATGGCGATGTTCGGCGCCATGTATTATATCGTCCCCCGCCTGACCGGACGGGAATGGCCGTCGGCTTCGGCGATCCGCTGGCACTTCTGGCTTGTGGCATCCGGAATCCTTCTCATGATCGGCTCGCTGACGATCGGCGGCGTCCTCCAGGGGCTTGCGCAGCACGCGCTCGCGGGCTCGTTCAAAAGCTCGCTCGAATACGCGACGCCGTTCCGCTGGCTGCGCGGGATCTCGGGATTTTTGCTGCTGGCCGGACATCTCGTTTTCGCGGGCCTCTTCGCATTCATGCTGCTGAAATCCGCGCGTCGCAAAGACGGCTCCGCGCTCCTCGCTGCGACGGTCGAAGCAAATCCGGAGCCCGCCATATGAATCGGCTGCCTCTCATTTTCCTCGGTGTCTTCGTCACGTTTGCCTCCTCGTGGCTCGGCCTGGTCGTCTATCCCTACTTTGCCCTCGGCCATCTGCAGCCGCTACCGGACGAGGAGACCGGAGGGACATTTCCTCCGGGAAATTCCGGCCTCGCGGTCGCCGGGCAGAGGGTCTATGCCGCGAACGGCTGCGTCTATTGCCACAGCCAGCAGGTACGCCTCGCACCGCTCACGACCGACATCGCGAAGGGCCTCGGCCCGCGCCAGACGGTCGCCCGCGATTATCTCCGCGCCCAGCCGGTCTTCCTCGGCACGATGCGCACCGGCCCCGATCTCTCAAACATCGGCGCCCGCCAGCCGGATACCAACTGGCACCACCGGCACCTCTACGAACCGCGCACGGTCACCGACTGGTCGATCATGCCCTCGTTCCGGTTCCTCTACAAAATACGGAAGATCCAGGGCCAGCCCTCGGACGATGCGGTGATGGGGCTCTGCGGGCCGCACGCGCCGCCTCCCGGCTGGGAAGCCGTTCCAACCGCGGATGCCAACGCCCTTGTCGCCTACATCCTCTCGCTGAAACGAAATTACCCGCTGCCGGAATCCCCGGAGCCCCCCGCGAAATAATCCCGTGACGCCACCTGACGAAGATCAGAAAAAATCCGGCGGCGACAGCGCTCCCGAGCATCCCGAGCCGTGCGACGGATTCGAGCCGGTTCCCCTTTGGCTGATCACCCTCTTCTTCGGGATCATGTTCTGGGCCGGTCTCTACCTCGCGTATTTCAGCGGAGGTTTCCGAGCGGATGTTTTCAACCCTTCACAGACCGCATGGGCCGGGGGCGGAGCCGCGCCGCCAGTCGGCCCAGTGGATCCAAAAACGCTCGGCAGGCGCGTCTTTACTCGGAACTGCGTGGTCTGCCACCAGACGACCGGACTCGGCGTCGCCGGACAATTCCCGCCGCTCGCCGGCAGTGAATGGGTGCTCGAGAAAGACTGGCATGGAAGCAACCATCTCGTGAAAATCCTTCTCAAAGGCCTCCAGGGTCCGGTCCAGGTCAAAGGCTCCACCTTCAACAACTCCATGCCCACATGGGCGCTGCTCAGCGATGAGCAAATCTCCTCGGTCCTCACCTACATCCGCTCGGAATGGGGCAACGCCGCCCCGCCGGTCCCGACCGATTACGTGAAAAAAATCCGTGCCGAATCCGCCGCCCGCACCGACCCTTGGAGCCAGAAGGATCTTCAGGAAATCCCGCCGGAACACCTGCCCTCCACTCCCGCCTCGCCCGCCAGCCTGCCAGCGGGCTAATTTCTCAACCTGGAAGTGAAATATCAGTCTGAAAGTCTGATTGCTCCGGGCCGGTGGCGGTGGTAGGCTTTACATATGAAAGCATTTCTTCTGGCTCTTGTGCTTGGCATGGCATCGGCTGCGGCTCAGGAGTTCGTCGCCCCGCCCGCGCGGCATCGGGAGATCGTCCCGACGGCAGAGGAACCGAAGCCGACGATCGAGGGGATCGTGAAGGAAATTTTCACCAGGAAGCCCTGGCAGGCGATCAACCCGCTCGCCCCGAAGTCCTACGGCACCGGCGAAAAATTCGTCTCTCAGGATTTCGGGCCTTCCACCGCCAACCACGCACGGACTCTCACCATTGCCGGCGTTGAATGGTAAACTCCCTTCGGTCGCTCTCTTCTGCGCGACCTATCTCCGACCGGAGATGCTGCACGTCCACCGGCAGATCGCCGGGCTGAGAAACTATTCGCCGCTCGTCATCACGCAGAAGCGCGAGGGCGATTGGCCGGGCGCGCAGGTCTGCGTCGTCCCCCGGGCGATGTTCCGGTTTCTGGCGCGCGGGCTCGAGCGCCTGACCGGTCGGCCGTGGCAGATCAGCGGGCGCGAAGCCGAATTCATGGAGGCGCTCGCTTCGGCATCGGCCCTCCTCCACATTTTTTTCGGTGACGCGGCGGTCCACCTTCTGCCGCTGATCCGGCGCGCGGGCATCCCGGTGGTGATCTCGTTTCACGGTGCGGATGTCACCGGGGCGATCGCGACGCCGGGGTTCGAGGACGCGCGGCGCGAGATGTTCGGGCTCGCGCGCCTGATCCTCTGCCGGTCGGCGCAGCTTGCCGGGAAGGTCGCCGAGCTCGGCTGCGATCCCGCCAAGCTGCGGATCATGCGGACGGTGCTCCCGGAGATCGCGTTCGTGCCGCGCGCGACCCCGCCGGATGGCGCATGGCATATCGTTCAGGCCGCCCGGCTCGTTCCGAAAAAAGGCCTCGCCACCTCGCTCAGAGCATTTGCCACGTTCAAAAATTCCTTCCCGGAGGCCCGCTTCACGATCGCCGGCGAGGGACCGCTCGAGGCCGAACTGCGCTCGCTCGCCGCCTCGCTCGGGCTCGGCGACTCGGTTTCTTTCACGGGCTTTCTCCCGCAGCCGCAGCTCCAAAAACTTTTTTCCTCGGCGCACATTTTCCTGCATCCGAGCGAGTCCATCGCCGGGGATGTCGAGGGGATTCCGAATTCTCTTCTCGAGGCGATGGCCTCCGGGCTTCCGGCGGTGGCGACGCGCCACGGAGGGATCCCCGAGGTGGTCGACGACGGCGCGACCGGCCTCCTCTGTCCGGAGCGCGATCCCGCCGCGGTGGCCGAAGCGCTTCTCCGGCTGGTCCGCGAGCCGGCGCTCTGCCGGAGCCTCGCGCAGACAGGTTCGGAATCGGTCCGGAATCAATTCTCGGCCGAACGCCGGATCGCCGAGATCGAGAGCCTCTACCGCGAAGCTACGAGAGAATTTTGATATACGATTTGGCGCGGAGGCCCTCGATCCAGTGCTGCTGGACTTTCATGCGCTCCTGCTGGATGAGGTTGCGCTCGATTTCGTCGCGAACCTCGGGGATCGGCTTGATCGAGGCGTTCTTTTTCGCCTCAACAAAAAGGATGTAGTAGGATTCGCCGAGCTTGACGACCTTGCTGACCTGTCCGGGGCTGAGCGCGAAGGCGACCCGGGAGAGTTCCTCGTTGAGCGTGCCGCGCTCGACCCATCCCCAGTCACCCCCAGTGTCGCGGCTCCCCTCATCCTCGGAATACATCTCGGCCATCCGGTTGAACTCCGCGCCCGCGACAAGCTTCTGGCGGATTTCGTCGGCCGTCTGCTCCTTGTTCCCGGCGCCAGGAACATCCCCAGCGACCCCCTCGCGCAGCACGATCATCCGCAGCTTGATCTGCTCCGGGATCGCGTAGGCTCCTTTGTTCTTGTTGTAAAACGCCTGAATCTGATTCGGCGAGATCACGAAGTTCTCGTTGATTTTTGATTGGCGCATCGCCTGGACGACGATCTTTTCCTTCTCGACATCCTTGAAGCGGGTGAGGGTGTAGCCCTGCGCCTGGAGGGTTCTCACGAAGGCCGAGCGGTCGCCGCCAAACTCCTCGCGGATGATGGATTGCACGCGGTCGTCCACAACGTAGTCCGGGATGTTCGCGCCTTTTTCCTGCATCTTCCGGAATTCCTGGATGATGAGCTGCCGGTCCACAAGATCCTTCAGGGCGGCCAGCCGCATCTCGTTGACTTTTTCGGTGAGATCCGACCCGGAGTAGGCTTTGCGGATCTCCCGCTCGCGCGCGCCAATGAGCTCGCGAACCTGCGAGATCGTGACCACGTCGTTGTTGACGATCGCCGCCACGCCGTCAATCACCTCCGCCTTCTGGGCGGCCAGAGGGAGGAGGACAATGCAAAAGCTGAATGTGAAAAATAAAAATCTCATCGGCCGGGCATCTTTTCCAAGAGGGTCAAGATCTCGCGCAACTTAGAATCCGGGTCGGTTGCCGTCAAGCGGGGAAACCGTCCGCCGATCAGGATATAGCTTCCTCCGCGCGTGAGCATCAGCTTTTCGCCGCGCGTTTCGACGACGGGAATCTTCCTCCGCGAGGCTTCCAGGCGGATCGCTGCGAGGAGAAGCGCGTTTTCCGCCGCCGGGGGAACTTTCCCAAACCGATCCCTCCACGTAGCCAGAAGCGCATCCATTTCCTCCCGGGAGGACGCCTCGGCGACCCGCCGGTAAGCCTCGATCCGGAGCCGGCTGTCGGAGATGTAGGCCGCCGGGATGAATGCGCCGGCAACGTCGCCGGCACCAAAATATTCCGACTCGTCGGTTTTCAGGAAGTCGAGCCGGAGGGTGGCGGTGCCGCCGCCGGTGCGGTTGCCCTTGAGGGATTCGACCGCGCGCTTGAGGAGCTTGCAATACAGGTCGAACCCGACGGCGATGATGTGCCCGCTCTGCGCCGTGCCAAGGAGGTTGCCGGCCCCGCGGATCTCGAGGTCGCGCATCGCGATTTTGAAACCCGAGCCGAGATCCGAATATTGCTTGATCGCCGAAACCCGCTTCCGCGCCGCACCGACGCTCATCAGCTCGCGGGGGAGCATGAGAAACGCATAAGCCTTGTGGCTCGACCGCCCGACCCGCCCGCGAAGCTGGTAGAGGTCGGCAAGCCCGAACCGGTCGGCCCGGTCAATGATGATCGTGTTCGCGTTCGGGATATCGAGCCCGCTCTCGATGATCGTGGTCGAGACCAGCACGTCCGCACGTCCGGATACAAACGCCCGCATCACTCCCTCGAGTTCCTTTTCCTCCATCTGCCCGTGCCCGACGAGGACGCGCGCGCCACCGCACAGCTCGCGGACGCAAGCCGCCGTGCGCTCAATGCTCTGGACCCGGTTGTGCAAAAAAAAGACCTGGCCGCCGCGGGCGATCTCTCTCGCGATCGCGTCGCGGATGATCCGCTCATCGTGCCCGCAGACGATCGTCTCGACCGGCTGGCGGTTCGGCGGAGGCGTCTCGATGAGCGACATGTCCCGCGCCCCCATGAGCGAAAGGTAAAGTGTGCGCGGAATCGGCGTGGCCGAGAGCGTGAGCACATCCACCAGGCGAAACTTTTCCTTGAGCGCATCCTTGTGTTTGACCCCGAACCTCTGTTCCTCGTCGACCACGACAAGGCCCAGGTTTTTGAACGAGACATCGGAGGAAATCACGCGGTGGGTCCCGATGACGATATCCACGCTGCCGTCGGCCAGCGAGCGGACGACGCGCTTCTGCTCGGCCGCCGAACGATACCGGCTCAGGAGCTCGATCGTCACAGGGTATTCGCTCATCCGCTCGCGGAACGTCTGGAAATGCTGCTGCGCGAGCACGGTGGTCGGCGCGATGAGCGCCGCCTGCCTCCCGCCGGTCACGGTTTTGAACGCCGC
Source organism: Verrucomicrobiia bacterium (assembly GCA_037128135.1). Classification (GTDB taxonomy): domain Bacteria; phylum Verrucomicrobiota; class Verrucomicrobiia; order Chthoniobacterales; family Terrimicrobiaceae; genus QYQL01. The sequence goes on from JBAXXD010000065.1 coordinate 6,899, forward strand.
GCGGATCGCGACCTCGGTTTTTCCAAACCCGACATCCCCGCAAATCAGCCGGTCCATCGGGCGCACGGATTCCATGTCGGCCTTCGTGTCCGCGATCGCACGCAGTTGATCCGGAGTCTCGGTGAAGAGAAACGAACGCTCGAATTCCTGCTGCCAGTGCGAGTCCGGCGGGAACGCATGCCCAGTCCCGTTTTCGCGCTCAGCCTGCACGCTCAACATCCTCGCCGCATACTCGAAAATCCCCTTGGAGGCTTTTGCTTTCGCCTTCTGCCAGCGTCCATCTCCCAGCTCAGAGAGGGCCGGATGACGCCGGCCAAGGCCGACATACCGCGAGACCTGCCACGCCTGGTCGAGCGGGACATAAATCCGCGATTCGTGCGCAAACTCCAGCGCCAGCACGTCCCCGCCCCCGTCGGGCGCCTTCTGCAACCCGAGGAAACGCCCGATCCCGTGGTCGAGGTGGACGACCAGATCGCCTTCCTCAAACTCCGAAAAATCCATCGTCGCCCGTCCGGAGCGGAGCCGCTCGCGCCGGAGCGCCGCCCGGTGCGCGCGCTGGCTGGCCGAACGCCCGAGCACCTCGGCGTCCGCCAGCAAGGCCAGCTTCGCATCCGGACAGACAAACCCGCGCGTCGCCGGCACCGGAAGAAACTCCATCCGCGAAGCGTCGAAATCGAAACCGTCCGCCAGCTCGCGGAACCGCTCGCCTTCGCCCTCGTTGTTGCACGCAAATGCCACCGTCCAACCCGCCGCATCCCACTCCCGCAACTGATCAAAAAACCGCTCGCGCTTCACCACATCCAGCACGAGGTCGCCAGCTCCAAGCTCCGCAAAAGGCGGCGGATAAAACGCCACCCCACCCCCGCCTCCAAATGCCTCATCAGGCAAGCTCGTGACAAATAATGTCCCACCTGGGACATTATTTGTTGATCCGTCTGGCCCCGTGATTTGCGGGATATCGCAACTACCATCGTCGGCCGAGGCGAAAATGACCGGGGATTCGCTTCCGTAAATTGTCCCACCTGGGACATTATTTGTTGAGTTGGGGGGACAGGCGATTTCCGGGGTGAGGGGAGCGATGTTGTCCTCCGGGGCGGAAATGGGCGGGGATTCGGTTCCGGAAAATGTCGCGCCCGGCGGAATTTCCGGATCCACCTCGATCACGGCATCGGACGGTTGGAGGAACTCCCGCAGGGCGGCTCCGTCGCTTGGCGCGGCAAGGATCTCGACCCGCTCGACGAGGGCCACCGAGCCCTGGCTGTCGAGGTCGAACTCGCGCAGGGAATCAATTTCCAGATCGAACCACTCGGCGCGGTGCGGGCGCTGGGACTGCCAGGAAAAGACATCGAGGATCCCGCCGCGCCTCGCGAACTGCCCGCGCGCGCTGACCTGGGGCGCAGGCTCATAGCCGGCCCGGACGAGGCGCCCGGCCACTTCCTCGATCGGAATTTTCTGCCCCTTGCGAAGCGAAAAGACGCCTTGGGAAAACACCCCGGGCGCGGGGACACGCGATGCCCACTGAGCGGCGTGGATCACCACGACCTCGTCCCCGACGCCAGCCGCAAGCGCGCGCAGCAGCTCGAGCCGCTCGGAAGCGGTCTCGGGATCTGGCAAGGCATCGCCCGACGGCCGCTCCAGCTCGGGAAACAGGCGCACGCGCGGACACCATGCCGCAAGCTCCGAGGCAAAATCCTCCTGCCGCCGGACGTCCGGACAAACCATCCACACCCGCCCGGGCAACCTCCGCAAAAGAAGCGCCGCCACAAACGGTTGGGCCGCCTCGGCAATCCCTCCGATCACTCCGCCCATCACGCCGCCGGAATGCCGCCCGAGCAACCGTCGGATCCCCGCATCGGCCGCCGCACGCTCAAGCAGCCAACTGGCTCCGGAGCTTTTCATGTCAGTAGCCGACCCGCCCGCATCTGCAAATATCCCTCCACTTGGCCGAGTTCGGCCTGGGAAAATTTCACCGGCTTGAGTCGAAGGACTCCCAAAACCCACCCCTGACAATATCCATGTATCCTCGGCTCCACCCCAGTCACCTTCAAGGCCATCCGAAATCGAACCCAGCGGCTCTCCCACATCGCTGCACTCTTCGGACTAATGGATTTTCCTTGCATCTCTTTCAAAAGAAATTTTAAAAGATGGTGTCCGACATATTTCAGTATGTCAAGGCGCCCTTTAATATTACGTTAGGAAAATGAAATACATCATCACCTGCATGGCATGCTTGTTATTGATAGGATGCATACCCTTGCAACAGAGCGATGTGAGCGGCGGCACTAAAAATGATTCCTTCATGTATTACGGAGACTATGGACTATTGAATATTGGATCTGCTGATAAGAAGAAGACCGTTACGCTTCTTCCAGACTCTTCTTATGCACTGTCACCAAAAGGAATAAAATATGGAATCTATACAGAGCCTCATTTTTACGATTTGGACCAGAAATTCCCCTATATTCGAGACCACGTAACGCTCGTCAACCCGCGCGGGAAACGTATCGGCAGCATACCTCAAAACGGCACTTGGCATTTTCACTTTGAATTTATAGGTTCAAGAGGAAGGGAAAGCCGAGACTTCACCAGTAGCTTCTGGACATTTTATTACAACCCCATTATTCATGGGCCTCCGAATTAATAGTATTCCGAACAGGGGAATCCGCTCCGGCGGGAAACTCGGAATTCTGTTTATGAGAGTTTAGGCATTGTCAAATGCGATTTCATCTGCCATTTTTTCCTACTCATTAACGTCATGACTTTTTCGCGCTGCCCGCCGAAACAGAATCGAGTCAACATCCAACAATAAGCCAATACAGTGACACCTCTTACCAGCTGCGAGCGCGTCAACCGCATGATGGAACGCCGGGATCACGACCGGATTCCACGTCACGAATCTTTCTGGCCGGAAACCATCACGCGATGGCAGGGCGAAGGCCTGAGTGGCGATGCGTCTACTGTTCTCGAACTTCTCGAAAGCGACTTCCATGGAATCTGCTGGTGCTGGCCCGAGGCGTTTCCCGGCAGCGCGACAACTGTCTCCGAGGACGCCGAAACCAAGGTGGTTCGCGATGGGCAGGGCAAACTGGTCCGCTATTGGAAGAACAAGAGCGGCACCCCGGAGCACCTCGGCTTCGCGTGCGATTCCCGCGAGGCTTGGGAAAAGACCTTCAAGCCCGCCCTGCTCGCAAATGCCCTGCAGCTCAATGTGGAGGAAACGGCCCGGTCCTTTCACAAGGGCAGGGCTTCAGGCAAGTGGACCCACCTCACCGGGGTCGAATCCTTCGAGGAAACTCGCAGCCTGATCGGCGATGAGATCACCCTCATGGCGATGGCGGACGAGCCGGAATGGCTGGTCGATGTGGCCGAGACTTTCACTGATGTCACTCTGCAGAACTTTGAGGCCGCGCTCTCGGCCAACATCCGGCCCGACGGGCTCTGGATTTACGGGGACATGGCGTTTAAGACCGCCACCATGTGCTCGCCGGCGATGTATCGGGAACTCTTTTGGCCCCAGCACAAGAGGCTCGCCGACTGGGCGCACGCCCACGGGATGAAATTCATCTTCCACACCGACGGGAACGTCAACGGCGTGATCGATCTCTATATCGAGGCCGGGTTCGACTGCCTCCAGCCTTTGGAATCCAAGGCCGGCATGGACATCCGCACGCTGGCTCCGCGCTGCGGGGACCGGCTCTCACTTTTCGGCAACATCGACGTCATGCTGATGATCACAAACGAACGCGACCGCATCGAGCAGGAGATCGTTTCCAAGTTCTCCGCCGGCAAGGCGACCAAAGGATATGCCTACCACTCCGACCACTCCGTGCCCCCGCAGGTGTCTTGGGAAACATACCAGTTTATCATCGATTGCGTGAAGCGGCACGGAGCCTACGGATCCTGATTTTCTGAAGGCCAGCCCATGCGGTCCCAGGAAACAACCGCTTCGTTTACGGCGACTGGTTCGCGGCCGATGGGCTACGCGGTCACGGGTTGGGGGGAGATGTGGCAATGAGAACCACCAAGTTATCCGTGCCCGTGTTTTCGATCCCATGTTCACACCATGGCGGAAGATAGACAAACATTCCCTTCTGCACCTGTGTCGTTCGTCCGTTAGCAAACGTCATGGTGCCGCTGCCTTCCAAAATCACATAGGTTTCTTCCGTCTCGTGCGAGCCCGGAGGATTTATTGTGTGGGGCGGCAGATAAAACATGACCAACCCCATGTTTTTGGCTGGTGCCTTGGGATTGGCCGGATGCACCACCCGCACTCCTAATGCATGGCATCCCGGATAGACGACCGGCACGCCGTCTTGCACGGTCAGAATGATCGGATCAACCGGAGTGGAAGGCTTGGGGATGCTGGAGGGGGTCACCGGTCCGCTGTATCCTTTGAAATGAGTGATTTTTGCCATAATGATATCTTAGTTTTTTAGTTTTAGTTGTTTTTCGAGATCCGCTTTTATCGCGCCAGCCATCCCCCATCTACTACCAGCGTGTGCCCATGCACGTAGTTGGAAGCTCCACTGGCGAGGAAGACCGCCGCGCCCACCAGCTCCTCCGGATGCCCTGCGCGCCCTGCGGGAATCCGCGCGCGGATCGCGGGACCGCGCTGAGGATCGTTTAATAGAGGCAATGCGAGTTCGGTCTCGAAATAACCGGGAGCAATGGCATTCACGTTAATGTGATGCGGTGCCCACTCGTTGCACAAGGCTTTCACCAGCCCATTGATGGCGTGCTTGGCTGCGCTGTATGCCGGCACCATCAACCCGCCTTGAAATCCGAGAATGCTGGAGACCATGATGATCTTTCCCCCGCCTTGCGGCACCATAATCCCTGCCGCCTGCTGTGCCAGGTCGAATCCAGCCCGGACATGCAGTTGAAAGATTTCGTCCCATTTCTCCAACGGAAACTCGATGGAAGCCTGCCGGTGCACCTGCCCGGCACAATGAACCAGCACATCGATCCCACCCATTTTTCCCGCGACCTTCGCCACCAATCCCGCGCATTCGCGCGCACGAAGAAGATCCGCCTGAAAAAAGTGGAGCCCGGCATTTTCAGGTTTGTTGCGCGAGACAACTGCCACGCGTGCGCCCCGTTCGGAAAATCCCTGAGCGATGACCTGACCAAGCCCCCGGGAACCACCGGTCACCAAGACCGCCTTATCTTTCACATCAAAGAGGTTTGTGTTTTTCATTTTGTTTTCCTTAAAAATCCCGAAAAAATCCCCCGGCCGTCCACCCGCCATCGACGCTAAGAATCTGGCCGGTGATGTAGCTGCTCTCGGGTGCTGCGAGAAACAGGACGGCGTGGGCGATCTCCTCCGGCGTGCCGGGCCGGCCCAACGGGACGTGGGACAGCATCCGCTCGGCACGCTCTTTCATGAGCGCATCCTCGCTGTAGAAGAGGCTTTTGGTCGCGTCGGTCAGAGTCGAGCCGGGAGCCACGCAGTTGACCAGAATCCCGTGCGGGGCGAGTTCGATCGCCATCGAACGGGTCAGGTTGATCACTCCGGCTTTGGCCGCCGTGAACGCGCACTGCAAGCGCGCGCCCACCAACCCCATCACGGAGGCGATGTTGATGATCCTCCCCGCGTTCTGCTGGATCATCGGGGCCGCGCCCGCACGGGTGACGTTGAACACACCGGTCAAATCCACCGAGAGGATCTTCTCCCATTCTGCCAGCGGAAACTGATCGATATTGACCCGGTGGGCGGAGGTGTTGATCCCGGCGTTGTTCACGAGGAGATCGAGGCGGCCGAATTCCCGCACGACTCCCGCGACAACCGCTTCCACCTGCGCGGGGTCAGTGACATTCATGGCGAGCGCTTTCGCGTTCCCGCGGGGGCAGGCGGCCGCCGCCGCATCCAGCTCCGGGCCGGGAATGTCCGTGAACACTACACGCGCTCCGTTGGCGGCAAGGGTGTTCGCGATGGTTCTTCCAATGCCCCGCGCGGCACCGGTCACCAGGGCAATTTTGTTGTCGAGTTGTACTTTCATGGGTTTGTCTGAGTCTTTGGGCTGAGTGTTTGCCTATAATCCCGGCACGTATCCCTTGCCGAACTGGGTGGTCATCGGCTCCTTGAACTGCTCGCCGAACGGCATCCACGAGGTGGTGCCGCCATCGACGATCAAAGTCTGGCCGACGATGTATCGACCGGCATCCGATGCAAGGAACAACGCGACACCGGCAATGTCGGCAGGGGTGCCCGCAAAACCGCAGGGAATGTTTTTCCCGGTATCCCGGATCGACTGCTCGACGTCCACTCCCGGCGTGGACTTGAAATGGTTTTCGACCGGCACGGCGCCCGGCGCGATTCCCGCCACCCGGACGCCACGGGGACCGAGTTCGATCGCCAGCTGCCGGGTGAAGGACACAATCGCGCCGCGTGTGCCCGCATAAACCGAGTGCTCGGTATAACCCTCGTAGGCATGGATCGAAGAAATGTTGATGACCACGCCGCCGCTCTTCTCCAGCTCGGGCAGCAGGGCCTGCGTCAGAAAGTAGGGCGCACGGACATTCACCGCATAGAGATGGTCAAACTGCTCGGTGGTCGTCTGTGCGAACGGACGGTTCATGGTGATCCCGGCGTTGTTCACCACAACGTCCAGCCCGCCAAGGAACGCGACCGCCGCACCGGCCATGCTCTGAAGAGGCTCGGTCCGGCCAAAGTCAGCCTGGAATATCGCCGCCTTTCCTCCCCCGTCCAAAATTTCCCGGACCGCCGCCTCGGCACCCGCAGGGCTGCTCGAATAATGCACGGCGACCGCCGCGCCCGCCTTCGCGAACGCCAGCGCAATCCCCCGGCCGATCCCTGTGCCTGCTCCCGTAACCAAGACCCGTTTTCCTGTCATTTTTCTATGTCTTCTCTCCTTGTTAATCCAAACAATTTCCAATCAGTTCGTCTTCGCCGGCCGATGCTAAATCCAGCACATGAAAATAGGTCATGATCCCGGTGGGATCGACGAACTCGGTAAAGACCAGCGTCTCCTGCGGTGCCCCTTTGCTCCACTCGCCCTTGCCCTCGACTTTGGCGGCCGCCTTGACCTGCCATCCATCCGGACGGATCGAGGCATCCGGCTCCGGCTCGCCGATCGTGGTTGAATCCACCACCACGCCATGGAAGTTCGGGTATTTCTTCAACAGCTCCTCGTTCTGGGCCGTGCCCAGGCAATACGCCACCGGTCCGCGCAATAGCGCCACCTTTCCCTCCTGCATCTGGCGTCCTTTCACAAAACGCCAGCACAGAGGCATGTCCAGGATCACGGTGTCGTCCGCCTGCCACGAGCGGCGCAGTTCAGATCCCTTACCTTCGTCGGGCACCATGACCGGGGCTTCGTCGTTGATCCGCACCGTGGCACCACGGCTCCAGCGCGGAATGCGCAGCCGCAGGGCGAAGGATGTCGGCCGGGGCAGGGAGACGCGGAAGCGCACCTGGCCGCTGTTCGGGTAGTCCGTCTCCTGAATCAGCGTCACGGCGGTGTCCGAGTTCAGGCGGACCGTCATTTGGGAAGGTGTGTATAGGTTCACCGCGATGCCGTCGGCACCATAACGGTAGTAAACCATGCGCGGGAGTTCGGCCATGATGCGCCGGAAGTTGCCGGGACAGCAAAAGCCGTCCTGATCGAAATACTCGCGCGGTCCCGTAAACGGCGTGAAATACCGGATGCGACGCCCGGCGGGATCCTGTGCCGCGAAAAGCGCATTGTAGATCGTGCGTTCCATGATGTCGCCGTAGCGCAGGTCGCCGGAAAGGCGCATCAGGCTGTCCAGCCAGCGGAGCAGGTATGCCGTCACGCAGGATTCGCCGATCGAGCCCGCGCCGTTCTGCGTGTAGGAGAAATGCTCGCCGTCGGAGGCGGAACCGACCACGTTGAGGCCGCCGCCCGCCCGCAGCAGCTCGCGCCGCATATACCGGGACATCTCCAGCAGCGCGTCCTCGCCGTCATGGCGGTAAAGCTCCGTCTGCGCGTAGCAGCGGGCGAGCATCACGTAAACGTGCGCCGGCTTTGTGTCGAATGTCTGCCGCCAGTCGCGCAGGGAAGCGCAGCGGATCTCGGCGCTTCCGCAGCCATGGCGGATTTCGGCGGCGAACTTCAGATACCGCTCCTCGCCGGTGCAGCCGAAGAGCACAAGGAACGCCTCGGGCAGCCCAGCCGTGCATATCTCCTCCGGCTTCGGGTCGTGCGAGAAGGTGGCGATCACGTAGTCGCCGAGATCCTGCGCATGCTGGAGCGAGGCCGCATCCCCGGTGGCAAGCCAGTGGTGCGCGAGCCCCAACACCAGATACTCCTGGTCGTGCAACACCCAGTTGTGATGGTTCTGCGCAGCGCCGGGCTCGGGCTTGAACGTGCCGAGGTAGCCGTCGGCGTCGCGCGTCCCCCACACCTCTGCGATCAGCCGCGCGACGCGATCCCGCACGGCCGAGTCGCCCGCATAGGCGGCGAACAGGCTGCCCGCGTCAATCACCTTCCCGACGCCGATGTAGTGGTAGCCTCCCGTGAATGGCCGCGACCGGAATGGCTCGACGAAGTCATTCTCGAGGTTCAGGGCCATGAAATTCCCGCGGATGAGGTCGGCGACGCGCCGGCCGATCTCTCCGGACAGCTCCGCCTGCCTGAGCGGGAGCGGCTGTAGAATGTCGGACACTTTGAATGTCGGTTTCATGCTCTGTCTGCTTTCGGTTTGCGATGGATTCACGCGCGGCCGTGTTCTCACCCGGCTGGCGATACGGACAAGCCCTCGCCGGGTCTAAGCAACATTGCCCCGACCTGCGGGCAGAGCTTCGCGCAGGCGTGGAGAAAGCCGGCCGGGTCGCCTGCTCCCTGTTCGGAAAGTGTCCAAAAATGACAGGGGATCGCCCATCGTGGCTTGGCCTCGGCGACCATCATCGCCGCGTCGATGTGGTTCATGTTTCCAAACACCCCGTTGATCACCGTCAGCACCACGTCGGGATTCAGATCGTAAAGCGGCTTGAACAGCTTTGACCGCAAGGACGAGTCGCCCGAGACCATCACCCGAACCCCGCCAAAATCCAGGACGAAGGACAGGGCGGTCGGTGAAAAATCGCCGTGGTCCGCAGGCACGGTATGAACGACGAGATCCCCCAGGTCGTAGCGTTGGTTGGGTTCGAGCACGATCTGGCGGCCCCCCGCCACGCCCGCCTGCTCCAGCCCGGCCACACAACCAGACGGCCCCGCAAACCGGCAGGCCGGATTGCGCCGCGCAATCTCCGGAATGGAATCGGGATCGAGATGGTCGGTGTGCTCGTGGGTCAGGATCATCCAGTCCGCCTCGACATCGCTCGCCGCCATCGCAGGCAGCGAGAGTCGCTTGAACCCGTGCAGGCGCTCGCAGGCGTCGGAAAGATATGGATCAAGAAAGATCCGCTTGCCTGCCGGGGTGCGGAAGGCAAATCCCGCCTGCCCAAGCCAATAAATCCGGACGCTTCCCTCGGGCACGCTGGCTTCTCTGAGATTGGCGCAGGTTTGATTCATGAGAAGAACGGATCGAGTTTGAGTGCCCCAAACCCCATTTTTACCACCTTTTCCGCAGCTTTCACGAAGGATTCCGGCGTACGATCCGCTCGGTACCATCCATTCGCGCAGCCAAGAATGCTGGAACGGACATTGCCGCCGAGCAACTGATAGACCGGCACGCCGAGATGCTTCCCGAGGATGTCCCGACAGGCCACCTCGACCGCCGCCATCCCCAGACGATGGATGCGGCCGATAGGGTCTTCTGTCTGGCACGCATGCCGGAAACGGCTTTTGAATTTCCTGTTTGCATCCAAGGCTTGAATCACAGGCAATTCTATCGTCCGACATTTGTTTTGCTCCACATTTTATCGGAATCGTTTTACATTTCTTTCGATTTGATGAAAAAACTTCATATGCCACCCCGCCCAGTGACGCCCCCTGTACCGCCTGACTTGAAATCCAGCCAGGCTACCGGGTTGTTTTTCCGGCAGCTTTTGAGGTCGCCAGAGTTCACCGGATTCGCCCTTATCCTCAAACGGCTCACCGGCCTGTCGATGGCATTGAATACGCCGGATGTCGGCACCTCTCGTCTTGGGCTTTCCGGAGACATGGGCAACCCGCTCTGCAAGATCATCCGGAGCACGCAAGACGGGATGCGGCGCTGCGATGGCTGCGACCGCCGGCACCACGCCCGGGCTGGCGCCGAGGGCAAATCCAAGCTTTATACCTGCCACGCAGGGTTTCTCGACATGGCGATCCCGATCATGGTCCAGGGCAAACATGTCGCAACCATATCGAGCGGCCAGGTGCTGGCCGAACAACCATCGGACGCCGCTTTTCACCGGATGTGCCGCCGGCTCGCCTGGTTGGATATTCCCGTGCGACGTCTGCGCAAGGCCTACGACCGGGCTCTCTGGATGCCCCGCAGTCAGCTCACTTCTGTCATGCACCTTCTGGAAATCTTCTCGCGCCAGATGTGCGGCAACGCCTGGCGAATCCGGGAGTTGGAAGCCAGCCTGGAAAGGCCCCAAATCCGGAAGGCAAGAGACCTGGTTGAGGAGAGGTTTCGGGAGTCCGAGTTGTGCCTCGCTGATGCCGCAACCTGCGCGGGAATTTCCATCGCCCATTTCTCCCATGTGTTTCACAAGGAAACGGGAGTTCCCTTCACCTCCTATGTCCAGTCCCGGCGGATTGAGGAGGCGAAACGCCTCCTTGCGGAAACCGACAAAACCATCACCGAGATCTGTTTCGAGTGCGGGTTTAACAGCCTCACTCACTTCAACCGGGTCTTTCGCCGCGGAGAGGGCTGCAGCCCCATGCAATACCGGTTGGCCCCGCTTCCTCCGCCAATCGGTTCGGGATAGACGGAAATATTTTTACAGAAAAAAATGGTGCGGCCCCGGCAGACACCCCTTCCCAAAGAAAAGTGTTCGCATATCACTTTACCCCCATGAAGCGAGGGGCCGTACCAAAGCCTTGAACGCTGCCCCGAAGCGCGAAATCCTTTCCCTGTTTTCGCGTCTCAAAGCTGACGCCAATCGAACAGGACTGTCAGCTCATCCACCTTGCCACGCAACAAATCCTGGTATTGCGTCTGGGGGTCGGCGGGCGACACCTTGCGGTAGGCGCAAGGCTCGACCTTGAGCCGCCCCTCGGCCAGCCAGCGCAAAGCCATCTCATGCTCGAGGACCTCGCCATGCCCCTCGGGCGGTCGGCCCTCCCAGCCCGACTTGAGGCCGACGAAATTGTAGAAGACGCTGTGGAGCAGCTTCTGGGCGAGCAGGGAAGTCCGTGGCACCCAGGGCACCCCCACAATGGCGACCTCGCCCCAGGGCCGGACGACGTCGCAAAGGTCGAGGACCGCCTGCTCGTGCCCGGAGCAGTCGAGGCCGAAGCCGACGCGCTTGGCGTAGGCCGGATCACGGACCGGAACGGTCTCCGCTAACTCGGCGATGCCGTGACGTCGGGCGATCTCCCGGCGCTTGGCGCTCGGGTCGCAGGCCAACGTCCGATAGCCATACAAATGCCCCACTTGCGCCGCCATCATGCCCACCGGCCCCAACCCGGTGACCACCAGCAGCTCCGGCGGCCGCACCCCGGCGCGGACGAATGCCGGCATCGAGATCTTCGCTATCCGGGCAAAAACGGCCTGCTCGGGTGCCAGCCCCGCCGGGACTTTGACGAATGACGATGCCTTCCCGCGCTGGACGCTCCGATGCCCGCCGCCCAGCACCAGGTCGCCCACCGCCAGCCCCGTCACTTCCTGCCCGGCTTCCTCCACCCGCGACACCGAAGCGTAGCCAACATTGCACGGATAGGAAGCCTGGTAATGCGTTCCGGTGTAACTACCCACCACTTCGGTGCCGCTGCTCACCAGCGATACCACCGTCCGGGCGCTGATCTCGTCCGGCTTCAACGCCGAACCGTCCAGATCCAAGGAAACCAGCTCCGCCTGCTCCTTCGCGGTGAACTGGATTGCGAACTCCTTCTTTGATGGCAAGTTCATTTTTTTCATAGTGATCCTAATGTTTCTAAAGTTTATTTGGGCGGCCCGACTGGTTGGTTCTTGTGGGCCTCTTTGATGCGCGCCACGGCGCGCGCGCCATCGGTTATTCCGGCGAGCGCCACAGAGACGGCGTCGCGGTCGTAGAACGACGCCTTGACCCCATCTTTCGGCACGTCGACCCCGGCGGTCCAGGCGATGGCATTGAGAAATAAGGTGCGATAGTCGTCCAGGCGAAAATTCTCATGGAAGTGATGGCATGAGGTGCCGAAGCCACGTCCGCCGTCCTCCCGCTCCTGAGCCCAGGCCACGACGTTCCCGTCGGGCTCCCGGCCTTCCAGAGCCGGAACGACCCAGAGGGGCTTCAGCGTTTTGCTGGATGGATCGAATCGCAGATTGTAGTAGAACTCCTCCTGCATGCGGAATGGCTTGACGCCTCGAAGAGTCGGATGTCCCGGCGACGCGAGCTGAACGTCTGCCTCAAGCGTTTTGATAGCCGAATACCATTTGCGCTCCTGATCCGTCCCCCAGTCATAATACCCGCCATACCAGTCGAACACGTATTTCTCGGCGTCGTGCGGGGCAAAGACGGCGAAGTGGATGATCGCGATGCCGCATCCGCGCTTCATCTGCCGGTCAACGAATGCCATCCGCTCGGCCGTCTCCAGATGCAGCGCCTCGACGCCGATATGACCATCCCGGCCGTCCGAGATGATCACGATGCTGTCCGCATCTTCCAGGATGGATTGATCCGCCGGCCAGCCGTCCAGACAATAATGGACTTCGACTTGCCCGGCGACATTCGAGTTGTCGAGCATCACCTTGAGCAGTTTGACGGCGCCAGAATAATCGTGGATGCCGTTGTCCTCCGGCCCGTGACTTTTCTGTCCGGCGACGAGGACAATCTTCTTCTTTGTTTTCATAGTATTTGCTTTTTTTCGGTTTAGCAACGGACGGGACGCCCCGTCTCGATCGATTCGTGAACTTTCAAGACCAAAGCCAGGGTCTTCCGGGCATCTCTGCCGTTGGTCATGGGGGTGACGCCGTCGGTGATGCAATCCTGGAAATACGGCCACATGCGCTCGAACGCACCGCCTTCGATCTTGCCCAGGCGCTCAAACGGCTGGCCGAGGCGGCCAAGGCACCACTCGCCATCGCGAACACCGAGGTCGCCAGTGGAACCGTAAACCTCCCATTCGCCATTCATTGTGGTCGCGCCGGAACACACCCACAGACAACAGAAACTCACCACCAGCCCGCCCGGATAACGGAAGGAGATAGAAGCGGCGGCCTCGCCGTCCAATCGGGCGGGATCCTCAACGCCGTAGGCGAAAACCTCCTCGGGCTCGCCCAGAAGCCAGCGCATGTAGTCGATGTTATGCACCCCGGAGCCGATGACGCAGCCGCCGCCGGTGGAGGCTTTGGATCGCCAATTGGAGTTGGGGGGCGGGTTGAAGGACTGGTAATGCCGCGTCACGGCGAAGAGCGGGCGTCCGATCAGCCCCTCAGCGACCATCTCGCGCAGCTTCGCGTATAACGGGGTGAACCGGTAGTTGAATGCTACCATCAAGGTCACCTTGTTGGCGTCGGCTGCCGCGATGATATTGTCGGCCTCTTCGAGCGTCCGGGCGATGGGCTTGTCGAGCATGATGTGCTTGCCCGCCTGCGCCGCCTCGACGCAGACTTTCTCGTGCAGGTGATGGGGCATGCTTACGGCCACAGCCTGGACCTCGGGATCCTCAAGGGCGACGCGGTAGTCACCGCCCAGCCGGAACCCCTCGGATACTTTGCCCTCAAAGCGTTCCATGCACTTGCGGCTCTGCGCCTCGTTCAGATCGCAGAGCCAACGCAAACGAAAGCGCTCCGGGTTGCTCAGGATACCGCCGACATGCGCGGCACCGAAACCGGCGCCTAATACCGCGACGTTTAGTTCGTTTTTTGACATAGATTTGTTTTTTAAGTTCTTTCGACGTTTAGGAGATTGGGCTTTATGCGACCGTTTTCCCATAGACAGAAGTTTCATTAATTTGTATAAAACTTTCATATGACAACCCATTCGCACTCCGGGTTCAGAGAGAGGACTGACGCGGGCGACACCAGTTTCGCCCGGCTTGTGAGAAAATCTTTTTCCTGGGAATACCTGGGTGGAGGCCACCATTATCTGGTGCATCACGGCGAGCAGCGCGGGCGTATCTTCCCGTTCCTCGTGGTGGTTTGCACGCTGAAGGGGGATTACGTTTGCAAGGTGGATGGAGAGGGGGAGTATCACGTGCGGGACAACGAGGTGCTATTGGTCCAGCCGATGGTCTGCCATTCTGTCGCCGTTCCCAACCGGAGTCTGTTACATGCCGCACACCTCCGGTTCAGCATTTTGCACAACACCGATTTGCTCCGCTTTTTTAAGATTCCACGTGTGGTGAGCGGCAAGGTTGCCCGGGAGATTTCCAAGATCACCGGGGAACTGCACCTTGTGATGTCTCGCTCCGCCGAGGGGATCGAGGGGCTGCGTCAATCCATTCGCGCTCACCGCCTTTGCTCGACACTGCTGGACCTGGTGCTCGGGGTCTCATCGCCCAGCGACCATGCGGGAAGCATGATGCAGATTGAGCGGATCGCTCCAGTTCTTGCGTTCGTCGAGAAGAATCTGGCCCGCCCGATCAGGAAATCCGAACTCGCAACGAAGGTTTTTCTTTCCGAGATACAGTTTCACCGTGTGTTCAGCGAGATCATGAAAATGACTCCGATGGAATATGTTCGTCACGTCCGCCTGCGCAAAGCCCAGCTCTTGTTGCTCCAGACGAGCGATAGCATCGGGCACATTGGCGAACTGGTCGGCTACCCCGATCTTTTTCACTTCAGCAAGGTGTTCAAAAACACCTTTGGCGCCACGCCTTCAGCCTATCGGACGAATGTTCAGGATGGGGTGGGGCGGCAGTGGGAAAGCTGCAAGCAGTCTGTTTAAACTTCAACCGGGTCTTTCGCCGCGGAGAGGGCTGCAGCCCCAAGCGATACCGATTGGCCCTGCCGGCCTCTCCTGCCAAACACACAGCGAAGCAGGTATAAAACCTACTCCGGAGGCATCGGGGGCACATAGTTGTCCGGCCCGCCGAAGCGCTTCCAATCCCTGTAGACAAACAATGTCGGAATGAGCGACACGCCACCGATCAGCATCCACAGATAAGCCATGCGATAGTTGCTGTTCACCATGTCCATGAAGGTTCCTGCAAGGTAGTTGCCCGGAACTCCGATCCCGCATCCGAAGATCATGCCGGCGGCAGAGAACTGGCCGAATTTTGCGTGAGGGAAGATCTGC
This sequence comes from Verrucomicrobiia bacterium, assembly GCA_037128135.1. GTDB lineage: Bacteria > Verrucomicrobiota > Verrucomicrobiia > Chthoniobacterales > Terrimicrobiaceae > QYQL01. The sequence continues at coordinate 22,194 of JBAXXD010000065.1, forward strand.
ATTCCAAGCGTGGTGCCGCTGATGAGTGAGTGTTATACGGCGGCCCCGCACATCACCAGCGTTCCGAGAAGCGTGCCCGTGTGCGGTAAATCATACTCATTGTTATACCCGGTGTGGACAGCCCCGGGGATCTGTGGAGTTGGCGGAAAGACCTCGCCGGTTTTGACGTGTTCCCACTGGTTGTAGCCGACCCCTTCCACCGAGCTGCGATCAAACGGATTGG
>JBAXXD010000066.1:0-22228 GCA_037128135.1 Verrucomicrobiia bacterium
GAGCAAGAAAGAGATTTTTGTGTAAAATAGCCATAGATTATTTTCGGAATCTCCGCGTTGAAATGGAAAGCCACAGGAATTTTCCCCTTAGGCTTGTCAGGCGGCGCGAACCTTGATAGCAGATTCCCATGGCAATGGCTGTCCACCGACCACAACTCACGCTCGCCGAGAAGCTGTATCTGCCCGCGATCTTCGCGGGGCTACTGATCACGCTCCGACATCTCGTGAACCGCCTGCTCGGGCGGACGAAGGTCACGATGCAATATCCCGAGGAGAAGTGGGACGCCCACCTTCCCGAGTGGTATCGCGGGGCGCCGACGCTCGTGAAAGACGAGTGGGGGCGCGAGCGGTGCGTCGCCTGCCAACTGTGCGAGTTCATCTGCCCTCCCCGCGCGATCACGATCCAGCCCGGGGAAATTCCGGCCGGCGAGCGCTGGGGGAAAGTCGAGAAGCGGCCGCAGGAATTCGAGATCGACATGGCGCGCTGCATCTACTGCGGGCTCTGCCAGGAGGTCTGCCCGGAGCAGGCGATCTTCCTGCGCAAGGACTACTCGCTCACCGGCTACAGCCGGGCGGAAATGGTCCATCGCAAGGCGAAACTCTACGAGTTGGGCGGATCCCAGCCGGGGCTGATCAACAAGTGGAACGAAAAAAAGTAGCCGCACGCACGCGCGCCTGATTAAAATCCGCCAATTCCCTATGCCGTTAGCCCTTTTCTGGATCTTTGCCGCCCTGACCATCGCCTTCGGGGCGGGGGTGGTTTTTTTCCGGAGCCCGGTTTCGAGCGCGATGAGCCTTGTGATGGCGTTCGTCGGCCTCGCGGCGCTCTTCGTGACGCTGGACGCGTTTTTCATCGGGGTGGTGCAGGTGCTCGTCTACGCCGGCGCGGTGATGGTGCTCTTTCTCTTCATCATCATGCTCCTGGATCTTCGTGCCGATCAGCGGCGACCGGTGAAGCTGGCGGCGTGGGCCGGTGGAGGGATCGTCGTGGGCGGGTTCATCGCCGTGCTCTCGCAGGTCGTTTCCTCGCTCCCGGCACTGCAGCAGACGAAGCCCGCGCTCGCCGATCCCGCAGCCAGCGATGTCGCGATGGTCGGGCTCTTGCTCTTCCGCTCTTTCAACCTCCCGTTCCAGATCCTCGGCGTCCTCCTCCTGGTCGCCACCGTCGGAGTCGTCGTCCTCAGCCGGAGGGAGCTCAAATGAATCGGAGTTTTCAGTTTTCAGCGGAAGGCGCGGCGAACGGCCCCTTCCTCCTTCCTCCTTCCTCCTTTTCCTGACGTGCCGACCCTTGCCAACTACCTTTTTGTGAGCGGCCTGCTTTTTTCGATCGGGCTGGCTGGGGTTTTGCTGCGCCGGAACATTCTGATCATATTCATGGGGCTCGAGCTGATGCTCAACGCGGCGAATCTTTCGCTGGTGGCTTTTTCGCGGTTTCACCTCGGGCAGGACGGATGCCCCCGGTATAACGCGCAGGTGCTGGTCTTCTTCATCATCACCGTCGCTGCCGCCGAGGTGGCGGTCGGCCTGGCGATCATCGTCGCGCTCTACCGGGCGAGGCAAACCACGCGGGTCGAGGATCTCGACACCCTGAAATTTTGATGAACACCGTTCCCTGGATCATCCTCTGTGCTCCGCTCGCCGCTGCGGCGGTGATTCTTTTTTTCGGGCGTCACTCGAAGCCGCTGAGCGCGGGGCTTGCGATCGGGTCGGCGGCGGTCGGGTGCGTCCTGAGCTGGTGGCTTTTCGCGCAGCCGGATCCGGTCGAGCCGCTCAAATTTTACTGGATGGATTTCGGCGAGGCGCTGCGGATTCCGATCGGAGTGACGGTGGATCATCTGAGCAAGGTGATGATGGTGGTGGTGACGACGGTGGCCACGCTCGTCTTCACGTATTCGCTCGGCTACATGAAGGACGAGGAGGGATACTGGAGGTATTTTGCGGGGCTCGCGCTCTTCCTTTTTTCGATGCTCGGGATCGTGCTCGCCGACAATTTCGTGATGATGTTCATCTTCTGGGAGCTCGTCGGGCTGAGCTCGTATATCCTCATCGGGCATTATTTCAAGAGGGACAGCGCGGCCGACGCCGCCAAGCAGGCGTTCATCGTGAACCGGATCGGCGATTTTGGATTTTTGCTCGGCATCCTGTTTCTCTGGGCCGCGACGGGCACGCTGATGTTCGGCGAACTGGTCGGCAGGGTGGGGGATTTTGCGGAAAACCCGATCTACCTGACCGTGGCCTGCGTGCTGCTCTTCTGCGGCACGGTCGGCAAATCCGCGCAGATGCCTCTCCACGTGTGGCTGCCGAATTCGATGGAGGGCCCGACGCCGGTCTCCTCGCTCCTCCATGCCGCCACGATGGTCGCGGCCGGCGTGTATATGCTCGCGCGGATTTTTCCGATTCTGGAGGCGGCGCCCCATGCGCTCGACGTGATCGCCTGGGTCGGCGGGATCACCTGCTTTGCGGCGGCGCTCATGGCGACCCAGCAGGATGACATCAAGCGGATCCTCGCGTATTCGACGATTTCTCAGCTCGGCTACATGGTGCTCGGGATCGCGTCGGCCCCGACTCCGGACGTGTCGTTGTTCCACCTCTTCACGCACGCCGGCTTCAAGTGCCTGCTCTTCCTCTGCGCCGGATCGGTGATCGTCGGCATGCACCATGAGCAGAACATCTGGAAAATGGGGGCGTTGAAAAACAAGATGCCGTTCACGTTTCTGGCGATGGTTGCCGGGAGCCTGGCGCTTTCCGGGTGCCCGTTGACCAGTGGCTACTTCAGCAAGGACCTGATCATCGCATGGGCGGTTGAGGCGCACCCGTTCCTTGGCTGGCTTTCCGTCGCCACCGCCGGGCTCACGGCGTTTTACACGTTCCGGCTTCTGTTTGTGGTGTTTCTCGGGAAGCCGCGCGGCGAGCACGCCAAGCACGCCTGCGAGTCGCCGGTCGTCATGCTCGTCCCGCTCGCCTGCCTCGCGATCCCCTCGCTCATCGCGGGATTTCCCTCCATCGAAAAAATCTTTTTTCACACGATCGAGCCCGAGCGGGTGCCGGCATTTCTGCACCCGGTGCTTCTGGTGCTTTTTGCGGTGGGCGTCGGATCGGCCTACCTGCTTTACCGCGCGGCCGACAAGGATCCGGTCTCGATTCCGTTTTTTGCCAACCGGCTCTACATTGACAGCGGGTATGCCTGGGCGGTGAAGAATATCCAGGACGGGGGGGCGCTGGGGCTTTCGTGGGTCGACCGGTGGATTGTGGATCTCTTTGTTGTGCAGGTTCCGAGCAAGCTGGCGTGGGCGTGCGGGTTTGTGCTGCGGTTTCTGCAGATCGGCAACATCCAGGCGTATGCGTTTTTCTTCGGGGCCGGCGCTCTCGGGCTTCTTTACCTTTTAATTTTCCGATGAGCCCGCTCCTTTTTCTCATTCTGGTTCCGCTGTTTGCCGTCGCGTTCATTCTGGCTGGAGCGCCCGCGCGCTTCACCGCGCTCGTCGGTTCGGCAACCAACCTCGTGTTCGTCCTCGTCCTCGTCGCGCTCTACCAAACGGGCGGAGCGCAGCCCTACCAGTTCGTTTCCTCGTTTCCGGTGATTCCCGCCATGGGGATCCACTTCACTTTGGGAGCCGACGGGCTGAGCCTGCTCATGCTCCTGCTGGCCTCGCTGGTCACGGTGGCGGCGGTTGCCGTCGCGCGCACGCCGGAGAAAAGCCCGCATTGGTATTACGCGAGCCTGCTTTTGATTTCGGCCGGCGGGATCGGCGCGTTCGCTTCGATCGATCTGTTTTTCTTTTACATGTTTCACGAGCTGGCGCTGATCCCGACATTTTTGCTGATCGGGATCTGGGGATCCGGCGACCGGCAGGCGGCGGCGTGGAAGGCGACGATCTACCTTGCGCTCGGCAGCTTCGTCCTTCTGCTCGGCCTCATCGGGCTCTGCCTGATCCAGCCGGACGGGATGCGGACGTTTGATCTGCGTGCGATCATCGGCCTCGCGGAGGCGGGGCTGCTGCCCGAGGCCAACTGGGTTTACCTCCTGCTGCTGGTCGGATTCGGAATTCTCGTTTCCCTTTTCCCTTTTCACACCTGGGCGCCGCAGGCGTATGCCAGCGCGCCCGCGCCGGCGGCGATGCTCCATGCGGGTGTGCTGAAAAAATTCGGCCTGTATGGTTTGATCCGGATTGCGGCGCCGGTTTTTCCTTCTGCGGTGGCCGAGTATTCGAACCTCCTCCTGGTCCTGCTTGTCGGCAACATCCTCTATGTCGGCTACGTGACGATCTCGCAGCGCAAGCTTGACTGGATGCTCGGCTACTCGAGCGTCATGCATATGGGCTATATTTTTCTGGGCTTCGCGGCGCTCAACGTCCTGAGCCTCACCGGAGCGTCGCTGATGCTCTTTGCCCACGGCCTTTCGATCGCGGTGCTTTTTGCCCTCAGCGGCGAGTTGCGCGAGCGCACCGGCACGCTCGACTTCGCCGAGCTGGGCGGCCTTGCGAAGCCGATGCCTGCATTCGGCCTGCTCTTCGGGTTCGCCGCTTTTGCCGCGATCGGGCTCCCGGGGTTCGTGGGATTCGCGGGCGAGCTTCTCGTTTTCTTCGGATCCTTTATCGGCGGTGACCTCCTGATGGGCACGTCCGGCGGCAGGGAAATTTTCCAGCTCAACAACTACCAGATCGCCACGGTCTGCGCGGTCTGGGGCGTCGTCCTCTCGGCCGTCTACATGCTCCGCGCCTACCGACGGATCTTCTTCGGTCCGCTTGCCGCCCGCTGGGCCGGTCTGAATGAAATCTCCGGGCCCGCAAGAATCGCCGCTGGCGCCCTGATCGTGGTGATGCTCGTCACCGGATGTTTCCCCGGACTCCTCATCAAACTCATCGGAGCCGCCCCGCTATGACCCCCGGTTTTCCACCCGAATTCTGCGTCCTTTTTCTGGGCATCATCCTGCTTCTGGCGGATTCGTTTTTTTCCGGGATGGACAAGCGGATCCTCGCCTACATTGCCATTTGCTGGCTTGCGGTTTTCTTTGCGGCGACATTTTTTCTTCATGCCTCTCCGCTTTGGCCGGTGCCGAACGGGTTCTACGAGACCGACGCGCTCGCGCTCTTTTTCAAGCGCTTCTCGCTCGCGGCGACGATATTGACGCTCGTGCTTGCGGTCGAATACGCACCGGTCGTCGAGCGGTTTATTCCCGGATCGAAGCCCGGCGCCGGGCTCGGGGAATTTTTTATCCTTCCGGTCTTCACCTGTGCCGGGCTGATGTGGCTGGCCTCGTCGGCGGATTTCGTGATGATCTTCTGCGCGCTCGAGCTGGTGACGATCTCGTTCTACATCCAGGTCGCCTACATGCGGCGGAGCGCGGCCAGCCTCGAGGCGGGAACGAAATACCTGATTCTCGGCGCTCTCTCGACCGGGTTCCTCGTTTACGGGATCGCTTGGATATTTGGAATCACCGGCCAGACGAGCCTGCGCGGGATCTCGCTCGTTCTCGGAATGGTTCCCGTGGCCGGCCAGACGGCGCTTCTTTTCGGCATCGGGCTTGTGCTGGTGGCGCTCGGGTTCAAGGTCGCCGCCGCTCCGTTCCAGTTCTGGGTGCCCGATGTTTACCAGGGCGCGCCGACCCCGGTGACGGCGTTCCTGTCGGTCGGGTCGAAGGCGCTCGGCTTTGTCGTCCTCATGCGTGTGATCGAGCCGTTTTTCATCGCGCCGTTTCTCGCCGCGAAGATTGGGAGCGCGCTCGTGTTTCTCGCCGGCCTGACGCTTCTCTACGGGAACCTCGCCGCGATGCCGCAGACAAATCTCAAGCGGCTTCTGGGGTATTCGAGCATCGCGCATGCGGGCTACCTGCTTGTCGGAGTGGCCAGCCTGGGCGCGCCGGGAGCGGGCCGCGCGGTGGTGTTCTATTTGGTCGGCTACCTGCTCATGACGTTTCTCGCGTTCCTTGTGCTTGTGCCCGTGGCCAAAGCCGCCGGAGGCGATGATATCTCGCATTTCAACGGGCTGGGGCGCCGGGCGCCGGGGCTCGCGTTCGCCATGCTGATCGCCATGCTCTCGCTGGCCGGGCTCCCGTTCACGGTCGGCTTCCTCGGGAAGTTTTTCATCTTCGTGGCCGCCATGCAGCAGCAGCATTTTGGGCTGGTAATCCTCGGCGTGGTGACCGTGGCCTGCGGGTTCTACTACTACCTCAAGGTCGTGCGGGCGATGTATTGGCAACCCGCCCCCGAAGAGGCGCCCCCGATCGAGGTTTCGTCCCTGACCCACTTTACGATTGCCTTTCTCGCCGCATTGATCCTGCTCCTTGGGATCTACCCGAAACCGATCCTGGAATTTCTTCCCTGAAAAATCATGCCGCTCCTCGACAAGCCGCTCGCCGAACTCCGCGAATATCGCGGGATCAATCCCCGCCCCAAGGATTTCGATGACTACTGGAAGCGCGCGCTCGCCGAGCTTGACGCCACCGACCCCGCGCCCGAGCTCGTGCCCTGCGATGCGCTCGGCGCGAAGAACGTCGAGACGTTCGACCTGTTTTTCACCGGCATCGGCGGTGCGCGGATTTATTCGAAATACCTGCGTCCGGCGCGGTCTGCGACCCCCGCCCCCGGGCTCCTCCTTTTCCACGGCTACACCGGGCACAGCGGGGACTGGCAGGACAAGCTGCCGTTTGTCGGCCAGGGCATGGCGGTCGCCGGGCTCGACTGCCGCGGGCAGGGAGGTCGCAGCGAAGACCCCGGCGGCGTGCGCGGGAACACCCACCACGGGCACATCATCCGCGGACTCGACGAAGCCCCCGACAAGCTCCTCTTCCGACAGATTTTTCTCGATACCGTGCAGCTCGCCCGCGTGCTCGCCGGATTTCCGGAAGTCAGCGAACTCTATTGCATGGGCGGATCCCAGGGCGGGGCGCTCGCGATCGCCTGCGCCGCGCTCGAGCCGCGGATCAAGCGCTGCGTCTCGATCTTTCCGTTCCTCTCCGACTACAAGCGCGTCTGGGAAATGGACCTCGCCAAGGACGCCTACGGAGAGCTCCGGACGTATCTCCGGATGTTCGACCCGCTCCATGAGCGCGAGGCGGAAATTTTCAAAACCCTCGGCTACATCGACGTCCACCACCTCGCGCCCCGGATCAAGGCCCGGGTCCTCATGGGTCTCACCCTGATGGATAACATCTGCCCGCCCTCCACCCAGTTCGCCGTCTTCAACGGCATCCTGTCGGAAAAAGAATCCGCGATCTACCCGGACTACGGCCACGAGGGGCTCCCCGGATTCCCCGACCGCGCGTTCCGTTTCCTCACCGCCTGAACGGCCGCCAGCACGCGCGAAGGAAAATCGCTGAGAAGTGGGGGCGGCATCGCTGCCTGCGGTCAAACCCTCCGAGGGATCATCCAAAGGACTGGTGTCTACTCGTCAAAATCGGCGTGGACATCCCCCAGGAGGATCTCTCCGCGGAGGATTTTCTCTTCGCAGATTTTCTCTTCGCAGTTGCCCGGCTCCCTCGCTATTCTCCTGTCTGTCGGTCTTTTGCAGCGGGGATCGGGTCGAGGATCTGTTTGGCTTTGAGCAGGCGTTTGCGCAGTTGTTCGTAAGGAACGTCCTGGACGTCCAGATCCTGCTCGATGGCTAACGCTGCGGATTCCGCTGCGGATTCGGAAAGAATCATGAATACCGGTTCCATGCGGATCGAACCGAAGGCGATGTGAGATGCCGAGAGCGCGAACGGCACGAACAGGTTTGTGCATTCACCCCGGCGGGGGATGATCGCGCGATACGAGACCGGATACGGCGGGCCGGAGTGCACCTGCACGTCGCCCTCATTTTTCACCGCGCCGTCCACGACGATCCGGCGGCAGTTGTGCGAATCCATCGTGTAGGCGGCGAGCCCGACGGAGTCGCCGACCTTCTCCGTTCCCATGCAGTGATGCTCGGTCATGACGACATCGCCGACAAGCCGACGCGCCTCGCGGATGTAGATCGCATGCGGGAAACCGCCCATATCGACAAACTCGTCCTTGGCCCAGCCCCATTTGGAGATCTTCTTGCGGAACGCGAGCGGCACGTCTTTGTCCTGCGTCCAAAACCAGAGGAGGCCCTTGATCCAGCGCACGTGGGTCTGGAAGATCTCCTCGCGCTTCCGGTAATCCGCCTCGGGGAATTCGTGGTTCATCCCGATGTAATCGGTGGATACAGCGCCGTGATTGTTCATGTCCACCTTGCCATTTATGAGGGCATCGAATTTGTTGAACTCTGGCGTGAATCCGGCGCGGCAATACCGGGCCAGCAGCTCGTAGGACGAGCGGTCGTAGCCTTCGGGCTTCGTGAACGGGATCCGGTTTTTTGCGCGATCGGTCAGGCACAGGCGGAAATTGTATGCCTGCACGCGCTTGTCGCCGGTTCCGGCTATGTGCGGCCCGGGGTCGATGCCGGGGAGTAGCCCGCTCGAGGGGTCGCCTTCGATGCGGTAGGGGTCCACAGAAAATTGGAACTGGTGCTCGTTGAGAACCTGGGAGCCGTTCCAGCTTTCGCCGTATTGCGAATTGGCTTCGCGGCCGACCGTGTAGCACACCCCGGCTTTGGCCATGAGGTCACCTTCGTAGCTGGCATCGATGTAAAACTTCGCGGTGACAGAGATCCCGTTCTCGGTGGTGATGCGGTGGATCCGGCCGTCCTGCAATTCCACTTTGTCGAGGAAACTGCCGAAATGGCACGTGATGCCTTCTTCCGCGAGCCACTCACTGTAAACGCTCTCCGCGACATGCGGCTCGAAGCGCCAGTGTTCCTCGAGACCGTATTTTTTTCCCACGCGGCGGTAGAATTTGCGGGAAAGCCCGCCGATCGCCTGCTTGTTGCCGATGTCCGTATAGCCGAGGCCTCCGGCGGTCAGCCCGCCAAGATGCCGCCCGGGTTCCAGCAGGATGACTTTCAGCCCCCGCCGCTTGGCCGCGATCGCCGCGATGACCCCGCCCGAGTTGCCGCTGTAGATGCAGACCTGGCAGTCGAGGGCGAGCGGTTGTTTGTCGGCAGGCGGAAAATAGTAATGTGGCGAGGTGGCGGATTGCGGCATGGGGGTGATGGTGGTGGAGAGCGCGGTGAGTCCGGCGAACAGCGGACAAATCGCCGCATGATGACGGAGCGCAGCTGTTGTTCGCGGAATCTACCATTTGCCCGCGCGGGGAAACAAGGAATGTTTCCATCTCATCGCGAGAGGAAGGAATGTGAGAGATAAAACCAAGAGAGCGATGGTTTGGGGTTCCGGGATTATGGCGAATATGGTGTTAATGCTCCCTGTATAAGGTCCGTAATCGATTGCGTAGGGGAGGCTTCCTGCATACTGGTTGTAGGTGATGTTGAGTTCCCCGCCTGCCACGTCGCCGGCATTCCATATTTGGGCCGTGGTGATTTTCGCGGTTCCCTCCGGAAGCACCCCTGTGTAGGAGACGGAGGGGTCGAGGGGATCAACAAAGGAAACCGTGGCGTTTTCGGACTGTTGGATGATGCCATCCTCATTAACGTCCAGCCAGTTGAGGCCGACCGCGGATACTTCGTGGCCGGTACTGCCGCTGGAAAACGAGAATATTGTGGCCTGGTTGGTTTTGAGCGCGTTGAGGAGAAATGACGAGGTGGGGAGACCATCGGTCATGTAGGAGGGTTTGGGGTAGGTTTCGCTCCAGAAGTCCTCGGGGAATATGCCGGAGAAGGAAACGTTCGTGAAACCACGATCGACTTTGATGTATTGAGTGAGCGCGTAAGGGATGTGATTGTAGAGGGTGCCATTGGCGGTCGTGGCCATGTAGGGCGCGGACATCAGGATGGTATTCGTGGATACCCATGATGAATAAGTGGAGCCGGTGAGTGCCGTGCCGAAATATGAGGAATTCGCGCCCTGGAGAAACGTGAGCGCATTCGTGGAGGATGTCGGGACGCAAGCCATGTTCCCATTAGGATCCATGCTGTATTGGTCAAGCCAGCCGAACAGGGAAAGATTCTCGGAGGCGGAATAGAGCGTGGCGGCGTTCGATTGCGAGATGGCGAGCGAGACGGCGACGGTGAGTGCGGCGGTGAGTTTCATGTGATCAGCGGTTTATCGGCGGGCGGTTTCTTGCGATTCCCTTGTAGCGAAAGCAATCCGTGACATGGTCGTTTACCATGCCGACCGCCTGCATGAAGGCATAGCAGATGGTCGAACCCACGAAGTTGAAGCCTCGTTTCTTCAGGTCTTTGCTGATCTGGTCGGATTCCTTCGTCTTCGCCGGCAGATCCCTCATGCCTTTCCGGGCATTCTGAACGGGGGACCCATCAACATAGCGCCAGAGAAAGGTGTCAAGAGTTCCGTATTCTTCCCGGATGCTCAGAACGCCCTGCGCATTTCTGATTGCCGCTTCGACCTTGAGGCGATTTCGCACGATGCCGGGGTCATGAAGCAGTCGGGTGATGTCCCGTGGGCCGTATCTGGCGATGCACTCAATGTCGAAGTTGTCAAATGCCTTCCGGTAGCTCTCTCTCTTCTTCAGGATCGTCAGCCAGCTCAGGCCAGCCTGAGCCCCTTCCAGAACGAGGAATTCAAAAAGTCGCCGGTCATCATGAACCGGCACGCCCCACTCGTCATCGTGATACGAAACGTAGAGCGGATCGCTCCCGCACCATACGCATCTTTTCTTCTGCATGTTCAGGGAATCGAGTGGGAATTATAAATTCGTTGCCCCGGAATGTCGATGCGTTTTCTCATCCCACAATGCGCAGCGAAGACCATTTCAGCAGGATCTGCGGCGGCAGAGGAAAACCCGACATTCCTTATGAAATCCCACAACGCGACCGACCGCCTTTTTTCTAATTTTCGATCGCCCGGGCCGTGCGTCCCTCGCGGCCTCGCAGGCGGAGGAGGATCGGAAGGCCGGGGTATTCCCATTTCTCGCGGATCCGGGCGCAGAGGTAGTTGACGTAGCTGTCGGGCAGGAGGCTGGGGTCGTTGACGAAGAGGATGAACTGCGGGGGCTTGATCGCGGCACGCCCGGTCTCGTTCACCTGCGTGATATAGAGGAGCTTGAACCGGCGGTTGCCCTTGATCGCCGGAGCCTGCCGCTCGATCGCGGCGCGGAGGACGCGGTTCAGCTCCCCGGTTCCCGCACGGCGCGTCGAGTGCTGGCGGACTTTTTCGACCGTCGTAAAAAGGCGGCGGACATTTTCTCCGGTGAGAGCCGAGAGCACGACCACCGGCGCGTAGTCGAGGAAAAAGAGCTCGCGCCGCACGCGGGCGACATGCTCGCGAACGAGCTCCGCATCCGGCTTGCCGGGCGGGGCCACGAGATCCCATTTGTTCAGCGCGATCACGGCCGGCTTGTTCGCCTGCTGGATCAACCCCGCAATTTTTTTGTCCTGCGAGGTGACGCCGGTCGTCGCGTCAATGACCAGGATGTTCAAATCCGCACGGCGGATCGTCTTTTCCGAGCGCATGACGCTGAAGACCTCGACCGATGTGTTGTGCCGCGACCGGTGGCGGATGCCCGCCGTGTCGCAGAGGATGTAGGGTTTGCCTTCGCGCTCGGTCGCCACGTCCACCGCGTCGCGGGTCGTGCCCGGGAGGTGGCTGACGATCGTGCGCTTGTCCTCGAGGATCGCGTTCACGAGCGAGGATTTTCCGACGTTCGGACGTCCGACCAGCGCGAGTTTCGGCGCGTCGGCTTCTTCCGCCTGCCCGCCCTCCGCCTCCGGAAGAAGCGATTCGATCGTCGAGACCAGATCCGTGATCCCGCGACCGTGCGCGGCGCTGACCGACAGGCTGTGCGCAAACCCGAGCCGCGCAAATTCGTCCGCGCGCCCCTCGTGCTCCTCGATGTCCACCTTATTCACCACGAGCACGACCGGACGTCCGGACGAACGGATCATGGACGCCAGGCTGGCATCGAGCGGGGTGACCCCGTCGTGGGCATCGGTGATAAAAAGAATGACATCCGCCGACTCGATCGCGATCTGCGCGCCCTCGCGGGTGCTCTCGAAAAAATCCGGATCCGGGTCATCCCCGATCCCGCCGGTGTCCACAATCTCGAACGGGGCGGCGCCCAGCTTGCAGACCGAAGCGATCCGGTCGCGGGTGACTCCCGGCTGGTCGTGGACGATCGAGATCATCCGCCCGGCGAGGCGGTTGAAAAGGGCGGATTTGCCGACATTGGGCCGGCCGACGATGGCGACGTTGCGCATAAAAATCAGTGTGGGTGGTCGTGGAGGCGGAGCAGCCGGACGCCTCGTGAGACATAGACCGCCCCACTTGCCAGCGTGAAGAATCCCGCGACATAAACAGAAATATGGTAATGAGGCAACTGCAGCATCACCCAAGCCAGTGTGATCATCTGCGCCGCCGTCGCTGTCTTGCCCAGCCAGCTGACCCGCACCTCCAGCTTCTGGTTCAGGTGGTAAAGGATCCCGCAGCCGACCAGGATCACCGCCTCGCGCGCGATCACGAGTACCGGAAACCAGAGCGGAAACGCATATGTCCATTTGCTCAGGCTCAGCGTGATGATGGCTGCGAGGAGAAGTCCCTTGTCGGCGATCGGGTCGAGGATCGTTCCCAGTCGGCTCCGCTGGCTCCAATGCCGTGCGATCCAGCCGTCGAGCCCGTCGCTGGCTGACGCGACCAGAAACGTGATGATCGCGGCCCAGCGCTGCCACTCCTCCGGCTGCCCTGCCTCGACCCCCTGCCCGTAGTAAACGCAGAAAAGTACGAACACCGGAATGAGCAGGATCCTGCCAATCGTGATCTGGTTCGCAAGCGTCATCGGCGTAACCCTCTCACATCCGCGCGCCACCGTCGAACATTCCCGTGTCCGGTTGCTGAAATGCCCCGGATCCGCCACAAAACAAAAATGCCGCACGCCCGGAGACATGCGGCATTTTTTTGTCAGATTTGTCAGCTCTTCTGGTCGAGGATGGCGGCCTTGACCTGCTCGGGAACCTGCTCGAAGTGGGACGGCTCCATCGAGTAGGACGAGCGGCCCTTCGAGAGCGAGCGGATCGAGGTCGAGTAGCCGAACATTTCGGAGAGTGGCACCAAGGCGTTGATCGTGCAGAGGTTTCCCTTGGTTTCCATGCCCATGATCCGCGCGCGGCGGCGGTTCAGGTCGCCCATGATGTCGCCCTGATACTCGTCGGGCGTAATGTTTTCGACCTTCATGATCGGCTCGAGGAGGATCGGCTTGGCCTTCTTCAAGCCGTCCTTGAGCGCGAAGATCGCCGCCATTTTGAACGCCATCTCGTTCGAGTCCACGTCATGGTAGCTCCCGTCAATGATGTCCACATGAATGTCGATGACCGGGTAGCCGGCCACGACGCCGTTGAGCACCGCCTCCTGGAAACCCTTGTTGACGGCCGGAATAAATTCCTTCGGGATCGTTCCGCCGACGACCTTGTTTTCGATCGTGATCCCCTTGCCGCGCTCGTTGGGTGTGACCTTGCAGACGACGTGGCCGTATTGGCCACGACCGCCTGACTGCTTGACGAGCTTGCCTTCGCCGTCCGCGGGGGCGAGGATCGTTTCCTTGTAGGCGATCTGCGGCTTGCCGGCGTTCGCCTCGACTTTGAACTCGCGCACCATGCGGTCGCGGATGATTTCCAGGTGGAGTTCGCCCATGCCCGCGATGATCGTCTGGCCGGTTTCCTCGTTCGTGAAAACCCGGAACGTCGGATCCTCCTCGGCGAGCCGCTGGAGGGCGATGCCCATCTTTTCCTGATCGATCTTCGTCTTCGGCTCGACGGCCATCGAGATGACCGGATCGGGAAACGACGGCGGCTCGAGGAGGATCGTGTGATCCTCGTCGCAGAGCGTGTCACCGGTGGTGATGTTCTTGATGCCCACAATCGCGGCGATGTCCCCGGAGTAGCAGGTGTCGATGTCCTCGCGCTTGTCGGCCTGGATCTGGATCAGGCGGCTGATCCGCTCGCGCTTGTTCGTGCGCGGGTTGTAAACCGTGTCACCCTTCGAGAGCTTGCCGGAATAGACGCGGAAGAAGACGAGCTTGCCCACGAACGGATCGCTCCAAAGCTTAAATGCCAGCGAGCAGAAGTTGGCGTTGTCGTCGGCGGAGACCATAATCGTTTCCGAAACGTTGTCGGGGTTGAGCCCCTTGGCGGGCTCGATGTCGAGCGGGCCGGGGAGGTAGTCCAGCACGGCGTCAACCAGAAATTGGACGCCCTTGTTCTTGAACGCCGACCCGCCCACAACCGGCACAAATTTGTTCGCAATCGTCTGGCGCCGGATCGCCGCCTTGAGAATCTCGATGGAGATCGGCTTCTCCTCGAGGAACAGCATCCCGACCTCCTCATCGAGGTCGCACATCTGGGCAACGAGGTCGGCGTAGGCCTTCTTCGTCATGTCTTTCAACTCGGCCGGAATCTCCTGGATCTCATACGTCGAGCCCATGTCGTCGTTGTCGAGATAGATGACCGCCTTGTGGTTGATGACGTCGATTTGCCCCTTGAGGTAATCTTCCTTGCCGAGCGGAATCAGCACCGGCCAGGCGTTCGCGCCGAGCTTCGTGCGCATGCTTTGGACCGCGGCCTCGAAATCAGCCCCGACGCGATCCATCTTGTTGACGAATGCGATGCGGGGAACGCCGTATTTCGTGGCCTGGCGCCAGACGGTTTCCGACTGCGGCTGCACGCCGGCAACCGCGCAGAAGACCGCGACCGCGCCGTCGAGGACGCGGAGCGAACGCTCCACCTCGGCCGTGAAATCCACGTGCCCGGGAGTGTCGATGATGTTCACCCGCATCTTGATCCCTTCGTAGGCCTTGTAGATGCCCTCCTCCTTGCGCTGCATCCACGCGCAGGTCGTGGCGGCCGAGGTGATCGTGATCCCGCGCTCGCGCTCCTGCTCCATCCAGTCGGTGACCGTCGTGCCCTCGTGCACCTCGCCGATCTTGTGGATCATCCCGGTGTAAAAAAGAATGCGCTCGGTGAGCGTCGTCTTGCCGGCGTCAATGTGCGCGGCGATGCCGATGTTGCGTGTGCGCTCGAGCGGGAACGCGCGGTTGGGTGAATTGGGATTTTCTGACATGGTGATTAATGGTTCCCCGCGTTCCGGCTTGCGCCCGGACGGCGAACGCCCCGGCGACCGCGAGCCGGTGCTTGCGGGAAGTGGGAAAGTAGTCGATTGTCCGCCGGACTCAATAAAAAACCGCAGGATAAAAAACGGGGCCGCGCCCGCGCGCTCACGCTTTCCCGACCGATTTGTTCGACTCCTTCAGGCAGGCCTTGCACATTTTTCCCGGCGGGGGATGGAGGAGGAAGAGCGCGCTGTCATCGTCGCGCCGCTTGTGCTTCCCGCAGAGCGAAACGAGCAGGCCGGCGGAGTTCCTCTCCCCGTAATAGTGGGTCTGCGAGGCAGGCGTCTGCTCGAAATCTGTGGCCCATCCCAGGCGCCCCTCGGGGATGAATGTCCGGAAAATAAACTCCTCCTTCGAGCTCGAAAATCCCTGCTGGTAGATCCAGTATTCCCTCTGCCCGCCGGTTGTCCGGAACCCGTAGCGCGCGCTCAAAACCTCCGGCGGCAGCAACACGAGAAACTGCGCGGGAGTAAAATAGTTCCCGCTGGCATCCTGAAAATAATAATACCCCTGCGGATGCCGGCAGAACCCTTCGATTTCGGTTTTCAGGCTCATGAAAAATGAACGGGGCTTTTCTAAACCCACCCACACCCGCGTCAAGAACTCATTCCGAACTCATTCCGTGCCGCCCGCCCCGCCCGCGCCGGTCTTTACAAATAATGTCCCACCTGTGACATTATTTGTTGATGTCCTGCGGGTCCCATCCGGCGGGTTTGTGTTTTCGTCCGCGCGTTTTTTGCGTCCGGATGTTCCGAATGGTTGCTCTTGTCGAAAAGGCAAATCGCGCGTAAAACGTCGCGCGTGGCCCTGCCTGCCGACATTTGCATTCGTCCGTATGAGCTCCGCGACCGCGAGGCGGTGCGGAGGCTTTGCTGCGAGACCGGGTTCCTCGGGAAGCCGATTGATCCGGTCTTTGAGGATCGCGAGCTTTTCGCCGACTACCTGACGGCCTACTACACCGACGTCGAGCCCGAGTCGTCGTTCGTGCTCGAGCAGGGCGGGGTGGTCAAGGGCTACCTGCTGGGCTCGTGCCGCCCGCTCCGCCAGCAGTGGCACAGCTTTTTCCACAACCTCCGGCTCTTCGCGGACGGGATGCGGCGATACCACCGCTACAACCGGGCGACGCGGGACTTCATCAAGTGGATCCTGAAAAATTCCTGGCGCGAAGTTCCGGCCGTCCCGAGAAAAACCGCGCACTTCCACTTCAACGTCCTGCCCGAGGCGCAGAGCCTGGCCGGGACGCACGCGATGATGAACGCGTATTTCGACTACCTGCGATCGCGCGGGGAGAAGGCGGTCTTCGGCCAGATGGTGACCTTCGAATCCCGCCGTGGGGCGAAGGTGCTCGAGCGGTTCGGATTTCGAGTCATCGGGAAAAAGGAAATCACAAAATACCGCGGCATGCACCCCGGGGCGGTCTATCTCACGACCGCCGTCAAGCAGTTGGGCTGAGGGCCGGACATTATGGAAACGAACTCTTCCTCACGGGTCTTCAAACCCAAACTTCCCGCCCGCGTCATCGTTTCCGCCGTGCTCATCGGGCTTGGCGTGGCCGGGTTCGTTGTCTTCGCCGTCTGGCAGAGCGTCATCACCAGCGACGACGCCAAGATGTGCGGCGTGATCATCTCGAAAGAATTCCGGCCGCTTGCGCAGGCGGAGCGCGAGATCACCCTCAACCGGCACGGCTCGGTCACCTCCCGGAGCGTGGACGGCGACTACATCCTCACGGTCGAAGTGCCCCAGAAAGACGGCACGAAAAAAGCCGTGACGGTGTGGCTTAACGACAAAGCCCGATTCGATGCCGTCAAGGTCGGCGACCCGTTTGCCGTCGGCCCCTACTACGTCCCGTCGAAATAGCCTGCGGCCCGGCGATGATTTTTCAGCTTGGATTATTTGAACGAAATTCCGCCCCTTCCTGTCTCACACCTCAACATCAGTCCATCATCACAAAGTAAAACACAACCTATGAGCGTCAACACATCCGAACTCACCCGCCAAGTGCAGGAAAACCGCCAGTGGGTGGAGCCTCTCCTCGCCGAAGTCGGCAAAGTCGTCGTCGGACAGAAAATCCTCGTTCATCGTCTGCTGGTCGGGCTGCTCACCAACGGCCACGTCCTGCTCGAAGGCGTTCCAGGACTTGCGAAGACGCTCGCCGTGCGCACGCTGGCGCATTCGATCCACACCGGTTTCCAGCGGCTGCAATTCACTCCCGACCTTCTTCCTGCCGACCTGATCGGGACGCTGATCTACAATCCGCGCGAGGGCGAGTTCACCACGAAGCTGGGGCCAATTTTTTCAAATCTGATCCTGGCGGACGAGATCAACCGGGCACCCGCGAAAGTGCAGAGCGCCCTGCTGGAGGCGATGCAGGAGCGACAGGTCACGATCAGCGACAAGACGTTCAAGCTTCCCGATCCGTTTCTTGTGCTCGCCACGCAGAACCCGATCGAGCAGGAGGGGACGTACCAGCTTCCCGAGGCCCAGCTCGACCGCTTCATGCTGAAGGTTCATGTCGGGTATCCGACCCGCGAGGAGGAGCGCGCGATCCTCGACGCGATGTCCACCTCCGCCCCGCGCCTCGACGTCGAGGCGGTCGTCAACGCCGATCAAATCATCCGCTCCCGCGGCATCGTCAACGACATCTACGTGGACGAGCGCGTGAAAGACTACATCGTCAGCATCGTCTGGGCGACCCGCGACCCCGCCGCCAGCAAGCTCAAGCTTGACGGCATGATCCGCTACGGCGCCTCCCCGCGCGCCACGATCTTCCTCACCCTCGCCGCGAAGGCGAACGCCTTCATCGACGGACGCGGATACGTCACGCCGCAGGACGTCAAAACGATCGGCCTCGACGTCCTCCGCCACCGGATCGCCGTCAGCTACGAGGCCGAAGCCGAGTCGGTCACCACCGAGATGATCGTCGCCCAGATCTTTGCCGGGCTCCCGGTTCCCTGAAGAGAAGGAGTATTAAGAATCAAGCATGAAGGATTAAGTCCAGAGGCGCGAAATCCTTCCAACCGCAATTCCGAAACTTAAATCTTAATACTTAAACCTTAAACCTCGCATGGATCGCGACCCGAAAGAGATTCTAAAAAAAATCCGCCGTCTCGAGCTGCGGACGCGCCGGCTGGTGAACGCCGGGTTTGCCGGCCAGTATCACAGCGTTTTCAAGGGGAGCGGGATGAATTTCGAGGAGGTGCGCGAATACGCGCCCGGCGACGAGATCCGGTCGATCGACTGGAACGTGACCGCCAGGATGAACGCGCCGTATGTGAAGAAGTTCACCGAGGAGCGAGAGCTGACGGTGATGTTGCTGGTGGACGTGAGCGCGTCGGGGACATTCGGGAGCGTCGAGCTGAGCAAGCGCGAGCTCGCGGCCGAGGTCGCTTCGATCCTCGCGTTCAGCGCGATCAACAACAACGACAAGGTTGGACTCCTGCTTTTCAGCGACGACGTCGAGCTCTTCATTCCGCCGAAAAAAGGCCGCCTGCACACGCTGCGCCTGATCCGGGAGATGCTCTACTTCGAGCCGAAGGGGCGCGGCACGAATCTCGCCGGCGCGCTCGATTACATCAACCGCGTCACCAGCCGCCGGGCGGTGCTTTTTCTGATCTCGGATTTTCTCACGCCGGATTTCAGCAAGGCGCTCACGGTCGCGAGCCGCCGCCACGATGTCGTGGCGATGCCGGTGAGCGATCCGGGGGAATCCTCCCTGCCGGATGTCGGGATCCTCACGCTCGAGGATGCGGAGACCGGACGGCAGATCGACATCAACACCGGCAGCCGGGCGATCCGGCAGGGCCTGCGGGATCTCGAGGACAAGCGGCGGAAGTCGCTCGAGCGGCTGTTCCGCAGCCGGAGGGTGGATATCGTTCCGCTCGCCACCAACGAGGACTACCTGCTGCCGCTCCGCGCGTTTTTCGAGCAGCGCGAGCGCCGCCTTGCCGCATGAACCCGCCAGCTTCTATCACGGCCCCCCTCGAGGCTCCCACTCCGGTTCCCATCCACGACATCGTCGGCCCGGTCTGGTTTTTCCCGTGGCCGATGTGGGTTGTCGTCTGCGTTGCGATCGGGCTCCTCCTCGTCCTCGGCGGCACGGGATTTCTGCTCTGGAAAATTTTCACGAAAAAGAAAATTCCCACGGCGAGAGAGCGGGCGCTGGCCGCGCTGGAATTGCTGCGGGCGACGCTCGCGGGGACCGACCCCTACGCCTTCGGGGTCACGGTCTCGGATGCGATCCGCCATTATATCCACGAGCAGCACGGGCTGCATGCCCCGACCCAGACCTCGCTGGAATTCCTCGCAGGCATCCGGGCGGATCCGGTTTTCACGGACAACGAAAAGGCGGGGCTTTCGGTTTTTCTGGAACAGACCGACCTCCTCAAATTTGCGCGGGCCGAGGCCGGGGAGTCGGAGATGATCGGGCTTCTGGAGACCGCCGGGCGTCTGGTGCGCGGAGAGGTTCAGCCCGGCGGGGCGAGGGGGGGCAAGGCATGACTTTTCTCGGCGTCACGGTTTCCCATCCCTGGGTGCTGCTCCTGCTGCTGCTCGTCCCGGCGCTTGCGTTCCTGCGCGGGAAATTCGGGGGCACGGCCGGGATCATGTTTTCCAGCACCGACGCCCTCCAGCGCCTCGGCCACCGCCGCCGGTCGCGCGCGGGCTCGTTCCTCGCGGGCCTATCCTACCTGGCCCTCGCGGCATTCCTCATCGCCCTTGCCCGCCCGCAGCTTGGTCGCGAGATCACGCGCATCCAGGCGAGCGGGGTGGACATCATGATTCTCCTCGACGTGTCCCGCTCGATGCTCTCGGAGGATTTCTCGATCGGGACGAGCCGGGCGAGCCGCATCGAGGTCACGAAGAAAGTGACCGAGCAATTCATCCGGAAGCGCCCGAACGACCGCATGGGGATCATCGCCTTCGCCGGTCGGCCGTATCTGGTCAGCCCGCTGACCCTCGACCACGACTGGCTGATCCAAAACCTCGACCGCCTCCAGATCGGCCTCGTCGAGGACGGTACCGCGATCGGCTCGGCGATCGCCTCGGCCGCGAACCGGCTCAAGGACAAAGAGGCAAAAACGAAACTGATCGTCCTGCTCACCGACGGCGACAACAACGCGGGCAAAGTGATGCCGCTCACGGCGGCCGAGGCCGCGAAGGCGCTCGGGATCCGGATCTACACGATCGGCGCGGGCACGCAGGGCGAGGCGCCGTTCCCGTTCACCGATCCCTTCGGCCGCACGGTCTATCGCAACGTGCGGGTCGATTTCAACGAGAAGACAATCCGCGAGATCGCCGAAATCACGAACGGGATCGCCTACCGGGCGACCGACACCCGCTCGCTCGAAAAAATCTTCGGGGAAATTGACAAGCTCGAGAAGTCGAAGGTCGAGGTCGAGAAGATCGCGCAATACCGGGATTTGTTTCCGTGGTTCGTCGGCGCTGGGCTCGCGTTTCTTGGCATCGAGGTTCTGCTTTCGCAAACATTATGGAGACGCTTGCCCTGACATTCGGATCCCCGCTCTGGCTCTGGGGGCTTCTGGCCGTGCCGGTTTTTGCCGCTCTTTATGCGTGGGCGCATCTTCGCAGCCGCGCGCTGGTGGAGCGGGTTGTCGCGCCGCGCCTGCGCGAAAAGCTCGCCGGATCGGTGAGCATGGCGCGCCGCGCGATCAGGGCGGGAGTTGTCCTCGCCTCCTTTGCCCTGGCCGTTGTCGCCCTCGCGCAGCCTCGCTACGGATTCATCCAGCGCGAGGTTAAACAAAAGGGCCGCGACATCATCGTGGCTGTGGATACCTCGAGGAGCATGCTCGCCACTGACGTCGCGCCCACCCGGCTCGCGCGCGCCAAGCTCCTCACGCAGGATCTCATCCGCCTCCTTAAAGGCGACCGCGTCGGCCTCGTCGCGTTCTCCGGATCCGCATTTCTCCAGGCGCCGCTCACCCTCGATTACTCGGCCGTCCTCAACGCCCTCGACGAGCTCGACACGAGCGTGATCCCCAAAGGCGGGACAAACATTGCCGCTGCCATCGCCGCCGCCGGGGAGGCGTTCGGAAAAGCCGAGGGCCAGACCCGTGCGCTCATCATCCTCACCGACGGCGAGGAGCTCGATGCCGACGGCATCGCGGCGGCAAAAAAAGCGGCCGCGGCGGGCATCCGGATCTTCACCGTCGGCATCGGATCCTCCGAGGGTTCGCTCATCCCGTTCCGGTCGGACGACGGGGCGCAGGATTTTGTGCGCGATGTGTCGGGCAAGCCAGTGCAGTCGCGGCTTGACGAGGCGCGGCTCCGCGAAATCGCCAAGGAAACCGGCGGGTTTTTTGTCGCGATCGGCCCGGAGGCCGCCCGCGAGATTTTCCAGCAGGGGATCGAGCCGATGGATCTCGCGGAGACCGGCGTCTTCGCCGCCCGCCAGCCGCTCGAACGGTATCAATGGCCGCTCGGCTTCGCGGCCGCTCTCCTTGCCATCTGGCTGCTCGTCGGGGAACGCCGGCGCGTCCCCTTCGGCATCCGCGCCGCCGCCTTCCTCCTGGCTTGGATGGCTCTCCCGTCCACCTCGCACGCTTCCGCACTGCAAAGCTACCAGGCCGGAAATTACGAGGCCGCCAAGCAAGCGTATGAGTCGCGCCTCCAGTCCGCGCCGGAATCCCGCGAGGCCCGGTTCAACGCCGGAGATGCCGCCTACAAGCTCAATGACTTCGAGCAGGCGATCTCTCACTTCTCCCGCTCCCTCCTCTCGGAAAATAAAAAACTCCGCGAGGACTCCGCCTACAACCTCGGCAACTCGCTCGTCCGCCGCGGAGAAACCGCCAAGGAAAACGAACCGAAAAAGGCGGACTGGAAAAATGCCATCGAGCAATACACCGAGGCGCTGAACCTCAACCCGAAAAATCAACCGGCCGAAGAAAACCGGAAAATCGTCCAAAAACTCCTCCAGGATCTCGAGAAAAAAGAAAAAGAACAGGAACAGAAAAAAGACAAAAAGGACGAAAAAAAGGATCAAAAGGATCAAAAGGATCAAAAGCAGGATCAAAACAAGGATCAGAAAGACAAGCAGGACCAGCAAAACAAGGATCAAAAGCAGGATCAGAACAAAGATCAGCAGAACAAAGATCAAAAAGACCAGCAGGATCAAAAAGACCAGAGCCAAAAGCAGGATC
>JBAXXD010000067.1:0-22121 GCA_037128135.1 Verrucomicrobiia bacterium
TCGAGCCGCCGTCCGCCGCTGGCGCAGTTGTCGATCAACAGCCCCGGATGGCGGGCTTTCAGATCGTCCCACATTTTGTAGAGCCCCTCGATGTAGCGGGCTTCCGTGATGCCCTTGCGGTCGGTGGTATCGGCGCTTTGCCAGTATGCCGCTGGGTCGATGTTGAAATCGATGCGGAGCACGTCGATCCCCCAATCGCCGATGCACTTCGAGAGAAGATCGGTCATCCACGCGCGCGCCGCAGGATCGCCGAGATTGAAAAGACCGCTATCGGTCGGGTTCTGGGAACGATGCAGAAGCCATTCGGGATGTTCTTTGGCAATGCGGGTGCCGGGCCTGACCCGTTCCGGCTCGAACCAAACGATGAATTTCATCCCGAGCCGGTGTGCTTCGTCGCCTAAGGGTTTCAAACCATTAGGGAACGCCTCCGGTTTCGGAACCCAGTTGCCGACTCCAGCACTCCAATCGCCCTCGCTCTCGAACCATCCGGCGTCGATCCAGAAAGCCTCGCAACCGGCCTTGGCCGCCAGTTGGATATCTGCCAATTGATTCTTCTCGGTGACGCCGCTCCCATTGCTATAAGTGAACCACGTCATCAGTGCATTCGGAGGGATGGCGACCTCCCCGTTGATGCGCGGAACGTAATGCGCCAGCATCAGGCGGCGGAACAAATTGTTGCCGCGAAGAGCTTCGTCGCCTTTCCAAAAGAGCAGCAGCATCCGCGGCGAGCGGACGGATTCCCCGGGATGGAGTTTGGCGCGGAAATTTTGCTGGCCGGCTTGCAGATGCACTTGTCTGTCAGCGCGGGACGTCTGAAAAGTCCACTGGCCGGACCAGCCAATCGCGCCAACGATGCCACCTCCGGGGTATTCCAAGTTGAAGTAGGGCATCCATTCCGCGGAAGATCGGCCGCCGGTCGCCGTGAGGTCGATCGTGCGCGCGAGTCGGTCCCCTTTGGCTCCTAAGGGTGTGTCCATCGGCAGGAAATCCGCCGGTGTCATTTTGCTGCCTTTCAGGTAATGAAGCGTGACATCCCCGGCTTCCGGGACATCCAGGTCGAGATTCAGCGGCAGCAGTTTTTCCAGGACCGGCGTATCGGTGTCGCCTTTGTTGGTCGCGTAAAGCACCCACTCGACCGCAGGAGAATCGGCAAACAAAGTCGCCTCGCAGCGGATTTCCAAATGCGTTGCCGGGTCGGTATAGGTCAGGGTTCGCTGCTCTTTCCCCTGGCCGGCATCCTTCTTTTCCGCTTTGACTTCCCAGTTCGTGAGGAAGCTCGATGACGGAGCCCCGCCGTAAACAAAAGAAAACGGAACACTGGCTTTCGGTTCCGCGCTGAACGCCGTTTCAAACCAGGCCCGGGCCTGCGCCTTTTCGTCCGTTGCCATGTCCGCTGGAGCCGCCAGGACACTGAGGGGAAGAGCCAATGCGCACGAGAGGCTCCGCAAGATCGCGGCGGAGGAGAGTCGCTTTTGCGAAGGCAGCCGAGGGTGCCGGGCCGGGGTGAAATGGGAATGCGAGGAATTGGAGAGGCTCATCGGAATCTTGTTATTTGCAAAACGGCCCATCGTGTCACGACAATCTGATTTCGACACACGCTGAGCGCAGTCGGCCACATCCGCCTCATCCAGGAATTCCCCCTCCCGATTTACCTCTTCATCTGCCTGATGCTCGAGGATGCGTTTTTTTCAGACCTTTAAAAGCTCAGGACCGCAAAATTTTGATTTTACATTCCTGCAAGATTCCTCACTTTTCTTATGCTTATGAACTTTTCCCTCGGCATTGACTACGGAACCAATTCGGTGCGTGCGCTCGTGGTGCGGTGCTCCGACGGCAAAGAACTCGGATCCTGCACGGCCGGCTATTCGTCCGGAAAACAAGGGGTCCTTCTCGATGGCAAGGACCACCATCTCGCGCGCCAGCATCCGGGGGATTATCTGGCCGGCCTGGAGAAGTGTGTGCGTGGCGCGCTGGCCCAGGCTGTGAAGGCGAAAGGGTTCCGTGCGGATCAGATCATCGGCATCGGGGTGGATACGACCGGGTCAAGCCCGATTCCGGTTGATAGCGGGAACCGCGCGCTCGGGACGCTCCCGAAGTGGAGGAAAAACCTGAATGCGCAGTGCTGGCTGTGGAAAGACCACACCAGTTGGCAGGAGGCGGCGCGGATCACGGAACTCGCTGCGAAACACCGTCCGCAGTTCATTGCGAAGTGCGGGAACACGTATTCCTCCGAATGGTTCTGGAGCAAAATCTGGCATTGCCTGAAAACCGACCGGGCTGCTTTTGACGCGGCTTTCTCATGGGTCGAGCTTTCGGACTGGATCCCGTCCATCCTTGCAGGGGTGGGGAATCCGCGGGAGGTGCGGCGCGGAATCTGCGCGGCCGGACACAAGGCGCTCTATTGCGACGAATGGGGAGGGCTGCCGGATAAAAAGTTTCTTGCGATGCTGGATCCGAAGCTGGCCGATCTTCGCGACAGGCTTTACGAAAAGGCGCACGATGCGACAGCGTCCGCCGGATCGCTTTGCCCGGTTTGGGCGAAAAAGCTTGGGCTCCGCGCGGGGATTCCGATCGCGATCGGCGAGATGGATGTCCATTACGGCGCGATTGGAAGCGGGATCGCCGAGGGGACGCTCGTGAAAGTCATCGGCACATCAACGTGCGATTGCGCGGTTGTGCCGGCCGGAAAAAAAGTGGCCGACATCCCCGGGATCTGCGGGATCGTCAAGGGAGCGATCCTGCCCGGATTTTACGGGATCGAAGCCGGCCAGTCGGCCGTCGGGGATATTTTCAAGTGGTGGATCGAGACGGTCTGCGGCGGGGACTCGGCTTTGTATGGCAAGCTGGAGAAGGAGGCCGCCGCGCAGGCCCCCGGGCAGAGCGGGCTCCTCGCGCTGGATTGGAACAACGGGAACCGCACGATCCTTGTTAACCCCATGCTTTCCGGTCTCGTGGTGGGCACAACCCTCCACACGACACGGGCGGAAATTTACCGGGCGCTGATCGAAGCGACTGCCTTCGGGGCGCGGGCGATCATCGAGCGGATCGAGGAATACGGGGTGCCGGTGAAGCGGATCGTCTGCGCGGGCGGCATTGCGGAGAAAAGCCCGGTGCTGATGCAGATCTACGCCGACGTGACCGGCCGCACGATGCAGGTCGCAGGGTCGAGCCAGGCCTGCGCTCTCGGCTCGGCGGTCTCAGCGGCTGTTCTGGCAGGGGAATACCGGGATTTCCCGTCCGCCCAAAAAGCCATGACCTCGGTGAAGGCGGTGCACTACAAAGCGCGCCCGGCGGCACGCAAAACTTATGACCAGATTTATCGGCTCTACAGGCAGCTGCACGATGCGTTCGGCGGCGTGAACAAATCCGCCGACCTCTCCGGCTTGATGCGGGAGCTCATCGAAATCAAACAGTCCCGGAGCCGCTGATCACGGCCTCACTGCGGTGCGATGAGCGCGTAGTGACCGGAGCGCGACGCGCTGTTGACCATGCCGTTCCAGCCCACGCGGCAAGCGCCGTGCGCGTCGCCGAGCGCCCCCGCCCCAATGATGATGTCCATGTAGAACGGGTCCCCCGCTTTCCGTTGGACTCCCAGCGCGGCCAGGTCGCAGCGCAGCGTGAAATCGTAGCCGCCTTTGTCGATCTTCACCTGGAACACGGCCGCCTTGACGGGCTTGCGCGCCTTGTCCAGCACAGTCACTCCCTTCGCTCGCGGCAGCAGGAACAACTGCGTGACAGGCAACCCGCGCGCCGGCTTCACGAAAAGCTCGATGGCGGAGGCCGTCCATGGGGCGCTCTCATCAATCTTCACCGCCGTGTCGATCACGCGGCCGACAAGCTCCAGCGTCGTGCCCTTCACCGCCAGCGAAGACTTGAGCAGCTTGTTCGCCATGAACTCCACGTCCACCGCAACCTTCTTGTCTGCCGCAGGCCTCACGACGAGCGGCGCTTGAAACACGTAGTCGCGGCCCAGCACTCGCGGATCCTTCGAGACCGCGCGCAGCGTCAGTTTGTCTGTGGCCGCAGGTTTCAACACCACGCGCTTGGTGAGCGACCGTCCCGCGGGGATTTTCATTGAAACCGCCCGGCCTTTCGCGGCGGTCACCTCGACGTTGGCCTCAAAGTCCAGCGTGCCGCTGAATGCGGTCGTGGACAGGTTCTCCGCTGTCAGTTCGAACGCGATTGGCGCGCCCGCAACTTTGGTTAACAGCTTGGCCGGTTCCAGCGACACGATGACCTTGTCGCCCGTGCCCGCATAGGATCGTCCGGTGTTCCGGATCGTCGGCGCAAAACCGCCGAGCAGTCCGGCCTTCTGATGCGCCTCGATCAGCTCGTCGCACATCGCCCAGATCTTGTCCAGCGGGAGCGTGGCGGCGGCATGCGGGTCGGTCATCACCGCGTGGTAGATGTGCTCGCGTTTGCCGGTGAGCGCCGCGGCCACCGTGAGCTCCTGCACGTTGACGTTCGTGCGGCAGATCGCGGCCAGCTGCGGAGGCAGGCCCCCGATGTGGGTGGGCTGCAAGCCCTGCGCATCCACCAGCACCGGCACCTCCACGCAGCAGCGGTCCGGCAGGTTGGTGATGAGGCCCCGGTTGGGCACGTTGCCGTAGATCACGCGCGGCGTGTTGGTCTCCATCGAGTGGATGATGAAGCTGCCGTATTCATGCGTCTGCGGGTTCACCTCGATCCCGCCGTCCTCCCCGATGAGCTCGGCCTCGGCCTTCTTCCAGGTCGCGATGATCGACTCGCACCGGCGCAGGTATTCGTCGATCGGGATACCGAACTTTTTGATCATCGGCTTTCCGTGATGGATGAAGTAAGGGTTGTATTCGCTCTGGTGCTCCGACGATTCCGTGACGAAATAGCCGAGGCGGCGCATCATCTCAAACCGCACCTTGTCCTGCGAAAAGGAGGGGTTGTCGAGCAGGTTGAACAGGTAAGGATACGCGTCCCGCCCGCGATACTTGAAATTGAGAAAAAACGCCATGTGGTTGATGCCCGCCACGCGATAGGTGACGTGCTTGGAGTCCAGCCCCGCGTAGTTCGCGAGCTGCTGGCTGGTTCCCTGCACGCTGTGGCACAGGCCGACCGTCGGCACGCCCACGGCCTTGTCTGCGGCCATGCAAAGGATCGCCATCGGATTCGAATAGTTGAGGAACGTGCACCCCGGCGCACCGACCTCGGCGATGTCGCGCGCGATCTCCAGCGTCTTCGGGATCGTGCGCAGCCCGCGGAAAACGCCCCCGACGCCGAGCGTGTCGCCGATCGTCTGGAGCAGGCCGAATTTCCGCGGGATCTCGAAATCGATCACCGTCCCCGGCTTATACCCGCCGACCTGGATCGTGCAGATGACGTAGTTGGCACCGGCGATCGCCTTGCGACGGTCGAGCGTCGCCTCGACCTTCGCCTTCACGCCGAGCTTGCGCACGATGCGCTCCGCCATCACGCGCGCCGTCTCAAGGCGCGCCGGATCGATGTCCATGAGCGAAATGGTCGAGCCGCTCAATTCGGGAAATTGCAGGATGTCGGAAATCAGGTTTTTTGCGAAGATGACCGAACCGGCGCCGATCAGGGTGATTTTAGCCATGGGATAAATGTGATTGGGTTTATATTTTGTGGTGATGCCTCGCACACAAAATCCCAAATCAAATCGCCGCGCCATAGGAAAAGTTTGATCTTCGATGTGCAATTTGTGATTATTCGCCGCCATGCCGGACGATGTTTTCCCTGCGGTTCTGAGCGTCGGCGTCGAGAGGCGCCGCTCGCCCGCCTACCAACACGACAACACCTCGCGCGGTCAGGCCCGCCATGCCATCATCCAGCGCACCATCGCCGGTTGCGGCTGGTTCATGGAGAATGGCCGCCGCCGCGACGTGCCAGCCGGTTGCGCCATGCTTTTCACGCACGACGAACCCACCGCTTACGGCTATCCCGCGGATGCGGCCACGGACTACGTGCTCCACTTTCTCAGCCTCGACATCGGCGCGCTCGCACCGCTCTTCGCCCGCCTGCGGCGCGATTTCGGCTCGGTGGTTTGCCTGACTCCCGACAAGGAGGCCGCCGCGCTCTTCGAGGAGCTGAGCGAGCGGTTCCTGCAGCGCTCCTTCCAGGACCGCCTGCACGCGGCCGAACTCATCCACCGGATGATCATAGCGATCTACCGCGAACAGATCCAAGGCGCGCGCACCACCGACCCCATCGAGTTCGGCCACCATTACCTGCGCAGCCACTTCCGGTTGCCGATCAACCTCAAGGCGGTGGCCGACAAATGCGGGGTGACCCGCGAGCACTTCATCCGCCAGTTCTCCCGCCGCTACCACGAGTCCCCCGGCGCCCTTCTGCGCCACCTGCGCCTGGACCAGGCCCGCAGCATGCTCGCCACATCGCCCGACACCGACGTCGAAACCATCGCCCTCGCCAGTGGCTACGCCAGCGCCAACACCTTCTGCCGTGCCTACCGCCATAAGTTCGGCCGCAGCCCGCGCGCCCGCTAACCCGGATCATGAAGGAGAAAAATATACGGAAGGTCGCACCCATCGGCACTACTGACAGGAAGCGGGATTTAGGTCTGGGTCATCGCCGACCGTAACGCCAGATTGCTACTAATGCCGAGTTTGGAAAACATTATGCCGATCAATCGCCGGGCACTTGTGGACCGGCATTGCCCCGGGTTGCAGCGCTTCGATTCCAGTTGCCCGTTTACCGTTGGCAATGGCGAATTCGCATTCACGGCGGACGTGACCGGCCTGCAAACCTTTTCCGATTTATATGACCAGACCGTGCCGCTCGGGACAATGGCCCAATGGGCTTGGCGCTCCCAACCACCACCGGCGGGACGCTCTGCCGGCGATTTCGAGTGGACGAACTTTGATTCACATGGCCGGCCGGTGCCGTATCCCTATGTCGGCTCGAAGATGTGGTTCGGCGTCAAGTCAGCGTATTGGCCGCTCGACCCGGTCAAGGAAGAAGTTGGCTTGTGGCTGAAACATAACCCTCATCGGCTCCACCTCGGCGTGCTGGGGTTGGCTTTGAAAGGGAATTCCGGTCAGGCGGTTCAGCCGAGCGATCTCGCCGGGATTAATCAGCGCCTGGATCTGTGGTCCGGAATCCTGCACAGCCAGTTCCAATTGAGCGGTCAACCGGTCAGTGTTCGCACGGCGTGTCATCCAACGCTCAATCTCGTCGCGGTGGAGATCGAGTCGCCGCTGTTAGCCGAAGGTCGGCAGATCGGGATCCGGCTGGCCTTTCCCGGGGCGAACCCGCACGCGAGCCATGCCAAGGACTGGCTCCATCCCAAATCGCATACGACTGCAATTGTAGGACAGACGAAAAACACATTGCAGCTTGAACGCGACTTGAATGGCAGCCGACATTTTGTTCGGCTGGAATGGGACCATGCCCAGCTTGCAACCGGTGATCCGCACGTCTTCCACCTCCAGACGCAACCGGGTTCGGACCGGTTGAGTATTGTGCTGGCTTTCGCGCCGCAGCCGCTCGCCACCGCCTTGCCGGATGCGCAAGCCGTATTTGCCGCGAGTGCCGCGCATTGGGCTGGGTTCTGGCAGTCGGGCGGGGCGGTTGAACTGGCTGGCAGCACCGACCCGCGCGCTGACGAATTGGAGCGGCGGATTGTTCTCTCCCAATACCTGACCGCAGTGCAATGTTGCGGGTCGACACCGCCGGCTGAAACGGGGCTGACCTGCAATAGCTGGTGTGGCAAGTTTCACCTGGAAATGCACTGGTGGCACGCGGCGCATTTTGCGTTGTGGGGGCGGATCGACCGGCTGCAACGCAGTCTCGCATGGTATCAATCGATCCTGCCACAGGCGCGTGCGACTGCCCGCCGCCAGGGATACGCGGGCGTGCGCTGGCCCAAGGAGACATCGACAGAGGGACAGGAGACGCCCAGTTCGATTGGGCCACTGCTGATCTGGCAACAGCCCCACCCGTTGCTGTATGCGGAATATTGTTGGCGGGACACGCCCACGCGCGCCACGCTGGAGCAGTTCGCCGAGATCGTTGAGGCCACTGCCGAGTTTATGGCGTCGTATGCGGCACTCGATCCGGCTACTGCCACTTATGTCCTCGGCCCGCCGTTGATACCGGCTCAGGAGAATCACGACCCGTCGATCACGAGGAACCCGACGTTTGAATTGGCATACTGGGCATTCGGACTGGAGCTGGCACAAACTTGGCGGACCCGATTGGGGTTGCCGCGCCAGGCGCATTGGGATGATGTCATTCGGCGATTGTCTCCCTTGCCGGTCGCTGAGGGGGTCTACCTGGCACACGAATGTTGCCCGGAGACCTATACGAAATTTCATGTGGATCATCCGTCGATGCTGGGCGCGTTCGGCTGGATCCCCGGCCCGAATGTCGATCGTGCGATCATGGCCAAGACTTTGGACCGGGTGGTAGCGGACTGGCGATGGTGTGAGACGTGGGGCTGGGATTATCCGTTGGTGGCAATGACGGCCGCGCGGCTCGGCCGGCCCGCTCAAGCTGTGGACATTCTCTTGATGGACACTCCCCACAACCGGTATGGCGTGAACGGGCATTGTTTTCAATTTAAAGGATTGCCACTTTATCTGCCTGCCAACGGCGGCCTGCTCGCGGCGGTTGCCATGCTGGCGGCGGGTTGGGATGATGGACCCCAATCACCTGCGCCGGGATTCCCAGCGGATGGAACTTGGAATGTGCGCGCTGAAGGATTACGGAAATTTGTATGATGAATGCTCTCAAAGGCGGCATCAAAGGTCAAAGGGCTAAACTGTTGCCTTTTTTGTATCAATCCCTCCGGATCGTCAGGAATCCTCCTGTTTCATCCCGACAAATCGCGCGGGCTTTTGTTGATCGGTTTCTTTGTAGATGCCCTGGGTATGCCCACCCTGCGGAAAAAAGAAAATCCGTTTGTTCGGGGACGGCATATTATTATAGGCCGCGAAGACGCTGGTGGGCGGGCAGGTTCCATCCCATCCTCCGGTTCGCAGGACCGCCGGACATTGGATGCGGCGCGCGAAATTCGCCGCGTCAAAGTAGCCTGCAGTCTTGACTATGGACTGCCCGCCCTGCTCGGCCCGGTCGTCGGGGGCGATCCGGATTGTTCCGTCCGCGTCTTTTTTGTAAAGTTTTGGCCATCCTGTCGAGCGGCCGGACAGCGTGCCTCCATGGTCGCACATGGCCGGAACATCGGCATAAATCAACGTGACCTGCGGGTCGATCCCGGCGGCGATCAGTGCCTGGGCACCTCCCTGGCTCCCTCCGCTCACAATAATGTCACGGCCATTCCATTCGGGAAGGCTCTTGAGATATTCCAACGCCCTCGCCAGGCGGAGGACCATGCCTTTCAGATAGGATTTTTCCGGGTTGTCGCTGTTGAGATAGGGATAGCCTTTCAATTCCCCGGACCGGAGTCCTTCATAATATTCCTTTGGCTGATCATTAGGGATTCCGTGCGCATTAAGATTCATGAAAATCACGGGCTCCTTCACCACGGAGCCTTCAGGCAGCGGTGGCTGCCAGGCTGGCGCAGCGGGATTGTGCACCCCGGCTCCGTGGACATGCAGGAAAACAGGCAGGGATTTCGGCTTGGCCCCGGAAGGCATCTTCAAAACCCCCTCAACCGGACGGAATCCACTCCCGACAGGGACGCTGACATACGAGATTTTTAGATAGTCCGGCGCGTCGGGGACCGGCTTGGTTTTTGCCTCCATGGGAATTTTCCGCAGCTTTTCTTTTTCCCTGGCCCAGAACACGTCGAAGTCCTCCGGTTCGGGTGCCCCTTGTTGGATCTTCAGCGGCTCCACCAGGGCCCCGGAATATCCCAGAATCTCTTTCATTTTCCCTTCCACCATTTGCTGCGCTGGCTCCTTGTCCGGATTGAGCCCCACCACCGTCAATTGACACCATCCGGGCTTCTCCAGTGATGTGACGCACTGCGCCTTATTCTGACCGGGAAAGTCCTCTCTCTTCACCTCCCGGCCATCGTGGTAAACGATGCAGCGCACTCCTTTTCCAGCGGCGGCCTCCCCGTTTTCCAGCAGGCTGACGGAAAAAGTAACGGGCTCGCCCGCCCGGTAGATTCCATCCGCATGGGTTTGCCGGATGTCGAACGTATAGTTTTGCGCGGACGCGGAGAATGCCATCCACGCCACGAGAAATCCATATCCCAGATGCTTCATGCTTTTCGGCCGACCCGCCAGGTTCATTCGCCCAGAATCATGAGAGGCCAGAGTCTGGGATTCCTGTCGCAATGGGCGCCCGGCTCCGTGGCAAGGCTGAGCCCCTTGTTGCCCAGCGTTCCGTCGTCCATCCGGTCGTGCAGATACAGCCCAAAGCCCGCCGTGTAGCCTGCTTCCAGGCGCAGCGGCGCGATATATTTCCGGGCGAAGGTGATTGTGTAGGCGTATCTGGTCGGGGAGATCCGCGTGAACTCGCACGGGATCCCCTTCGCCGCCTCTGCCTTAGTCGGGAATTCCACCCCGCCGGCGTATTCATTGAACACCTCGTAAAGCCGATAAACGCGCCCTGGCCCGCTCGTGCCCTCAGGATTTCCGGGACTGAAATCGTATCGGTAATCGTCCAGGTCGAATCCCTCGTTGCCCAGACGTCCGTTCGCCGCACAGTCGAAGTAAACCTCAAGGCAGCCGTCGAGTAGGTAGAGCGCCTTGGTCTGCTCCTGCTGGGAGGACCAGAACTTCTTTTCGCTGGGATCAAAAACATTATCTTCCGCCTCCACGCGCAGGTAGAAGTTATCATTGTCCCAAGCCGCCTGGAACGTGGCCGACAGATCGCCGGGCTGTCCGCCCGGAGTCTGCTTCATATCCACCACCGGGCGGACCATGTTGGTGATCGGAATCGCAGGCACCTTGCCCCAGTCCGGAACTCCATTCACCTTCGGCACGAAGAAATATTCCATCTTCCACTTCTTGGGCACGGGCTCGGCGCCGGATTGCTTGAGAAGGAAATCCTGGTTCCAGGAAAACATTTTGCCAAAAGCAGAACCCGCTCCCTCGGCCGCCTGAACATTCTGTTCCTTGCTGCCAGCCACCTGGAACAGCACTGCCTTGCCGGCGACATCCAGTTTCCCCGCCTGTTCGCGGCTGGTCAGGTTCTTGACGTTGGCGTCTATCCGGCCGTCCAGCGTCGGTCGGAAACTGACCTCAACATTCGATCCCGCTCCGATGACCTCCGCTTCCTGAAGCGCCTTGGCCAGAGCCGGGGCATTCTTGCTCTTGAAAAACAACGGAGCTGGGGTCAGTTGGATGTCCACCCAACCATCCGCTCCGGCCTTGAGGGCGTGCTTGCGTCCCATCAGGTCAACCAGCTCCGGAAGTTCGCCTTCAAAATGCACCCGCATGACCGGTCCCTTGACAAATCCGCGCTCCACGTCGTCGATCGTGCACCACACCGCTGCCACGCCACCATTTTTCTTGTCCTCGAAGGCATAGCCTCTCACCCCGGCCGCCGGGCGGACGTCCCCGATGAACTTCGGCTCTCCCAGCATACGACCCAATGTGTTGATCCCCAGGAGGAAACTTGACGGGGTCAGGTTGTAGTCCACGAGCCATCGGGTGTCATCCTGCCAGGTGTTGAAATGGGGCAATTGCGGCCAATACTTGAGGCAGATGATATACTGGCGGGCCATTTTGCAGGCATGAAGGAATTCCAGAAGCCCCTGATCATAGGATGGCTGCCCTCCGCTATAGGAATAATGTGGACCATCTCCCCACAGGCTCGAAGATCCGCCGCCGCCTTCGTTCAGCAGCATCGGCGTCTCCATGCCATAGTCATACTTGGCCATGCTTTCGCGAAGCATCTGCAATGACTCGTCCAGATCCCCGGCGCCCTGTGTGCCATCGATTGCCCCATAAGGATGAATCGCCACGGCGTCCCATTTGATCTTGCCATGGGTCGCAGCCAGGAACCCGTCGATGTCATCCTTGCCCCGTGTCCTCCCGTAGCCCGAGGTTCCTCCCGATGGCAGAACTAATGCGCTCGGATTCCCTCGCTTGATGCCTCGGTAAAAAACCTCCTGCAGCTTTGCAAACTCCTTGAAGTCACGCCGGTCCTTCAGCGCGGGAAAGACGATTTCTTCCTCGGTAGCGATGGACCAGACCCGAACATAGGGACATGCCTTGGCTGCCCGCTCGCAAAGGTCTTCGAACTGCTTGAGCACCTCGTCGGAATAAGTATCCCACTCCGGAATCACCTTCCGTTCTTCCGGACGCCGCCAGATTCGGGGGTTGATGGACATGGACAAAAGCTGATCCGGGTGCCGGTCCCGCTTCTGCTCCGCCGTCAGATGCGGGCTCTCAACGACCTCATGGGTATAGTCAGTGATGCGAAATTTCTCGCGGAGTTCATACCCGATAGGGTCGGCCATCTTGCCGCCGCCGTAACTGGAAGATCCGGCAAACCCCAAGCGCTGCATCAGCTCCAGTGCTTGATCAGCACGGTTGATCCGGGCGGAAATTAACGCGCCATACAAATCCTTGGTCGCATGCGTGCCGTCCAGCGAATCGATCACGGTAAACCGATAATAGGCGTCGTAGGGCTTTTTACCCGGCACCTCAAAGCTCGACTTCAGCAGATACACTCCCGTCCCGAGCTTCAGCTTGTCGAAAGGCAGATCAATCGTCTCTCCAGCCCTGGCTTGATAGTTCATGCTCCAGACCGGGTTCTTATAAAAGTCCCTCAATTCCAAGGAAACCTTCCCCTGTGTTCCGACGTCACCCCGGACCGCATACTTCGCCCCAATCTTGTCCCCGTATTCCACGTTGTTCTGTTGATGCGACGTGCTCAGTTCCCCTTCCAACGGTGGCGCGGCAAAGGCGGTCGCTTCCGCTGCCGCTTCCAGTTGTATTCCGTCCAGCCAGATCTTCCCGCCTTTCTCATTTGCCAACAGGACAAAACTGATCGGTGTTCCATCTGATACAAAGGAGGTGGAATAGCGCTTCCATTCCAGCCCCAGGATCTCGTCCGGGAATTTCCCCACCGTTTCCCGTGTGAACTGCCCTCCGTCTTTGCTGCTATACGGAGCCAGTCGGATCGTTGCCCCTTTTTTCTCCGCTTTGGCGTGAAAGCTAAGCGTGTAGGTTTTCCCCTTCTCGCCAGGCAGTGAAAAACTCCTCAGCGGCGCGCTGCTTCCCTGCACCGGATTGATGACCATCGCCTGTTTGCCGAAAAGGCCGTTTTCACGATCCACCTCGTAGCGCAAAACATCCGAAGGGGTAAAATGCGCGCCCCCACCCCACCAACGCCAGTAAAGCAGGCCCTGCTCGAAACTCGGGTTTGGAAACAGATTCTTCGTCGGCGATTGAGGCAGGTGCAAGGCATCCTGAACCCACAGGTCATGACCTTCCACAGGCGGCGGCGCAGCTTTGTCCGGCGGTGCCACCTGTCCCAAATCGATCACCAGGCTGTCGCTGGGACTCACGCCGCCAAACATGAAGCCCAGATCGATCCTCCCGTATTGGGAAACCTCGCGCAGTGAGCCTTTGAGCCCCCCGGTTGAAAGGATGGAAAATCCGTAAAGCGGTTTGTCCGGCGCAAAAGAAAGCTCATGCAGGGTTCCCTCCCAGATCACCTGCTGCTGCTTTTCTTTCGCCTTCAGCTCGTCCACGGATTTCGGCTGGATGCTCGTGCCGTCGATCTTCAGCCCGTCCTTCCGGTAGTCGCCATTGACGCTAAAATACACCAGGAGCCCGCCAATGTCGCTGCCCTCCGCACGGAACTTCTTGATCTGTTCCGCCGTGACGCCGATGTCCCAGGAAAGCGAGACCCGGCTTTCGCCCAGCGACTTGAGCTCGTAAGCCATCTCCGTCTCCGTGCCGTCCGGCAGCGGGTAGCGGTGGCTCCACCGGATGACCCCCGTCTTGGGATCCGCGGAAAATTTCACATTGTCCGTCCGCTTGCCATCAATCATCGGGATATTCTTGCCGTCCTTGCCCCGGTAGCTCCCTACCATGATGACATCAAAAAGCGGCACCTCGTTGACAAATACCGAAACCAAATTGTCCCGGCCGGTCTCCATCTTTTTGTCCTTGCCCTCCCTGACTGCCACGCGCTTGTTGCCAAACACCAGAGTGGCCGACTCCGCGGGTTGGTTCTTGGCTGCGGGATCCAAAAAAGAAGCCACGCGCAGCTCGCCGGCCAGCCGTTCCCCCTTCTTGATCTCGAACGGCGGCAAATAGTCAGGGCCGTTTGCTTTCGATGCCTGCCCGGATGGCAGGCATTGGAAAAAGATCAGGGGTAGCAACACCATCCATCGAGTCGGTTTCATAAGTTTCATTTTTTGGTAATTGATAACATCGCTTCGAAACAACTGGGCTTCGCGGCGACCAGAGAGAACGGGCGTCCCGCCCAATACTGCCGGGTTAAGTGGCATGGGCAGGATGCCCATGCTACTATTTTCTGCAAAACTGCCAGTATTGGGCGGGACGCCTGTGCTCCCTGTTATACGCTGGCCGCTTATCGTCTGTTTGTTTCCAAGAGTTGGCAGATGTCATTTTTAAAAAAGCTAAATACAGGCTACTCCAGTTTCTCTCCGGCCAGAATCATCAGTGGCCAAAAATGCGGTTTGAAGTCGCAGACGGACCCGGGTGCGGTGGCGAGGCTGAGGCCCTTCGGGCAGCCGACCTCCTGAGTTTCATCCTTGTCATGAAGATAGAGCGCAAACCCGCTGATGAAGCCCTTGCGCAGGACGATCGGCTCCAGGTAGCGCTTCCCGAAAGTGATCGTATAGGTGTAACCCTTTTCGGTGCGCTGGAAGTCGCACTTGATCTTCTCGGCGGCCTCCTTCTTGCTGGGCATGTTAATGCCATCCGCCAACTGGTGATAAACCTCCCGGTAACGGTTCACCTGCCCGGGCCCCGACTGGCCGCTCTTGCCGATCGAAAAGTCGTAGCGGTAATCATCGTTGTCGTAAGTCTTTTCCGAGTTGGTCCGCCCGTTTGCCCCGGTGTCGAAATAAACTTCCAAGCACCCGTCATGCACCCAGAGGGCCTGCTCGGAACCGGGTTGTTGCCACAATTCGGGGGAGACGATGAAATGGTCATCCTCGACCTCGACCCGCAGGTAGAAATTTTCCTCGTCCCAGGCTGTTCGGAACCACGCCTTCTGGTCGCCGGCAGGCAATGCCCCCTTGTAGGACTTGGAAACATATCGGTTCGTGATCTCGATGGCCGGGATCTTGTCCCATTCGGGCATGCCCTTGGTCTTGGGGACATAGAAATAATCCATGTTCCAGTGATCTTCCACGCCTTGGCCCTTGGATGGCCGGACAGCGAAGTCATGATCCCAACGGAATAATTTTCCGAACTCGGGCATGGTGGTTTGGCCGGGGATGGGAAGAGCGAGTTTCCCCTCCGGTTTGAGCGCGTAATCCAGTTTCGCGCCGGCCACTTCAAGCACTCCGCTCTGGGGACGCCCGGTCAGGTTCACCACCTTGGCAGAGATCGTTCCGTCCGTTGACGGTTCCATTGATACCGCCAGCGAGGACTTGCTGTCGTCCGACTCCGCGTTCTGGAGCGATTTTGACAGCGCTGCCACATCGCGGGCCCTGATCAGCAGAGGAGGTGGCGTCAGGCGGAGGGTTGTGTAACCGTCCGTGCCCACCGGAGCCTGGCGGCGGTTACCCATCAGATCGAATATTTCCACGCTCTGACCGAACTTCACCCGGATGTCCGGCCCCCGGCGCAGGCCGTTTTCCACATCATGATTCACGCACCAGATCGCGGCGATGCCGGTGCCGTCCTTGAGCTTGAAGCCGTAGCCACGAATGCCCGCCGCCGGTTTGATGTCCGCCTGCCAGGCCACATCGGGGAAAAAATGCCCGAGCGTATTCGCCACCTTGGCCAGGATCGTTGGCGACAGGTAATAATCCAAAAACGGGCGGCCCACCCAGACGTTTGTCGAGCGGAGGCGCGGCCAGTATTTCAGGGAAATGATCCAGAGCCGGGCCACCGAAGCCGCCTGGATAAATTCCCGGTTGCCGAAGTCATAGGTCAGTTTGCCCACCATGTAGTCGTCATAGGCAGGCCCCGCCCCCCAAGGAGGAAACAGAGTCTCCGGCACGTTGAACATTTCGGTGTAGTAGATGGGCGTTTCCTCGCCGTATCCATACCTCGCCATCTGCTCGATCAGGCGGGCGGTCTCCTCATCCAGATCGTTTTGGCTGAGCGTCCCCTTGTCGATGCTACCGTAAGGATGCACGGCGATAGCATCGTATTTGAAGCCGTGGTCTTTCGCCGCCTTCAGGTAGCCCTCGACGGCCTCGTAGCCCCTGAGCCGGCTGTAGCCGCTGGTTCCGTTGGTTGGCGCAAAAACCGCGGCCGGATTGGCGCGTTTGGCACCTCTCGCCGCCGCGGATTGCACCTTGAAATACTCGTCAAACAAACCGTGTCCGGGCAGATAGGAACTCTCCTCCTCGTTGCCGAAGTGCCAGGTATTGTATTGTTTGGGATCATACTTCCGGACTCTCTCATAGGCGGACTCCTCGATGAGTTTTTCCATTTCCGGGGTCACTTCCTTCGCGTTTCTGTATTCCTGCAATTTGTTCCCGGCTTCCGTTCCCACCGGTATCGTGGTGTTGAAGTTGTTGGCGATCCGGTATTTCTTCTCCATCGGTGCCCGCACCCCCATGTCGTGGGGAGATGTGTTAATCCCCCAGCTCGTGGAGCCAAATCCCCACTCCATGAATTTTTTTCCCAAATCATCGCCCCTCTCGATCAGGCTGATTCCGCCGAGCAGGCCTCCAAAAATGTCCTTGGTCGCATGGGTGTTGGAAAGCGGGTCCATGATCGAGAACCGGTAATAGTCCGTATAGCCAGGGGTTCCCTTCACCTCGAAATCCGCGCGGACCACAAAGACCCCCTCGCCGAGCTTTTCCTTGTCCAACGGCAGCGGCACGGAGAGCACTCCCTCCTCGGGAATTTTCACCGAAAGGGTCTGGTCCGACAGGACTTCGCTGAAGGCGTTCTTCACCCGCACGCGCACCTTGCCTTCCGTCCCGGGCTTTCCGGAGAAGCGGAATCCCGAACCGATTTCCGCGCCCTTTGTCAAATCGTTGTCAGGATTGCTGCTCGTGAACCATCCTTGAATAGGTGGCTCAACGAACTCCGTCGGCTGGGTTCCTTCCTCCAACTGAAGCCCGTCCACCATGACTCCTCCCGGTCCGCCGATGAGCACCCTGACCCCCGCCCCGTCGGCGGTGAAGGTGCGGCTATAACGTTTCCACTCCGGGGTGATCTTGAAAATCGATTCCGGAGATCCGTTATCTCCGAAGACCGTGCCATACTTTCCCTTGAACTTGCCGCCCTTGGCCGCGCTTCCGAGTCCCACAGTCACCTGGGAATCCTTGTCCGCCTTGGCATAAAAGCTGAGCGTGTAGGTCTTCCCGTCTTCCAGCGGCAGCGGAAACGACTCCAGCCCAGCCGCGCCCGACTGCGGCTGGTTGAGCCTCAGGGCATTCTTGCCGATGTATCCTCCCGGAACGACTTCGTGTTTCAGCCCGGCATCTGGGGTGTAGGAGGCTCCACCACCGCACCACCTCCAATAGCGCAAGCCCTGCTCGAAGCTCGGGTTGGGCATGAGATTGCGGACCGGGGAAGCCGGCACCTGGATGCCGTCGATCTTCCAGAAATCATAACCCGCCACCGGCAGCGGCACATCCTTTTGCGGCAGTGCCCCCTCACCCAGATCAATGACAACAAGGCCCTTGGTCTCCTCCGGCGATGCCTGGCAGCGCAGGATCCATCCTAAGCGGTCGTTCCCCAGTTGATCGAAGGCCAGCGACTCGGTGACCTGGCCTTTCTTCCCTCCCAGTTGGACGGAATAGCCAGCGAGCGGCTGTTCCGGGGCTAATACAAAATCTCCGGCCACTTCGGTGGCAACCTTCTCCTTCAGCAAGCTCTCGCGGGAAGCCGGTTTTAGCTTCTTGTCTCCAAACCGGATTTCGCGCCCTCGGCTCGCGCCATCCATCGTGAACCAAAGCGCAACCCCGAAAGGTTTGGGAGATAGCTTTTTTTCCTCCGGTGTCACTCCGAGATCCCATGCCAGCTCGACCTTACTGTCCCCGAGCGAGCGCAGTGTGTATTGGAATTCCGCCCTGCTCCCCGCAGGTGTCAGGTAGGGCTTGCGGAATGTGACCATCTCCTTGTCGGCCACCAACTGCCCCGGATCGCCAGCAATCGCCTGGAACGGAAAACCGGAATTCCCCTCGTAGCTGCCCCAGAACATAAAACACCCGGCCTCTTTGCCATCGATATACACCGAGACGATGTTTTCTTTGTCCGCCATGTCGCGTCCGGCGGCTTTCCGCACATAGACCGCCTTGTTGCCGACAGTGAACGACGGCTGCTCGATCATGGCCGCCTTTCCCTTCGCCCCTTCCGCGGGAAACGATGCCACCTTGAACAAAGGATCCTGCCTGGCTGAGCCCGATCCCTGGGCAAATGGCTCAGGATCCGGCAAGGCAGGAAATACCTTGGCGGATGGTTTCGCCTTCTTCTTCCCCTCGGGAACCTGCGGCGGTTTGTTGCAAGAGCAAAGACCTCCACACAAAAATGCCGCCAGCAAAATCGCGCATCCTTTCCAACAAGCGGCCATAGAAACGCTTCGGCATCGCGTAAACAATCGCTCCGTCCTTAACCATGGGCCGCGGGCGACAGCGCGCGATGATCGGGAGACAAAAAAATCGGCCGGGAAAATGGTCGGAGCAATAGGCGTGGAAGTCCGGGAAAAGCAATCGTCTTTCATTTCAATGTTCGTGGTGGGAAAAATTGCAGGGCAGAAACCAGCCCGAAACCTATTCGTCGACAAATTTCTGTCAAACCTATTCCGCGGACGCCCATTCAGCGCGTGGCCAGTGAGCACGACCGCCACCCACCACGTTTTCAGCGCCTTCTCCGCAGTGCCACATGAGCATCCCGAATCCGCGGGTAAGAAAAGAAATGAGAGAGGAACGGGCCGACGACGTGTCGATAGCGCGAGGGAGGGCGAGGCTCCGTCCGAGCCGTGAATATAAATAGGCTCACACGGAGGTTCGCCCTCCCATCGTTGGCGTTACGCGCGGATCAGGGAGCATATTTGCGCATATTTGCGCATTGACCGGCCAGGAGCATTCATGAAAGCTCCCGCGAATGATGAATACGTGCTGTGATTCTGAACGGTTGAAATGGTGGAGCGAAGCCCGCTTCGGGTTGTCACTCCATTTCGGGCTCTATTCCGTGGCTGCGAGGGGCGAGTGGGTGCGCTCGGTGGAGCAACTGAGCGTGGCGGATTACCAGCGATGTTTCGATGCGTTCAATCCGGAACCCGGCTGGGCCACCGACTGGGCGCGGATGGCCAAAGCTTCGGGCGCTCGATATGGAGTTCTCACGACCAAGCACCATGACGGGTTCTGCCTTTTTGATTCCGCTCTCACCGATTACAAGGCGACGAATACTCCGGCGCGGCGCGATCTCGTCCGGGAGTGGATCGAGGCGATGCGCGCTGAGGGTCTGAAGGTCGGCCTTTATTATTCTCTGGTGGACTGGCATCACCCGGACTGCCCCGCGACTGGTGACCGCCAGCATCCGCTGCGGCATAAGGCCGACTCGCCCGAGCGCGACGCCAAGTGCGATTGGCCCCGCTACCTCGCCTACCTGCATGGCCAAGTCGAGGAACTCTGCTCGAACTATGGAAAGATTGACTCTTTGGTTTTCGACTTCTCCTTCTGGCAATACACCGGAGAAAAATGGGGCGCGGCGGAACTCGTCCGGAAAATTCGCGCCCTGCAGCCGGACATCCTGCTCAACGACCGCCTGGGGAACGAACCCCGCAAGAAAGTTCCCCGGCCGGCATGGGCGGGCGACTACGACCAGACCGAGCAGGACATCCCCCGGGAATGCCTGCACGATGATGCCGGGCAGCCGATGCCATGGGAGGCATGGTTCACATTGACCAACAGTTGGAGTTTCAGCGCGACCGACGGCCTTTGGAAATCGCCTGCCGCCATCATCCGCGCTCTCGTGAATTGCGTTTCCAAGGATGGCAATCTGCTCCTGAACGTCTCTCCGGATGCCCGTGGCCGGGTGCCTGCCGAGGCGCTCCGCATCATGGGTGAGATCGGCGGGTGGCTTTCGCTCAATGGCGGGTCCATTTACGGTGCGGGAGCGTCCGTGTTTCCAAAGCCCGAGTGGGGGCGGTTCACGCAGAACGGCGACCGGCTCTTTGCCCATCTCCTGGAGCCGGTTATCGGCCATGTCACGCTTCCCGACCTGCGCGGACGGGTGGCCGATGGGCGGTTGCTGGCCCACAACGCCGAGGTGGTCATTTGCGATTATTGGAATCCCGAAGTCCAAAGCTTCGACGGCCCAGACGATATCTTTTTCAACTTTGCCCAGCCAACCGCCGCGACCTATCCCCTGCCCGACCCGCGCGATACGGTCGTGAGCTTCCGCTTGACAGATGAGGCCGAACGCCTCAAAATCCTGACGCGCCTCACCGAGGCCAAGTCCCGGCTTCTGAACAACCGGGTTGCACAGTAAGTAATATTCTCACCATGCCCTCAACCATCCCATCGCCTGCGCTTACGCCAAAAATTTATCGAGTCGGAACCCTCGAATACACCCTTCGCGGGATCATCGTGCTCTTCTTCTGGTTGTTATGGGGGGATTTTGCAGCGTGCTTCTTTGGCGGTCCCCTCGGCAGTTTTCTCCCGCTCTACCTCAAGGATCTGCAGGCGTCCAATACATTGATCGGGGTCATGCTGGGAAGCATCGGAGGCATCATCAATATCCTCTTCCTGCCGGGAATCAGCCGAAAGAGCGATGAATGCCGCAGCCGCTGGGGCCGGCGCATTCCGTTCCTCGCGATCTGCACCCCGCTCAAAGTTTTTTCCCTCATCATGATCGGTTTCGCGCCGGAGGTCGGCGGCTGGGTCTACACCCATGTGGTCCACCCGATCGCTCCAGCCGTCACCGTCCAGGTAGTCTGCCTGAGCTGGCTTTGCATTTTTATTGTGGCTTTCCACTACTTGGGGATGGTTTTCAACAACGCCTTTTCCTGGCTGCAGCACGATGTGGTGCCCCAGGAATTCATGGCGCAGTTTTTGTCCTGGTTTCGCTTCATAGGCACCATCGCCAGCGTCGCGTTCAGTTGGTATTTGTTCCCTTCCATCATGACCCACCGCAAGGAGATTTGCGTGGGCCTTGGCCTCTTTTATCTCGTTGTTTTCCTGATGATGTGTTGGAAGGTCAAGGAAGGCGAATACCCTCCGGTGGTGCCGGCTAAGAAAAAGCCCAACGTGCTTCAAGCTTATGGAGGCTACTTTAGATCCTGCCTGTCAGTTCCCATGTACCGCAATTATTTCATCGCACTCATGATCACCAACTGCTTTGGCTGTGCTGCGATGTTCCTGATCCTTTTTTCCCAAAGAACCCTCGGGCTCAGCATGGACAATTTAGGGAAGATCGGCGCCATCACGGGCATCACCAGCCTCTGTGCTCTCGCGCCAATGGGCTGGCTTTGCAACAAGTTTTCCGCGTTCAAGGTGTCCATCACCTGCATGGTGGGAGGGCAAATCATGACTTTGCTCTCCTACTTTTTTATCCATGATATGACGTCCCTGCTCACCATGGCGATCATTGGCAACCTCATTGCTACAGCGGGGGCTATCAGCGGTGCCACGTTCACCATGCAGCTCTTCCCTCACGCGAAATTCGGCCAGTTCTTTGCCGCCACCAACATCTTCGGATGCGGGATTGGAGTTCTGGGCAACTACCTTGCGGGCACCTTCATGGATGCGGTGCACAGCAACTATCGCATGGCATATCTGTGGATGCTGATCGGCGCCCTGTCGCTCATTCCGACATTCTTTGTTTACCGGGATTGGAGGCGCTACGGCGGACCGGACAACTATG
This sequence comes from Verrucomicrobiia bacterium, assembly GCA_037128135.1. Taxonomy (GTDB): domain Bacteria; phylum Verrucomicrobiota; class Verrucomicrobiia; order Chthoniobacterales; family Terrimicrobiaceae; genus QYQL01. Next base: position 21,906 of record JBAXXD010000067.1, read on the forward strand.
TGCCCCCCGAGCCTCCGGAGTAGCTTTTCAACCCTATGAGCCCGCTTCCTCCCTCAAAGAATTGAAAAACGAACCGCATGTCAGAAACGAAACGCGAAGAAACCGCAGGTTCGCAACCGGTCTGGTATGATGGCTTGGAACAAGACCCGAACTATGCGGTCAAATCCAATCCTTCCTGCGCGACAAAGATATTTGTCAACCATGTCGGGTTCATGC
>JBAXXD010000068.1:0-22000 GCA_037128135.1 Verrucomicrobiia bacterium
TCGAGGAGTCGCTGCTCGGCTGGAAGGAGTTCGAGATGGAGGTCATGCGCGACCGCGCGGACAACTGCGTGGTCATCTGCTCGATCGAAAACCTCGACCCGATGGGCGTCCACACCGGGGACTCGATCACGGTCGCCCCGATCCAGACGCTCACCGACAAGGAATACCAGGCGATGCGCGACGCGAGCTTCGCGGTCATCCGCGCGATCGGGGTCGAAACCGGCGGCTCAAACATCCAGTTCGCGGTGAGCCCGGAGAACGGGCGCATGATCGTGATCGAGATGAACCCGCGCGTCTCGCGCAGCTCGGCGCTGGCTTCGAAGGCGACCGGATTCCCGATCGCGAAGATCGCCGCGAAGCTCGCGGTCGGCTACACGCTCGACGAGCTCAAAAACGACATCACGCGCGAGACCCCGGCCTGCTTCGAGCCGTCGATCGACTACGTGGTGACGAAGATCCCGCGGTTCACATTTGAAAAATTCCCGCAGGCGGATCCGACGCTGACGACCCAGATGAAGAGCGTGGGCGAGGCGATGGCGATCGGGCGGACGTTCAAGGAATCGCTCCAGAAGGCGCTCCGCTCGCTCGAGATCGGAAGGTTCGGCCTCGGCGCGGACGGCAAGGACACATCCCCCGACCTCGCGACGATCAAACAGAAGCTGCGCATCCCGTGCTTCGACAGGATTTTTTATATTCGCCACGCATTCCAGTCCGGGCTCACGGTCGAGGACATCTTCGAGCTCTCGAAAATCGACCGCTGGTTCCTCGAACACATCCGGCTCATCGTCGTGGAGGAATTGCGGATCGCGGAGCGCGGGTTGCGGACGGCGGAAGATTTCCGGCGTGCGAAAAAATTCGGTTTTTCCGACCGCCAGCTTGCGCACCTGACCGGATCGACCGAGCCGAAGATCCGAGTGGCGAGGAAGGCGGCCGGCGTGGTCCCGACATACCGGCTGGTGGACACATGCGCGGCGGAGTTCGAGGCCTACACGCCGTATTATTATTCGACCTACGGGGACGAGGACGAGACGCGGAAGAGCGACAAAAAGAAGGTGCTCATCCTCGGCGGCGGTCCGAACCGGATCGGGCAGGGGATCGAGTTCGACTACTGCTGCGTCCATGCCGCCTTCGCCCTGAAGGAACTCGGATGGGAAACGATCATGGTCAACTCGAACCCGGAGACGGTCTCGACCGACTACGACACAAGCGACAAGCTGTATTTCGAGCCGCTGACGCTCGAGGACGTCCTGAACATTTACGAGCGCGAGCAGGCGGATGCCGTCATCGTGCAGTTCGGCGGCCAGACCCCGCTCAACCTCGCGGCGGGCCTCGCAGCGAACGGCTGCACGATCATCGGCACCCAGCCGCACAGCATCGAGATGGCCGAGGACCGCAAACATTTCTCCGCGATGCTCGACAAGCTCGGGCTCCGCCAGACCCAGGGCGGCACGGCCACCAACGAGGAGGAGGCGGTCGCCGTCGCCTCGCGGATCGGCTACCCGGTGCTCGTGCGCCCGTCGTTTGTCCTCGGCGGACGCGCGATGGAAATCGTCCACGACGAGCCCGACCTCCGGCGGTATATCCGGACGGCCGTCGAGGCCAGCCCGGAGCGCCCGGTGCTCGTGGACCGGTTCCTCGAGGACGCGACCGAGGTCGATGTGGACTGCATCGCGGACGGCGAGACGTGCGTGATCGGGGGAGTGATGGAGCACATCGAGCAGGCCGGGATCCACTCGGGCGACAGCGCGTGCGTGATCCCCAGCTTTTCCCTCTCGCCAAAAACCCTCGCCACGATCAAGAGCGCGACCAAGGCGATGGCCAAGGAACTCGAGGTCCGCGGGCTCATGAACGTCCAGTTCGCGATCAAGGACGAGGAGGTCTACATCCTCGAGGTCAACCCGCGCGCCTCGCGCACCGTGCCATTCGTCAGCAAGGCGATCGGTGTCCCGCTCGCCAAGGCCGCCGCAAAAATCATGGCCGGCAAATCCCTCCGCGAACTCGGCATCACCTCAGAAATTATCCCGCCCCACTACTCGGTAAAGGAGGCGGTTTTCCCGTTCATCAAATTCCCCGGCGTGGATATCATCCTCGGCCCGGAGATGCGCTCGACCGGCGAGGTCATGGGGATCGATCCCGACCTCGGCATCGCCTACGCGAAGAGCCAGATGTCCGCCCAGCCGCCGCTGCCGACGAAGGGGAATGTCTTCATCAGCGTGAAGGATACCGACAAGCCGGCGGCGATCGAGGTCGCCCGCGAGTTTGTGGGCCTGGGCTTCACGATCCACGCGACGTCTGGAACATCCAAGCTGCTTGGCGAGGCCGGCGTGCCGGTGAAGACGCTCCTCAAAATCCAGGAGGGCCGGCCGAACGTCCTCGACCTGATCAAAAACGGCGACATCCATTTCATCCTCAACACGCCGAGCGGCCAGCAGCCTCGCCGCGACGAGGTCGCGATCCGCAGCGCGGCCGTCGCCGCCCGCGTCGCCACGATGACCACCCTCCGCGGCGCCCGCGCCAGCGTCGCCGCCATCCGCGCGATCCAGCAGTCGGGCTACGGGGTCAAAAGCCTCCAGGAATACCACGCGCAATGATGCCGCGGCGCGGTGATAGATTCTTTCCGCCGAGAGGCACAAAGTCGCAATGGAGCCTACTGCACTTTTGCGCGGAAAAATCCCGGTTTTGCGTCCGGTAACACAAACTGCAATTGCGTCTTAGTTCCCGCATCAGTCGAGCTTGATGGAACCACGGGAGTCCACGTTTTGAGGTCTGTGGAATGCTCATAGATGGCCGTGTATCCAGCCCTGGCTTTTGGAATTTCCCAGGTGCAGATGAGTTTCCCACCGGAAGGAATGATCTGCGGCAGGCTGCCTTTGGGGGATGTAGAGTCGGTCAGATTGAATGCGAAATCGACAAGGTTCGGCACCCCATCTTTGTTGGGATCGGCATTCCCTTGCGCATTGCCGCCCGTAAACCCTTTCTTCTGGAGCCAACCGCTGAATGTCAGCGGCTCGTAACCGTATCCGGTCGATGTGCCCGCCCCGCTTTGCGCGTTCATCGCGGACTGGATGGTGTAGGAATAAATGTCGCCCGGCTGCGCGGTTGAATCCGCGAAGGAGTTTGAGGCCGTCGTTCCCACTACGCTCACCTCCCCGGTTTGGACATTTCTGCGCGTAATCGTGTGGGATTGAGCGCTGCTATCACTTGACCATGAAATGTTGACCGCACTGTAGTTCCCGGTGGATGTCAAAATACTCGACGGAGGATTCAAGAAACTGACACTCACGCCCCGCGATTTGAGAGCATCAATGACGTTCCGATCATTGCTTCCCGCTGTCGTCACAATTTTGGCCCCGCGAAGATCCAAAGTGCGGAGCGAACTGATGCCGTTCAGCGCGGACAGGCCAACAGGAGTCGAATTCTGCAGGTTCAGCGTGCTCAGGTAAGCAAGCCGAGGAAGCATTGACAAATCGCCGACTTGTCGGCCGTCGAGAGAAAGCGACGAAAGGTTTGCCGCAAACTCCAACCCGTTCAAATTGATCGTCCCGTTTCCATCCAGGTTAAGCTTGTCGAGATTGTTTTGCTGAGTTGGAGTGATGACCTCTGTTGCAGAAACGCCCAACGCTGCCCGCAAAGCCTTTTCAAGTGCGGGATCAATCATGCCGTTCCACGGCGAGCGCTGGCTGCTCCATGTGACCGTCACCCCGCGTGACTGCAACTGTGCGACCGCCAGGAAGTCCGCGGAACCGCTTCGCTCATCAAGGCCGTTCTGCGAGACGTCGAGCGTGCGGGGTTTAGTAACCTGCCAGAGGTTCACGAGCGGGGTCAGGTCGGTGACCCGGTTGCCCTGCAGGTTGAGCGTCGTGAGCTGCGTGAGCCCCGCGAGCGGCGTCAGGTCTCCGACCGCGTTTTCCATGCCGAGATAGAGGGATGGGTTGTTGGAAAGATCGAGAGTAACGAGATGCGTGAGCCCGGACAGCGCCGAGATGTCGCTCACATTGTTGCCTGCCAAAAGCAAGGTTTGGAGATTCGTCAGCCCGGCCAGCAGACTGATGTCGCTGATGTTGTTACCGTGCAAATCAAGCGTGGTGAGGCTTGTCGCGAGATCCAGCCCCGCAAGGCTTGTGATGCCCCATCCGCTCAGGTCGAGCGATATCGGAAATGTCTCTTGATACGTAGTGAACGTCGCGTTGGCCGACATCCCAAAATTGGATCGGAGAACCGCTTCAACAGCCGGTTCGAGAACCCAGTTCCATGGGGATCGCTGGTTGGCCCATGTGACTGACACCCCACGGCTCTGCAACTGCGCGACCGCCAAGAAGGCCGTAGATCCATCACGGAAATCGAGACCGTTTTCCGATACGTCCAGCGTGCGGCTGCCGGAACCCTGCCAGAGGTTCACGAGCGGGGTCAGGTCGGTGACGTGATTGCCCCGCAAATACAGGGTTTGAAGTTGAGAGAGCCCCGAAAGCGAAGACAGGTCTTTGACGGTATTTTCCATGCCGGGAAACTGCGGGGCATACGTGGTGAGATCGACAAGCTTGAGGGAAACGAGTCCCTTGAGCGGAGAAATATCGCTGATGTTGTTGCCGGCAAGTATCAGAGATTGAAGGTTCGAAGCCAGTTCGAGCCCGGCGATTGATCTTATGCCTTTTCCAACCGCTGCAAGTTGGGTCAACTGAGCGTGTTTATCTGGGGTAAAAGTTGCATTCGAACTCATCGAGAGAGCAGAGCGGACCGCTGAAGCAAGTGCGGGCTCGAAGACCCAGTTCCACGGCGATTGCTGGTTCTGCCAATACACGGTCACTCCGCGGTCTCGCAACTGCTGGACAGCGATTGCGTCAGGCGAACTGGGACTGCTCTCGTCCAGACCGTTTTGCGACACGTCGAGATACTGGAGCTTTTCCAAGCCGAGAATCGGGGCCAAATCGGACACCCAGTTCCCAGCGACGCGCAAATCTGTTAACTGGGACAAACCTGCGAGATGCGCGAGAGATGTGACGCGGTTCATAAAAATAGGACCTGAGTTGGAAATGTTCAAGCTGGTCAGGTTGGTAGCATATTCGAGGCCGCGGAGACTGGTCAGTCCGGCGTTCGGAACCACGAGTTGGCCTACAAGATTCTGCGCGTGAGATGAGGTAAACGGTTCGTCTCTACTTGGATCAATATTCATTCGGATTCTTAAAGCCGCATCCAACTGCGGCTCCAGAACAACGTTCCACGGATGTTTTTGAGTCCCGACTGTCACGCTGACTCCTTTGGACTCGAGTTGCTGGATCTGGGAGACCGCTTGCGGGGAATCGAGATAATTTGTTGAAAGAACCAGAGAGGCCAGCTTTGGCAGCGAAAGAAGTGGAGTGAGATCGGAGATTTTGTTGTTCGCTGCCGACAAATTCGTGAGGCGCACCGCATTCGTGAGAATGCTCAAATCCGATGCCCCGAGACCGGTGATGTCGAGCGAAGTAAGATGGAAGAGATCCGCTGGTTTTAAGACATAATTGGGGTCTTGAACTCCCAATGTCTGACGGATGCGTTGCTCGATGGATGTCCCGGTTCCGGTTCCAGTTGGCGGGTTGGAATTGTTAACAGAAAAGAACTGGCTCGGCGTGGCGGAATCAGAATAGGAAGCAACAAAAATGTCGGAAAAGGCCCCTCTTATTGAAAAACTCGTGACCGAAGTGACCGAAGAAGGGACCGTGGTGCGAGTAAAAAATGTCGGTTGAGATCCTGAAATCAAACTGGCTTTGATCTGCTTAATTCCCGTATCGGCATTATCGACGTAGCCTCCCTTGAGCAACCAGCGATTTCCAGAAGCGTTAGCTGCAAGCGAAACACTTGTGGCGCCTAAAGTTGCTGCCGCTTGAAAGATCGACCAACCCTGGGCGCTTTTCACGGAATACATTATCGAGCTGACAGTCGAATTTCCCGTTGGGGGAATGGTGTAGAGAATGCAGGGTTGACCGGAACTATTGAGAGCGATTTCGCAAAGCCGGTATTCCAAGTTCCACGAGGTTTCGATGCCGCTCCCCTGAAATACGGTTTCGATTTCCCAAGAGTTTCCAACCTGATGGGCATATTTCAATTTTGGCGGTTGTCCAAAAGAAGAACTTCCGCCGAAGTAGGCGATGTGGGCATGCCCCGTGAAATCAATCACCAGACTGGGGGAGCGCCCCGTGGCATTTTCCGACTCCGAGTCAACCGTCATGACCGACCATGCTCCGTTCGTATATTGCGCAAATTTTAACGAAGGGAAGGAGGTTGATTTATCGTAATACGCGATACAGGGAACGACCGTGTCCCCGTCCCGCCGGAGAGCCAAAGAAATTTGATTAGGTCCGCCAACGGAGGTGCCTGTGAGCGGCTTGGCAATCCAGGTTGCAGCATTGCCTGTGCCTTCGCGATAAAAGTATTGAATTTGGGGGCCGTTTGCCGCCGCCACATGGCTTCGTCCCCAGTGGTCCACCGCGATATCGATGTCGTTTTGCGGTTGGGAAGCACCGGGAATTGGTGCGGTCGTCCAGATTTGTCCGTTCCAATACGCATGCGTGAGCGTCCCGTTTTGCATGAATGCAATGCGCGGGGCACACGACGGATCAACGGCGAGCGCGACCTGCTGGCCCTCGGGGAGGCTTGTGGAAGCATACTCGGCCGATGCCGCATCAATCCCAACGATTAAGAAAGCCGATAAAAACATCAGCCCCTTGGAGAAGTGCTGCCACCGAGCCTTTGCGATCATGATTTTGTGCCGAAATGTAAGTTTGAAATGATCCTGCGCGAATTGCAAAATAAAACGCCTGATCAAAAACGGCGAGATCCATTTCATCCTCAACACGCCGAGCGGCCAGCAGCCTCGCCGCGACGAGGTCGCGATCCGCAGCGCGGCCGTCGCCGCCCGCGTCGCCACGATGACCACCCTCCGCGGCGCCCGCGCCAGCGTCGCCGCCATCCGCGCGATCCAGCAGTCGGGCTACGGGGTCAAAAGCCTCCAGGAATACCACGCGCAATGATGCCGCGGCGCCCGGCGCGCTAATTCCTGAACAGGTAGAGCATGTAGCACAGAAGCGCGCCGATGGAAAAAACGAGCCAGGTCTCGGAGACGAAGTAGGGATACACCATGAGCGCGACGCCGATGAGCGCTGGCATCGCGAGCCCGTTGCGCTTCCCATGAACAAACGCGCCCATCCCGATGGCTCCAAAAAGGATCGCGGCGAAGAGGCTGCTCGGGCTTGGCATCGTTGCTCCCGGGCCGCTACGGCTTTGGAAAAGCCGGCGGACTTTGTAAAGGGACGGCTTGTGCCGGACTGGAGATGAGAGGGCAAACCAAAAACCAAGCAACAAACCCGACGACCATGCCGAAAAAAATCATGTGAAATCCGTTTCGGTGAACCCAAGCATCCCGGCGGCAAAAAGGCGAGGGAAGAGATTTGGCTCGGACAAACCTTCTGCTTTTCCGTGGTTGAGATGCGTGGGGTATGCGATATCCTCGCTGGCGTGGAAATAACCGTGTCGATCGAGAGCGTCGGGTTTGGCGGGGCCGGAGTCGGGCACCTGCCGGACGGACGGGTGTGCTTTGTTCCGCTGACCCTGCCGGGCGAGCGCGCGGTCGTCCGGATCGTGCGTCAGAAAAAATCGTTCGTGGAAGCCGCGGTCGTGCGGATGACCGAGATTTCCGTGGATCGGACGGCTCCGCGGTGTCCGGTCTATGGAAGATGCGGCGGATGCGCGTATCAGCATGTCCGGTATGAGCGGCAGTTGGAGCTGAAGGCGGAACAGGTTCGCGGGCTGCTCCGGAGGATCGGCGGGATCGCAGACGCCGACGTGCGCCCGATGCTCCCCTCGCCCGAACAGTGGAGCTACCGGAACCGGCTCGGCGTCCATGTCGAGGACGGGCGGGTCGGGTTTCACGGGCGCAAGTCGAACCGCATCGTTCCCGTCTCCGCGTGCCCGATCGCCTCGCCCGGCGTCAACGCACAACTCGCCGCGCTCGCCGCAAATCCCCCCCGCGAAAACCGGAAGATCACCCTGCGGGAAAAGTCGGATTTCCATGGATTCAGCCAGGTCAACGCCGGTGCCGCTGAGGTGCTCGCCGAAGTTGTTCTCGGGATGCTGGCGGGCGCGGACGGGCATCTGGTGGACGCGTATTGCGGTGCGGGATTTTTTTCCAAGGTCGCGCGAGAAAATTTCCGTGTCGTGACCGGCATCGAGTGGAGCCCGGGGGCCGTGCAGGCGGCGCGGGCGGACGCGCGGGAGGGCGAAATTTATGTCGAGGGCCCGGTGGAATCCCACCTGTCGGCTGCGCTGGCTGCGGCACCCGCCGCGGAAACCGCTCTGATCCTCGATCCGCCGTCCGAAGGGATCTCCCCGGAGGTCGCGGTCGCCATCCTCGCGAACCCTCCGGCCATGATCGTCTATGTGTCGTGCGACCCCGCAACCCTCGCGCGGGATTTGAAAAAACTCTCCGCAAAATACGCGCCCGATTTTTTCCAGCCGGTTGACATGTTCCCGCAGACCGCCGAAATCGAAGCCGTCGCCAGATTGAAAATTTTATGATGATGACCAAAAGACGATTTGGACGGACCGGGATTGCGATGCCGGTTTTCACCTGCGGTGGGATGCGATACCAGCACTCGTGGAAAGACGAGGAGGAGGCGCCGGATGACAACCAGAAGAACCTCGAGGCGACGGTGGAGCAGGCGCTCGCCTGCGGGATCACCCACATCGAAACCGCGCGCGGATACGGATCGTCGGAGTTCCAGCTCGGGAAGATTCTTCCGCGGCTCCCCCGCGAAAGCCTGATCGTGCAGACGAAGGTCTCCCCGGATGGCGACGGCGCGAAGTTCCGCGAGACGTTCGACCGCTCGATGTCCCTGCTCCGCCTCGACCATGTGGATCTGCTCGGGCTGCACGGCATCAATTCGCGGGAGATCCTCGAGAATTCCCTGAAGCCGGGCGGCCCGCTCGCCGTGGCGCGCGAGCTCCAGCGGGATGGCCGCTGCCGGTTCATCGGGTTTTCCACGCACGGCGACTGCGATGTCATTTGCGACGCGATCGAGACCGGGGAGTTCGACTACGTCAACCTCCACTGGTATTGGGTCAACCGCTCGAATTCCCCCGCGCTCGAAGCCGCCGCGCGCCACGACATGGGGGTCTTCATCATCAGCCCGAACGACAAGGGCGGAAAACTCTACGAGCCGCCGGAAAAACTCGAGGCCCTCTGCGCGCCGCTCAGCCCGATGGAATTCAACAACCTGTTCTGCCTGCGCAACCCCGGGATCCACACGCTCTCGATCGGCGCCGCGCGCCCGGCGGATTTTGACGTCCACTTCCGCTCGCTCGCGCTGCTGCCGGATGCCGACGTCCTCGTCCCGCAGGTCGAGGCCCGGCTGAACGCAGCCATGCAGGAGGCGCTCGGCAAGGAATGGTGCGCGCGCTGGGACGAGGGGATCCCGAAATGGGAGGATGTCCCAGGCGAAATCAACATCTGGGAAATCCTCCGCCTGTGGAACTTCGCCAAGGGCCTCGACATGCTCGCCTTCGGAAAAATGCGCTACAACCTTCTCGGGCAGGCCGGCCATTGGTTTCCGGGAAAAAATGCGGCGGAGATCCCGGATCTGCGGGACGCGCTTTCCGGGAGCCCGTTCCGGGAAACCATCCCCGCGATTCTGCGCGAGGCGCACGAGCTCCTGTTCGACAAGCCGGTCGAGCGCTTGAGCCAGTCCGACTGATGCCGCAGGTCGCGGCTACTCGGTGATGATGTCCTTGTAGCTCGTGCCGGCCGGGATCATCGGGAGCACGTGCTCGGTGTAGGGGGTCATCACGTCGAGGACGTATGCCTCCTTCGAGGCGAGCAGGCGTCCGATGGCCGCGCGGAGATCCCTCTTGTGGAGGACGCGCTCGCAGGGGACGCCGAAGCCCTTGCAGAGCTGCACGTAGTCCGGGTAAATCCGCTTGAGATCCTTGGGGTCGCCGAGGAACGTGTGCCCGCGGTTCCCGCCGTGGAAGCGGTCTTCCCACTGCACGACCATGCCGAGGTGCTGGTTGTTGAGGATGATCGCCTTCGCTGCGATGCCTTCGATATGCGCGGTGGCGAGCTCCTGCACGTTCATGAGGAACGACCCGTCGCCGTCGATGTCGATGACCTCTTTGTCCGGCCGGGCGACCTTCGCCCCGATCGCGGCCGGGTAGCCGAAGCCCATCGTGCCGAGGCCCGCGGAGGTCACGAACGTGCGCGGCTTGGTGAAGTCGTAAAACTGCCCGGCCCACATCTGGTGCTGCCCGACGCCGGTGGTGATGATCGCGTCGCCTTTGGTGAGCTCGTAAAGCTCCCGGATGACGTGCTGCGGCTGGATCGCGTCCGATGTGTCTTTGTAGGTGAGCGGGTGGGCGGCTTTCCACTGGGCGATCTGGTGGTGCCAGGCGGCGAACCGGCCCGGGCCCTTGGCCTGGCGCTTGAAGCCGGACCGGTCGAGCATCTTGTTCAGCCGGCCGAGCGCGTCCTTCAGATCCCCGAGCACCGGCAGGCGCACGAGCTTGTTCTTGTTGATCTCCGAGTTGTCGATGTCGATGTGGACGATCGTCCCGTGCGTGCAGAAGCTCTCGACCTTCCCGGTCACGCGGTCGTCGAACCGCACCCCGATGGCCAGCAGAAGATCCGCCTCGTTCACCGCGTTGTTGGCATAGACGGTCCCGTGCATGCCGAGCCACTTGAGCGAGAGCGGATGCGTCTCCGGAAAGCTGCCGATCCCCATGAGCGTCGTCGCCACCGGGATCCGCGTGCGCTCGACAAACTCCAGCAGCTCGGCCGATGCCCCGCCGGAGATCACCCCGCCGCCGCAATAGATCATCGGCTTCTTCGCGTGCCCGAGCAGGCCGAGGATTTCCTGCAGCACCGGGTCGCCGGCCCGCTTCTCCGGCTGATACCCGCGCAGGCTCACGCTCTTCGGGAAAACCGGCTGCGCCGTCTGGATCTGGATGTTCTTGGGAACATCAATCAGCACGGGGCCCGGACGTCCGGAGCGGGCGATGTGAAACGCCTCTTTCATGATGCGCGGGATCTCGTTGATGTCCCACACGAGGTAGCTGTGCTTCACCATCGGCAGCGTCATGCCGAACACGTCTGTCTCCTGGAACGCGCCGCGCCCGATCATCGCCTGCGGGACCTGCCCGGTGATCGCCACCATCGGAATCGAATCCATGAACGCGTCGGCGATGCCGGTCACCAGGTTCGTCGCGCCCGGGCCCGAGGTCGCCATGCAGACGCCGACCCTGCCCGTCACGCGGGCATACCCCTCGGCCGCAAACGCCCCGCCCTGCTCGTGGCGGGGCAGGATCGTGCGGATCTTCTTCGTCTTCGTCAGCGCCTGGTGCAGCGGCATCGAACACCCGCCCGGATACGCGAAAATCACCTCCACCCCCTCGCGCTCCAGGCACTCGACGAGGATCTCCGCCCCGTTCATGACTTTCCCGCGCTCAGGGGCGGGCTTGGCGGTGGGCTTCTTGGGTCGCTGGGTTTTCATGGCTTGGAAATGAACCGTCCACGATAGAATCCAGCCGCCACGCGTGGCGAGAAATTTTTTCCGGAATCGTTTCGTCGTCGCTTTGTCCCGCCGCACCGGAAAAGTTGCAGAGCACAGAGGGAACGGGCATCCCGCCTGTTACGTTTCTACGAGCCGGACAAAAAACTGCCGCACGGCCATCCGCAGGCTGTTCCGGTTCGGGAGGAAAAAACTACCTGCCCAGAGAGGCGAAGACCGAAGAGGAATTCACCACCAGCTACGACTTGGGGAGTGAAGAATTTTTTGCAGTTACTGGGAATTGGTGATGGAGGCTGACGCAAAAAAATGGTTCGCGATCATGCCGGCCATGAGAGGTTGAAGGAAATCTGCGCCGCTATCGCAGATGGCCTCTGAGGGCTTAAAATCTGCCTAGGCCGCTCTGATCGCGCTAACCTCCTGATGAGATTTCACGTCGTTTTGCACTTCGCACGAACCCCTTGACTTGGACGCATGCATATCAAGGCTGCATCAACTTTTAATGTCGCCTGCCCGATGGTTTTATGCGGCGTCGATTTTCAGCGGGCTCGGCGATCTCGCCCCACCATTTATCGTCACAGTCATTTTCCATGGCATCAGAAGACATGAGGCTGGAGATCACTCGACTGGCGGTGACATTCTTCCCACGCAAAACAGTGGAATGTTCCGCAATCATTTCACTCAATATGTCAAAGAGCAAGAACTGACAATTTTCTGATCTGCCTGCAATGGAGTGACCTGTAAACGCCGTGAAAAAGAAAGTGCGTCAAATCATTTTTCAGAATCTGGTTTAATGAATAAAATTAAACCTTTTGGTATCGCCATATTTTATTAATAACCATTTGGATTAAAGATTCAGATGAATGATGCAGAGCGCCATAAGATTCTGGTAGTCTGGAATCAGACAGCTCGGGACTATCCAAGGGATAAGTGTGTCCACGAATTGTTTGAGGAGCAGGCAGAGCGCACTCCGGAATCAGTCGCGGTGGTGTTCGGGGGGCAAACCCTCACCTATCGCGAGCTAAACGGGCAGGCCAACCAGCTCGCCCGTTATCTTAGGACATTGGGCGTTCAGGCCGAGACGCCCGTCGCGCTCTGCCTGGAGCGATCCTTTCATCCGCTGGTGGCCATCCTCGCCATCCTCAAAGCCGGCGGCGTCTATGTGCCGATTGATCCGGTGTATCCCCGTGACCGGATGGAGTTCATGCTCAAGGATGCGGGGATATCAGTGCTGATCGTTCATGCGGCCACCATCTCGCTGGTTCCATCACCGTCACCAGCGGTGACTTACGTGGATCTGGATCGGATTTCGCTCGCGGGCGAGCCTGCGGACGATTTTCCCTCCCCGAATAATGCTCCGGACAACGCAGCATATATCATCTTCACCTCCGGCTCGACCGGTCAACCCAAGGGGGTGGTGGTCACCCACCGCAATGTGGTCCGGCTTTTTAGCGCTACCGAACCTTGGTTTGGATTTGGGGAAACCGATGTCTGGACGCTATTTCACTCCCTGGCGTTCGACTTCTCGGTTTGGGAGATTTGGGGCGCGTTGCTTTATGGCGGGCGCTTGGTGGTGGTGCCCTATTGGGTCAGCCGCACGCCGGCGGATTTTTACCAGCTTTTGCTGGACGAGGGGGTCACGGTTCTCAACCAGACGCCCTCTGCGTTCGGGCAGTTGATTCCGATTGCTGTGGGCGCGCCCGTGTCGACGGAACTGAAGTTGCGTTGGGTGATTTTTGGTGGCGAGGCCTTGCAATTGGGGATGCTCACACCTTGGTTTGCGCGGCTCGGCGACGAAAGCCCCTGCCTGGTCAACATGTATGGCATTACAGAGACGACCGTGCATGTGACTTGGCGCCCGCTTAAGCAGGCGGATGTTACGGCCAAATTGGGCAGTATCATTGGGCGGCCGATTCCGGATCTGACCCTCCATTTGCTGGATGAAAAGCTTCAGCCGGTGGCTACGGGCGTGAGCGGCGAAATATTTGTTGGCGGATTGGGTGTGGCCCGCGGCTATTTGAACCGCCCAGCCCTGAACGCGGAGCGCTTTTTGCCCGATCCATTTTCCACCATCCCCGGTGCGCGGCTTTATCGCAGTGGTGATTTGGCCTGTCGGCTGGAAGATGGAGAGTTCGTTTACCTTGGCCGAGCCGACCAGCAGGTCAAGATTCGGGGGTTTCGGATTGAGCTTGGAGAGGTGGAGAACGCGTTGCATCGGCACCCGGACATTCAACAGGCGGCCGTTCTTGCCCGGCCTGGCCCCGATGGCGCCTTGGAGTTGGCCTCCTGGATTGTCTTGTGCCCGGGTCGCGAGTTGACTCTTTCCCGTCTCCGGAGCGAACTGTCTCGCTGGCTTCCCGAATACATGATCCCCGGCAGTTTTACGGTGGCGCCGGATCTGCCGCTCAACCCCAATGGCAAGGTGGACCGCCGGGCTCTGGAAAAGATGGAGGGCGCCCATCTTATAGCTGGCTCCAGTTTTGAGGCGCCGCGCACCGACACCGAGCGGCAGTTATGCGGCATCAAGCCGGAAATAGCCGCAGATGTCACTCGCAGCAAAGTATCCCAGCCCATCAATCTTTTGGAACTGGAGATGATTCGCATCTGGCAGCGGATCTTACAACAGGATAACATTAGTCGGCAGGATAATTTCTTTATGCTCGGCGGCCATTCTCTTTTGGCGGCGCGCCTCGCAGCAGAGATCGACAGAGTGTTTGGATGCAACCTTCCCATTGCCACTTTGTTCCAGTCGCCCACGGTGGAGTCGTTGGCCAAACGCATGACAGATGAAAACTGGGCTCCGCCGTGGAGTTGTCTTGTCCCATTACAGCCCGCGGGTTCCAGACCGCCATTATTTTTTATTCATGGCGTTGGCGGTGATGTTTACTTGTTTCTTTCATTAACCAGACTTTTGCCACCGGAACAACCGTCCTATGGCATTCAGGCGGTCGGGCTGGATGGCAAGTCATTACGGCACATTTCAGTCGTGGAAATGGCCGCCCACTACGTTGAGGAGATCATGTCGTTTCAAACTGAAGGGCCCATTCATCTTGCGGGTTTTTCATTAGGAGGAATTATCGCATTCGAAATTGCCCAGCAACTCCATTGTCGTGGCCGGAAAGTTGCATTTCTTGGCCTGCTCGATAGCTGCCCTATCGGTCCAGTTCCCTGGCTTTTTTATGGACTTTCCATGTCATCCTATATACCGCGCCGGTGTCTTTTCCATTTGCGGCATTGGTTGCAGCTACCCCACTATGCCAAGTTGGATTACTTTTGCGGACGCTTGATCGCTCTCCGACATTGGGTATTTGCAAATCAAAAAAAACCGGCGCCGGTCATAGAACCTCCACCTGCATGCATTAACCCTCCTGAATTCGCTGGGTTCATTGATTACTACCACGCGATTGGTTCCACTTACCGACTCTCGCCCTATCCTGATTCTGCGGATGTCTTTCTCAGTGATGAAATCTGCCCCCAGTGGAAATGGTATTGGCGATATCTGGTTCGTGGCGGCGTCACATTCCACCGAGTCACTGGAGGACATAATGATTTAATTAACAATCCCGATCACATTCCTTTGCTAGCGATGGAGTTGGCGGATGCTCTCGACCATGCACGCGTTGCCGTTCACGCTTCGAAGTGCGTTTAGGAAAAGGAAAATGGTAAAAAAAGAAAAAAAGGGTCAGGCTGAGGCTCGCGCAGACGTGAAAACGCACAACCAGAGATTGAAAATGTCAATAAGCAAGGACTCCACCGTGAAATAGTTTGGGGTAATTGGGGGAATTTAACTGGCTTTTTTGGTCTTTGCTGGCGAATTAAATCACTCTACTGAAAGACGAATCCTTTTTTCCATGCCGCGCGCAAAACTGATCATCGCCTCGAGCGAGGCTTCGGCCGACCTGCTTTACGCCACGAAATTCCGGGCGCCCGATGCGTTCGTGTTTTTGCAGGACGGGGACAAGAAGCTTCTTTTGCTCTCCGATCTGGAAGTGGATCGCGGGAGGCGGGAGGCGGGAGTGGATCGGGTGGATGCGTATTCGGACGTCGAGCGAGCGGCGGGCTCAAAAAAGAAAAAGCCCTCGTATGCGCGTGTCGTGGCCGTCTGGCTGCGGGCGAACAAGGCGCGGAGCGTGGTGGTGCCGCAGGATTTTCCGCTGGGTCTGGCCCGGCAGTTGAAAGAGGAAGGCGTGCGGTTGAAGCCGTCCAAAGGGCCGTTTTTTCCCGGGCGCGAGACGAAGTCCCGGACCGAGATCCGGGCGGTTGAGGCGGCGATCCGGATCGCCGAGGCGGGGATGGCGCGGGCGATGGAGATCCTCCGGTCGGCCCTGCCGCGACGGGACGGACAGTTGGCGCTCGGCCGCCGGATCCTGACCTCCGAGGCCCTACGGACGGAGATCGAGATGGCGGTGGTGCGGGCGGGCGGAGAGGCGCGTGGGGACACGATTGTGGCTGGCGGCGAGCAGGCGTGCGACCCGCACGGGCGGGGGTCCGGGCCGCTCCGCGCGAACGAGTTGATCATCCTGGATATTTTTCCGCGCGACACGCGCTCGGGTTATTTTGGCGACATCACGCGCACGGTCGTGCGGGGCACGGCAGGCGACGCGCAGCGACGGCTTTGGGAGACATGCCTTGCCGGACAGGAAATCGCCCTCAAACACATGAAGCCCGGCAACCAGGGAGAGCCGGCACATGAGGCCATCAAGAAATTTTTTGCCACGCAGGGGTATCCGACCGAGATCCGCGACGGGCGCTGGCAGGGGTTCTTTCACGGGACCGGGCACGGGCTGGGGCTCGAGGTGCATGAGTCTCCGCGTTTTGCCGCCACAACGTTCCTGCCCGGCCAGGTGCTGACGGTCGAACCCGGGATCTATATCCCCGGGCTCGGGGGCGTCCGCCATGAGGACGTGGCCGTCGTGACTATGCGCGGGCCGAAGCTTCTCACCCGCGCGCCCAAGCCGCTGGAGATTTGACGCCGATTAGGCGGCGGCACGGCTTTTACCGGTCTTCCTTGTGAGGAGCGAACAGCTTGAGAACCCAGATTTTTCGGACGTCGGAAAGGAGTTCGTCGGCCTTGTTGACCACATCGCCGGATTGCTTGACCAGGACATCCACTTTGGGCGAAGTGGTGTGGGCCGTGCGGTGAAAGTCTGCGGTCGCGTCGCGCAGCGAGCTGAGCGATTCATCCAGCTTGGCCAGCATGTCCGGAAGCTTGCGATCCAAAGTGTCGCTGATGGAAAAAAGATGGCGGGTAGCCCGGCGGAGGTCGGCATCCGTCGCAGTGACTTCCGCGAGGAATCCGCGGGCGGTGGACGCCGAGACCTGGAGGTCGAGGAGGATGGGCGGCACATCGCGGGACAGGGATTTGCTCAGCGCACGGAGATCGCGGAGGGATTGGCGGGCATCGCCATCCGGCCCGTTCAGCTCGTCCATGAGCCGGGCGGCCGAGGCGATGACCGGGCTCATCTCCTGCTGGATGCGTGTGGCGGTCTCCCCGAAGGAAAGCTCCCGCTCAAACGGCAGCAGGGATCCCGCGCGCAGTGGGGGCTGGTCGTTGCTTCCCGGCACCAAATCGATGAACGGCGTTGCCAGCGGATCCATTCCGGTGAGCCTCGCGACCGCATCCGCCCTCAGCCAAAGCGTGGATTTTGACCGCACGCGCATCGCGATCTCCGGCCCGCCGGCTTCGTCGAAATCCACCGTGATCACGCGGCCGACGCGGATTCCCCGTAGGGTGACGTCCATGCCGGGTAAAATCGCATCAGCCCGGCCGGGCTTCGACCGGTAAACAACCGTGGAGACAAAGAAATCCTGCCGCCATCCGAGCAGCGCCGCCATGACCAGCAGCAGGATCACAAGGCTGGCAAGGAAGCTCGTCACTTTGAGCCCGAGGTATTGGAACCTCGGATCCGAATCCTGCAGGTATTTCATGGGGAAACCTCCGCAAGAGAACCGGAAAAGCCGCCGGGCAAAACCGGCTCGCAGGACAGGAACAGCCAGGCCGCCCCCGGCAGCCTGCCCCGGAGCCAATGAAATCCGCGGATCAGCTCCGCCTGCTCCCGCATCGAGAGATCGCCCGGATAGTGGCAGCACAAAACGATTTCTGGGACCGCCAGCGCCGCGCGCAAAAGCCCGGCCAGCCAGCGCTGGAGGGCTTCCAGATGGTGCGGGAGCAGGAGCGGAAAGTTCGCGGGCGCGGGCCACGGCAGATCCGGCCCGGTCAAAAGCAGTTCGAGTTTGTCGAGCAGGCCCGCCTCCGAATCCGTGCGGCGGTGCAAAGCGGGCAGCAAGACATTGTCGCGGACATTCAGGTTGGCGATGAGCGGCCCATCGGCCGTAAGCGTCATCGTCCGGCTGAGCAGGCGCAGGATTCCGGACTCTGGCAGCCCGGACAATTCCTGTCCGAACCAGGAGGATTCGCCGCCTTGCACCGGCTGCAGGCCCGTGATTCCGTCGAGCACCTCCAGGGCAAAGTCCGCATCACGGACATGCCAGCCGCCGCAGGCGCCGGGCTCCAGCGTGATGTCCGGGATCCTCGCGTCCCCCACGACCAGGCCTATGGATCGGAATGCCGTCTTCATCACCTGCTGAGAAAAAAGAAAATGGTGGTGGCGATAACGATCGCCGCAAAGCCGTGGACGACCGCCGTGCGCGTTGCCACGGGAATGCCCTGCGGGCCCCGGATCGCCCGCAGGCCCTGGTGGCAGGCCACCGCGCCGATCAGAGCTCCGAAGACGGATGTTTTGAGCAGCGAGAAAAGGGCGCCTCCCGGGCTGATCCCGCCGTACAGGAATTGTCTCATCGCCAGCGCGTAGTCCCATTCCATGAAAAAGGACGCCAGGGCAAATCCTCCCAGCACCAGCATGATTTGGAAAAAAAAGCTCAGGGCGGCCACGCTGAGCATGCTGCCCAACACCCTCGGCGCAATCAAATACCCGGCCGGGTCGATTCCCATCCGGTAAAGCGCGGCGACCTCCCCCTGCTGCTTGCAGCTGGCGAGCTCGCTGGCTATTGCCGAACCGCTCCGGGCCATCACATAGAATGCCACGATCAGGAGAGCCCCCTCCTGCACGATCATCGAGCGGAAAACGTCCACGGTGCGCGAAAAATCCTTCGCCATCACCTGATAGAGCCGCGAAGCCGCCGTGAAGCCGAGCAAGAGTGCCGTGAACGACAGGAAAGGCAGGGATTCAAGCCCGCTAAAATAAACCTGCTTGAGCAGAACCCGGCGGCACGGCGGCCGCAGCACGGCCGGGGAATGCAAAAAAGCATCCGCAAGAAGGTTCAGGTAGGCGCACACGTTCTCCGCGAGATACCCGACAATCAGCCGGCTCCTTCGATGCACTGAGGTCATCCTGATTCCAGTTTGATGGGCAGCGCTATTGCTGACAAGCCCGATCTTTTTTCCCTGATCAGCGCGTCAGCTCAAGGAACCCCCAGCTTGTTATTCTTGGAGGCGGCTTTGAAAGGCCAGCCAGTTTCCCAGTTTGAGATCCGGCACGCGGGAGAACTCCCTTCTGTTGCCGGTGATGAGTTTCGCATCAAGGGCGCGGGCATGACCGGCAATGAGGGTGTCGTAGGGACCAATCCCATGACCTTTGCGTTCGAGGCGGGAACGGATTTTGGCAGACTGGACCGAAGCCGGATCATCGAAGGGCAGCACCGCAAATGGTGCCAGCGTGTCCTCAAGAAACCGTCCGTTCTTCTCCGGGTCGCGGCTTTTTTCCACGCCAACGCGGAGTTCGTAAACTGTGATCATGGAAACCCCGATGGATTTTGTCGGACGCGCCCGAACCCGCTCCATGACTCGTGGATTGCCGCGCAGCAAAGCGATAAAAGTGTCCGTATCCAGCAGGGTGCGGATCATGGGAAAATATCTCCGCGCTGATCGGGAGCTTTCGGTTGCCCGCGTTCAAACCCATCCCACAATCCGGCCATGCCCGCAACGCCGCGATCGAAGCGCGCCCAGACATCCTCGTCCGGCGTGATGACCAAACGGTTCCCTTTGCGCTC
The DNA here is from genome assembly GCA_037128135.1 of Verrucomicrobiia bacterium. Lineage (GTDB taxonomy): Bacteria > Verrucomicrobiota > Verrucomicrobiia > Chthoniobacterales > Terrimicrobiaceae > QYQL01. The sequence goes on from JBAXXD010000068.1 coordinate 19,539, forward strand.
AATGCGCGCCGTTTGACCTGAAAGCCGGAATTTTTTCGGCAGGCGGATCGCCTGGCTGTTCCCGCAGGTGAAAATCCTCACCGTATCCACGTTCCTGATTGCCCGTTTCATATATACGGTAGGATATACGAAAAGAAGACGGCGTCAACCGGATCTCTCCAAATCAATCTGCTCCAGCCTGCAGATAAAACGGGGAAATGATTTCCCTCGAGAGATGTTCCAAATGCCCCGCCCGCGTCGCCGCAACAATCCGTCCACAGAAAAGGGGTCAATACGCAGCGGGAACTGGGGGCAAACTGGGGGTCGGTGCCGGACGGGAGGCGAGCCGGGTTCCAGTTCATCCAGGATATTGCGGTAGCCACGGGCAATCTCGGGCTCGCCTTGGAGGATTTTGTGCGGCGAAGGGGGCGGCGCATTGCTCCTTGTCCGGCGGGTCGCCGGACACCACACGCGGGGGCGCGTATGCTCCACGGAAAAGCGCTCAGGAGATGGCGAGGCGCTTGGCGAGGAGGCCGGAGAGGAGATCGCGGATCGCGGGGTCGGGAATTTTTTCGAGCAGGGAGGTGAAGAACCCGAGGACGATGAGGCGTTGGGCGGCATCGCGGCGGATGCCCCGGGCCTGCATGTAGAAGAGTTCTTCCTGGCTCACCGGGCCGTTTGTTGCGCCGTGCGAGCAGCGGACTTCGTCGTTGAGGATTTCGAGGCCCGGCATCGAGTTCGGGTCGGCTTCGTCGCTGAGGATGAGGTTGCGGATCTTCTGGTAGGCATCGGTGCCCTGAGCGCCGGGCTGGACCTTGATGAGCCCGGCAAAGATCGTGCGGGATTTGTCGTCCAGCGCGTTCAGGTAGAGGAGGTCGCTGGTGGCGTTCGGCGCGACGTGATCCTGGAGCGTCCGTTGGTCGATCTCGCGGGTTCCCTCGACGGGATTGATCGCATACATCCCGCTGTGCGCGCGTTCGCCGACGAGACGGCTGAGGCTTTCGCAGCGGACGAATCCTCCGCCGAAGTTTGCGGTGAGCGCGGTGCACCGGGCGTCGCGGCCGACGCTTGTCGCGTTCAGGTGGAAAGCGAGCGAGCCGTGCGACCAGTCCTGGACGGCGATGTAGGTGAGGGCGGCACCGGGTTCGAGGTGGAGGTCATTGACCCCGCAGGCGAACGCGCGGCGGCCGTCCGTGCTCCCGAAGCGATCCACCACGGTGACCCGGCTGTTCTCGCCGCAGACGATCAGCGTGTGAGGAAAGACCGATGAGAGGTCGCCCTCGACCCAGTGGAAAATCTCGACCGGAAGCGCGACCTCGGTGCCCGCCGGAACGTAAAGGAACGCCCCGCCCGTGACGCGCGCCCGGTGCAGCGCCGCAAATTTGTGCGAGCCCAGCCCGGCCGGCTGCGCCATGAAGAAATTTTTGATGATCGGCGCGTGATCACGGACGGCGTCCTCGAGCGTGGTGAAGAGGACTCCGTCCGGGAGCCCGGGCCGGGCCTCGTGGAGGAGCGAGTTATTCGCGAAGATCATCTTCGCGGAAAAATCCGCGAGCCCGTGTGAGGCGGCGATGATCCGTTGCGGGTTCGATGGCGCGGGGGCGGGCGTGAACTCCGCGAGGTCGAGCGCCGCGATGTTGGCGAACCTCCACGGCTCATCTTTGCGGGTCGGCGCGGGGGCCGCCTCGTAGGCGCGGAGTGCGTCATCCCGGCCAAACCATTCCGGCCACTCGGCGGCCTCCATTTTCCTGTTTGTCATCATCGTGAAAAGCGCCGGGGTCAGCCGACCGAGCCCTCCATTTCGAGGTCGATCAGGCGCTTGAGCTCGACCGAGTATTCCATCGGGAACTGCTGGACGAGGTCGTTGACGAACCCGTTGACCGCGAGGCTCATCGCGGCGGCCTTCGGGATCCCGCGCTGCTGCATGTAGAAGATCTGTTCGGCGCTGATCTTGCTGACCGACGCCTCGTGCTGTGAGGAATTTTCTTTTCCGCGGACGGTGATGGCCGGGTAGGTATCCGTGCGGCTTCCGGAGTTGATGAGGAGCGCGTCGCACTCGGTGTTGTTTTTGCAGCCCTTGAGGTGCCGTCCGATCTGGACGAGCCCGCGGTAGGTCGCACGTCCCTTGCCGAGGCTGATGCTCTTCGAGACGATGTTGCTCGTCGTGTCGTCGGCCGCGTGGACCATCTTCGCGCCGGTATCCTGGTGCTGCCCGTCGCCGGCCAGCGCGATCGAGATCACCTCACCGCGCGCCTTGCGGCCCTTCATGATGACGCCCGGATACTTCATCGTGAGGCGCGAGCCGATGTTGCAGTCGATCCATTTAATCTCCGCCTCCTCGTGGGCGAGCCCGCGCTTGGTGACGAGGTTGAAGACGTTCGCCGACCAGTTCTGGACGGTGATATACTGGATCTTGGCGCCCTTCATTGCGACGAGTTCGACGACCGCGCTGTGGAGCGTCGCGGTCTCGAACTTCGGCGCCG
>JBAXXD010000069.1:0-21989 GCA_037128135.1 Verrucomicrobiia bacterium
GGGTTTGGGCGTGGGTTTGGGCGTGGGCTTTGGAGTCGGCGTGGGCGTGGGTGTTGCCAGAGGAATATCAGCGGGCGATGAATCCGGCGTGGGGAGAGGGGTTGCTTCGGGAGTCGGCTCGGGAATGGGTGTTGATTCCGGCGTCGGCTCAGGAGTTGGCTCAGGAGCGAAGGAAGGAGTGGGCGCGGATTCGGGAACAGCATCCGCGGCGTGAATTTTCTCACCGTCTGGCTGATCTGCCGAGAATGCGCCTGGGTTCATCCAGACGACATCGCCCGACGGTTTTTTGATTTCGCGGTATGAGAAAAAGAAGAACGCCGCAAGGGCGAGAAGGTGGGCGGCGGCGACGAGCGCGAGAGTCCGCCGGAATCGCGGGTCGTCCATCGTCAGAGCCCGGTTGAGTCCTCGGGGTGGGTCATCACGCCGACTTTGGTGATGCCCGTCCGCTGGAGGACATCCATCACCGAGACGAACCGCTGGATGGCGAGGTCTTTGTGCGGGCGGACGACGACGGCGAGGGCAGGGGTCTGCGCGTGGAGGACGGCGAGCCGCGATTCCAGATCGGCGGGCGTGACAACGTCGCTGTTCAATTTCATGACGTTGTCTTTATTAATCGAGATCGTGACGACCTCGGCCGGGTTGGGGCTTGTTTTCGAGGTCGAGCTGGAGGGGACGACGAGGTCGAGGCTGTTCTCGATGAGCGGGGTGGTGATCATGAAAATGATCAGCAACACGAACGCGAGGTCGAGCAGGGGCGTGACGTTGATCTCGCTGAGCGTCTGCAGGCTCTGTCTCGAAGAATAGCGGCGCATGGCTTCAGGCCGCCGTCCGGCGCACCTCGCGCACCCCGTGCTCGACGTAGCGGTGCTCGATCTCCGAGGAAAGCTCGGCCGCAAAATTGTCCCCCTGCACGATCATCGAGCGGACGCTCGTCACCAAAAAATTGTATCCGAACATCGCGGGGATCGCGACGAGGAGGCCGACGATCGTCGTGATGAGCGCGCCCGAGACGCCGGGCGCCATGGCCGCGAGGTTGGCCGTGCCCGCGGTCGCGATGCCCGCGAACGCATCCATCACGCCCCAGACGGTTCCCAGCAGGCCGAGGAACGGCCCGCCGCTGACGGCGGTCGAGAGGACGATCATCTGCGACTCAAGCTTCAGCGCGGACTCACCGGCCGCGCGCTCCATCGCCGCCTGCACCGCGCGCATCTGCGCCGGACTGATCTTGTCGGCAGATTCGAGCCGCGCGCGAAACGTCTCGTCCACCTCGGTCGAGCCAAGCATCTGGAAACAAAGCTCCGCCGTCCCGGCCTGGTAGATCGCATAGAGCGGGGAACCATCGAAATGCACGCCCTGCTCGTAGATCCGCAGTGGCAGGCGGTCGCGCCGGAACAGCGCCGAAAACCGTCCGCTCTGCCGCCTCGCAAAATGCAGGTATCGAAATTTGGTGACCATCACCGACCAGCTGAAAATAGAGGCAAGAAATAGCGTGAGGAGGATGGCCTTCCCCTCGACCGTGCTTTCGACCAGCGCGTAAACGATGCCGGCGGCGATCATGCGTCCGTTCGGAAATGGATTTCCATGGCCGTTGACGCTACCCGACCTTCCGTCGGCAAGAAATGCAAAACTTTTTGCCACCCGCCGGGATCCGAGTTATTGAGGGGTCGCATGCACCGCCTCATCCTCTGCCTATTCCTTGCCGCCTCCCTCCCCGCCCGCGCCCAGACGGCCGCGCCGCGCGACAACCCGTACGATGTCATCGGAAAAATTTTCCAGCCGCTCTGGGGCGTGCTGCTCGCGGACACGAAGAGCCCGAACCGCGCGGCGACGCTCACGATCGGGCTCGCGGAGGTTTCCGGACGGCTGCCCGCAAACATGAAAGGCGCCTCGCTCAGCGCGGCGGTCCAGTTTCCCGACAAGATCCGCCTTGAGGCGCCGGTGCTCGGCGAGCAGTTCACCGTCTGCCGGAATGGCGACGAGGTCTGGGCGACGCCGGGCAGCAAGGTCGAGTTCCTGCTTTCGCAGTTCAAGGTGAAGCCGAAAGCCAGCCACCAGAAACTCGCGACGCCGATCTTCATGCCGGTATCCGCGCAGCAGGCGATTTTCCTTCCGGCCCTCTTCACGATGATCCGCCCGGACGTCGCCGAGGTCGAACCGCTCAACGGCGAGGACTGCCGCATCCTCACCGCCGGGCTCATGCCCGAGCTCGCGAAGGCAACAAAAGCAGAAGATTTCCAGGGCCGCCTCTGGGTCGCGCCGGGCTACCTTCCCCGTCGGATGGAGGTGGTCCGCAGGGACTTCACGGCAACTTTCGATATTCAAAATCTGAAATACTTTCCCTCGCTCCCTGCCTCCACATGGCAGCCTCCGGCCGGAACGACCGACATCTACCGCACGACCCCCGCCCTGCTCGAGGGGCTCCTCTACATCGTCATGAATTCCCTCAAAGCCAACGAGGCCGACGCCCCCTGGCTCCACGCGAAGTAGCCCTCACGGCAGTTCCACGTCGCCGGCGTCGAGCGGGAAAATGTCGTCGAGGCCGACGATGGAAAATTCCTCGAAAAAAAATCCGTTGCCCTGAAGCAACCGCAGGCTGTCGACCGAGTCGCCGCGGCGGATCGCCGTGCGCCGGAGATCCGGACGGGTGCTCACCTCGACCAGCGGAAGCCCGTCGGGCGAGACCAGCCGCGAGCCGGATTTGTCGAAGTCCGCCCGGAGGGCGAGAAAATCTTTTTGTCCGGTCAGCGGGTTTTCTCTGAGCCGGAACCGGACATCTTTTTCCTGGATGGTGGTGCCCGCATCGGCGCACGGTTTTCCATCCACAAACCCGAAGTTTGTGGCATCGCGGATCGTCCGCTCCCACCCGATCGTCCACTCGCCGTTCTCCGTGCGGGCCATCACGCGCAGCCGCTGGAGACCGGCAAGCGACTCGAGGACAGCAAATTTTTCCGCTGTCCGCGAGGCCCGGATTTTTTCGGGTTTCGGATCATCCGGGGCCGGCCGGAGCACCCGGAGGATCTCCCCGCCAAACGCGGCCTGCCCGACAAAAAGCGCGTCGTTTTCCATGGCGACAAACCAGAACGTGCCGGGCATCCCGAGCGCCACACTCCGCACGGAGGCGGGCAGTTTCACCTTTGCGAACGAGCCCTGCCGGATCCACACGCCTTCCGGGGAAGCGCCGATGAGCGCGGAGGCGTCCGCATCCATCGAGAGGAATGCGGAGGGCGCCTTCGTGACGGTCTCTTGCAGTGAACGGGAGTCCCGCCCGTTTGCGCTGGAGGGCGATGCTCCGTCAGCGCCCATGAATAAATCGGACGGCACGGAGGCCGTCCCTCCAACAATGGGGAAACGGGTGTCCCGCCGGTTTGCGGGACTGGGTTCCGCATTCGGGACGCCCGCGACTCCTGGTTTTTGTTTGGCGAGCGTGATCGTCGTCAGCCCGCCGGGCGAGCTCACAAAAACCTCCGAGTCGTTCGCGGCAAGTGCCAGCGCCGCCGCGCCGCCGCTTGAGGGCGCGGAGAAAACTTCCCTGCCATCCTCAAGAGAAAAGACGCCGGTCTTCTCCTGCGTGAGAAGGAACGCAAACGCGGAGTTGGTTGCAAGCAGCGGCACTAATTGCGGAGGTGCGACGGTTGAGGCGAACACGATCACCGAACCGCCCAGCGGATGCCCCGCCGCGTCGGCTTGACGGAAACTTTTTGGAATGCCGCAAAGTACCGGCCTTCCCTTGTATTGCACGTCAGCCGACCACACGAACCCGCGCTCCTCGGAAACCCGCGCGAGCAGCGGCGGGTTGGGCGGCTGGGTGTCCGCAAGCAATAGGAGATCCCCGTTTTCCAGAAGGGAAAAATCCCGAATGCGAGAAAACCCGCGGAAGCCCGGGTCGGCCGCAAAGTCGTTGAAAAGAAAATCCTCTCCCGAGACCCGGACCCGGTTTCCGACGAGGTATCCGCGCATGTGGTAATGCCCGGCGGGCAGCGCCTCGCCTGCGTCGTTCTTCCCGTCCCAATCCGTGATCAGCCCGTTGATCCCGATGCGAAATTCCTCCTGCCGGGCGAGCTTGTGGAGCGTCCGTACGAGACGGCCCGCTCCGTCGAACACGCCGAGCGTGATCCGCCCGTCATCGGGAACCGCAAACTCGACGTCCGCCCGCGCGACCGATGCCACGAGTAGGATCGCAAAAATGCAGACGGTCTTCACCGGCGTTCAGATGTAGTATTTCCAGTCAATGTCTGGGAAAAGGTTGTCGCGGGCCTCGCAGCCGGCGAGCAGCGGTTCGTCCCGACCTCCGGCTTCGAGCATCTCGTGGAGCTTCGTGAAGCGCAGGAGGTGGTCTTTGGTCCGACGCGTCGCATAGTCGGTCGCCGTGCCGGTCTTCATGAGGAACGCCCAGTCGCTCGACTGCGCGAGGAGAAGCTCGCGGGCCATCTGGCTGAGCGTGCGCCGGATAAATGCCGAGCGCGTCTTCGCGTGCCTGCGGGCGTCGGCCGTCATCCTCGCCGCCGCCGCGTGCAGGTGCGGGTAGATCCACGAATTGCAGCGGTCGAGCCAGACCTCCCAGTAGCCTTTGTTTCCCCAACTCGACGGCGAGGGGGCGACCATCTGGAGCGTGGGGTTCTCGGCGAGGTAGACGCTCGGGGTCGTGAGGCGGAAAACCTTCTGGTCATACGCCGCTTTCCGCAGGAAAAAATCCAGAAACTCCGGCCCCTCGAACCACCAGTGGCCGAAGAGCTCGGCGTCGAATGGGCTGAGCACGAGCGGCTCAACCGGCAGGATCGAGCGCAGGCGCTCGATCTGCCCCTCGCGGGCCCGCAAAAAATCCCCCGCATGTGCGTCGGCCGCGCCCATCGCCCAGCCCCGGTTGTAGATGTCCTTGTTTTCGGAGCCGGTGATCCGGTGGTATTTGATGCCGGTGTTCCTGCGGTGCCCGATGTTCGGGAAGACCTGGTGGAGGTAATCCTCGGGCAGCTCGCTGCCGATGTCGCGGTAGAAATCCCGGTAGGCGGGATCGCCCGGATACCCGTCTCTTGCGCTCCAGACCTGCTTGCTCGACTCGCGGTCGCGCGCGATCACCGCCGGGCCGGCCGGCGTGAAATACGGCGAGTAGATCGCAAACCTCGGCCTCGGCTCGCCATACATCAGGCCGTGCGCATCCACCACAAACCACCGCAAATTCGCATCCCTCAGGATCCGGTCAATCCCCGGAACATACCCGCACTCCGGTAGCCAAATCCCCTGCGGATCGCGCCCGAAGCAATCCCGGTGGTAGTCGCGCCCGATAAAAATCTGCGCCCGCATCGCCTCCGGGCAGGTCTCCATGAGCGGCAGGAACCCGTGCGTCGCCGCGCAGGTGATGATCTCGATGATCCCGTCCTCCTGCAGCTGCGCGAACGCCCCGACGATATCGCGCCCGATCTCCTTCGTGTAAAAATCCCGAGCCTCCGAAAACATCCGGTGGTAAAGCTCCGCCAACTCGTTCACCCGCGCATCGCGGGACGTCCGCCCGATCTCTCTCCGCGCCATCTCAACGCCCCGGTCGAGATACCGCTCCGTGCGGCCCTGGAGCAGGCTGTCGCGCAGCATCGCGCAAAGCGTCGGGGTCATCGTGAACGTCAGCTTCACCGGTGCCTTCTCCGCCACGAGCCTCCGCAGGATCTTCAGCAGCGGGATGTACGTCTCGGTGATCGCCTCATACAGCCAGTCCTCCTCAAAAAATTCCTCGTGCTCCGGGTGGCGCACCCACGGGAGGTGGGCATGGAGGAGCAGTGCAAGCGAACCTTTGTGCATCGGTGCCCACCCATAAACGATGCCCCGTCCGTTTGCGAGCGCTCTTTCCAAACGAAGCCCGCCCCACAACGCCGCAAAGGCTCCCCGAACATTTACAATAGATGTCCCAGGTGGGACATCTATTGTAAAATCCAGAAAAGCCGGGCCGAGCGCGGCGGGTGCCGGCGGCGAGGGGGTGTCAGCGGCGGCGGCGGAAGTGGCTTCGGCGTCCGTCCATGCGCGGCTCGATTTTTTTCGGCCGCGGGACGGCGGGTTCCCCGTTCGGGGGGACTTGGAATCCTTCGAGCTGGAGGCGTGCGATTTTCTGTCCGATGAAGCGTTCGATGGCGGAGAGCTTGCTCATTTCCTCATGGGTGACGAGGGTGAATGCGTCGCCCGGCTGCTGGGCGCGGCCGGTGCGTCCGATCCGGTGGACGTAATCCTCCGGGTGCTGGGGGATGTCGTAGTTGATGACATGGCTGACGCCGACGACGTCGATCCCGCGCGCGGCGATATCGGTCGCGACCATGACCTCGTATTTTCCGGATTTGAACCCGTTGAGCGCCTCGATGCGCTGGTTTTGCGAGCGATTTGCGTGGAGGACGGCGACCGAGTGGTTGTTGGCGCGGAGTTTTTTTGCGATTTTGTCCGCCCCGTGTTTGGTGCGGGAGAAGATGATGACGCTCTGGTAGTCGATCGCGGTGAGGAGCGCGAGGAGGAGGTCGAATTTTCTGGAGGGATCGACGGTATAGACCCCGTGCTTGACGGTCGAGACCACGGTGTGGGACGCGCCGATCTCGATGCGCACGGGATCGCGGAGCGCCCAGGCCGCGAGGTCGGCGATCTCGGGCGGAAGCGTCGCGGAAAAAAACAGGGTCTGGCGGTCTTTCGGGCATTTGGAAATGATCCGCCGCATCGGGGGCAGGAACCCGACGTCGAGCATGCGGTCCACTTCGTCGAGGATGAGGATCCCGATGTCATTCAGGCGCAGCGTGCCCTGCTGCAGGTGGTCCTCGAGTCGTCCGGGCGTCGCCACGACGATGTCGAGGCCGTCGCGCAGCGCAGTCCGCTGCGCGCCGTAGCCGACACCGCCGAAGATCGATCCGACCCGCAGGTCGGTGAACCTCGCAAAATCCCGCATCGCGGTTTCGACCTGCATCGCGAGCTCGCGCGTCGGCTCGAGCACGAGGCAGCGGCACTTGCCGTGGGCGTGAAGTTTTTGCAGCGTGGGCAGCGCGAACGCGGCGGTTTTTCCCGTTCCTGTCTGGGCGGAGGCGATGACGTCGCGGCCTTCGAGGGCCGGCGGGATCGCCCGAAGCTGGATCGGGGTCGGGTCTCCGTAGCCCATCGCCTGGACACCGTGGAGGAGGGGCTTGGTGAGCCCGAGCATGGAAAATGGCATAGAAGCACACCGTGGGGCTGCCCGCTTGGGTTGTCAACCCGGAGGACCGATCCAAAATAGGGACGGCATGGCTGCCATCCCTCCAGGCAATTCCAGTGATGCCATATCGCCGAAAGCTCCGCGGTCATCGTCCAGATCATCGTCCAGATCCCGGCCGTGATTGTTCATGATCTGAAATAAATGGAAAAGACTTCACGTTTGCTGGCGGGACGGCGCGACAGTCTTTGTGGTTGTCAGGGGAAAATCATCAATGATAATCAGCGCCGTGAAAACGCCCGATCAAAGCCCCCTCGATCCCACGGATGAGGAAATTGCTCTTTGCGCTTACCGGATCTGGCTCCATGAAGGATGCCCCCAGGGACGCGACCGGGCGCACTGGCTGAAAGCGAGGGAACAATTGCTTGCTGGCAGGGGCAAAGAGAAATCGGCCGCAGACATTCCTATCCGGAATTCCCGGCGGGGCACCCCGGGGGCTCCCTGAAAGAAATGGAGACATGACAAAGAAAAACCGCAGGGCTGTTTTTGAGGATTCGGCTTCTGCCCAGCTCAAAAAGTTTATCAAAAAAGGGCTGGGATCCTGCAGCGAAATGACCTCGCCAGCGGAACTCGGCCGGTTGCATCTCGGCTGGTATTACAACTGGAGACCGATTCCAAAAATCCCCCCCGTTCCGGGAGTGGAGTTTGTCCCGATGTTTTGGAACGCCGGTGACCTGACCTCAGAAAACTTTGCCGCGGTCAACCAAAGCGCGGCCACCCACGTGCTCGGGTTCAACGAGCCGGATATGTATGGCCAGGCGAGCATGTCCCCGGAGGAGTGCCTGGAGTTGTGGCCGCAATTGATGACGCTCCGGCAACGCCTCGGCAGCCCCGCCCCGGCCACTTCGTCCTGGCTGGAGAAGTTTCTGCCCGAGGCGAAGCGGCGCGGCCTGCGGGTCGATTTTGTCTGCCTTCACAGGTATCCGGACATCAGTGACCCGGATGCTGCTGGCAAGATGGAGGCGATGCTCAAGGATGCCCGCCGGAGATACGCGCTGCCCGTTTGGCTCACCGAATGTGGCGCGGCGGATGTGAGTGCCTGGCACCAGCCCCAGCTCAGCAAGCCAACCCCTGAGATGGCGCGAAACTTTTTAAAAAAGCTGCTCGCCCTGCTCGAGCGCCTGCCGTTCGTGGAGCGGTATGCGTGGTTTGCCGACCGGGTCGGTGACGAATACGGCCTCGGCACGATTTTCGATCCGCACGCCCGACGGCTCACCCCGTTCGGGAAAATCTATCGGGATGGGGGTTGAACCCAAGCGAAGAGATCCTTTGGATTATAGGAAGGGCCTTCGACGATCCGGTTTCGCCCTGGATAAAGTTCCGCTGGCCCTGGAGAACCGACGGCAAGACACCTGCCGCGTCGAGGGAACCGTGGTGCTGCATGAGTCCCCGCGACGCCGAGATGAGAGGGATTCTGCGGCCGTTGAAATGAATCTATTGCTGCTTCTGGAAGACAATCTTCCGTGTGAGGAACCGGCGGGCCGGCGAGTTATTAGGGAGCGGGTGACGAGACTCGAACTCGCGACATCAACCTTGGCAAGGTTGCACTCTGCTATGGTAAAACTTGACATGCTGCCAAAATGCTGCCAACTTTTCGACCGATGAATAAAAAAGCATGGCCGAGGATAACCCGGACCGAAAATCATGGCAAGGGCGTCTTTGTCGTGGATGCTCGCATTGCCGGGAAAGGGGAGCGGAAGTTTTTTTCGACCAAATCTGTGGCTGAGGGATTCGCCCAGACATGCCGTATCCGGCGAACGAACGAAGGCCAGAGCGTTTTTGATGACCGGGAACTTGCCACCCACGGATGGACGGTGCAGCAGGCAATCCGGTTCGCCATCGAGCACCTGCGGAAGCAGAAAGGAAGTGTTCTGTTCTCCGACGCCATCAAACGGCTGGAAGCCTCGAAGCTGGCAAGCAAGAAAACCCCGTATTATTGCCGCCTCATGCGTCAGCGCCTCGAAAAACTGGAAACGCATTTCGAAGGCCGGAAGATTGGGGCTATCATGGCACCGGATATCGAATCATTTTTGAACGATCTCACCGTGGCCCCGGCGACAAGAAACACGATCCGCCGCGACCTTGTGACACTTTGGTCATTCGCCGTGAAGAGCGGATGGGCAAGGGAAAACGAGGCGAAGAAAGTGGACTCCGCGCAGGTCGTCTCATCCCCCCCACCCATTTTCACACCAGAGCAGGCGGCCGCTTTGCTGACGGCAAGCTCCGCTGACGTGCTCGCATTCCACGCAATCGGCTTTTTTGCCGGGCTCAGGGTTGCCGAGATCAAGCGACTCGACTGGCGCGACGTCGACCTCGAGAGCGGATTTATCCATATCAGCGCGGAGAACTCAAAAACCCGCACCCGTCGCCTTGTCCCGATTCTGGACAACCTCCGAGCATGGCTCACCCCGATCGCAAAAGCCTCAGGTAAAATCATCAAGCCGAATTTCGCAAAGCGACAGCTTGCCGCAAGAAATAAGGCAGGCTTCAAGCCGGAAACAGCCAAGCAGAAAGAGAAGGGGATCACTCTCCTCCTGTGGCCGGAAAACGGGCTGAGACATTCCTTCGTTTCCTACCGGTTAACCGCAACCGCGAACCCCAGCCAGACGGCACTGGAGAGCGGTCACGACCAAGACGTGATGTTCGCCCATTACCGCGAGTTGGTGAAACCCAAGGACGCCAAGCGGTATTTCAACATTCGTCCTGTCAGGAAGGGCAAGGCGGTGGCCAAGGCGGATGCGGCGTAAAAGCGGGGCACTGCTTCTCCTGCCTCTTCAAGTCAGCACACGTTCGCGTCGCCGTGGCTCTCGGGGTGTTTGCTGACCCCGGCTGGTTTCCCATGGACAAGCTATTCGTTGAAGTCCACCGGCCCCAGAGAAGCGCGGCACGAAGAAATGCTGCCAGACGAAAATGACTCCTTGCGCGCCGCGATAATCCGGGCAAAAATTGAAAGCGGTGAAAGGAAGCATAGCAACAGAAGAAACATACCCGTCGGCACGACATTTCGTGACGAAGGATGAGCTGGCGTATGAATTAAATCTACCCAGCGCAAGAATGGTCGACGAGTTTATTGCTCGTCAGATGATACCATACTACAGGCTCGGACATCGGACCCTTCGGTTTGTCCTCGATGAAGTCATCGAGGCGCTGAAGAAGTTCAGAGTTCTGCCTGTGTGCTAGAGAGATCATTCTTGATACGCTTATAACACCACAGTCGGTCACACGTTCAAACCGTGTGGCCGACGAGAAACATTACGGCTCCAGACCCAGCCTGAGACACGACTCCTTATAGCTTCGGCGGGCTTTGGTAAGAGCACTCCTCTCGCCGTCGGTCAAGGGCCTGATCTTGTATTTCTGGATGTCCATTGCTTCGATGGTCATCCAAGAAATTGGTCTCCGCCGCACTCCCTTGCCGGTGGCAGGTCTTGCAATTCCGAGTTCCTGCCGCTTCCGCGTAATCTCGCATTTGAACTCTCGAACTAGGGTTTCGTCGTTCAGACTCAAGTTCAAGTTGAATTCCGGAAACGAAATCCAGCGGTCTATGGGCCGAGTTATAGGAAGGTCCACGGTTGACGGGTATTTTGAAGGAAGCAAGCAGTTGAGTGATCTCCACTGTTGGTCGCTACAACGGATCCATGGGCGATCAAAATCCCACACATACCGACCATTGTAACGTGCACGAAATTCATAAAAGAATGCGCCCAGTTCGAGATGGTTCTGGAAAATGAGGAGCGATTTCAGTGAATATGCCGCTAAGCGGGCACTCCAATGCGGGAAAATGCGAACGTATTTCTCGGGGTCTGCATAGCGCCACCACCAGACATTATTGACGAGCAACTCCTCGTCTGCTGCTTCCGGGAACACATCCGGGAAATCTTCCGGCCGGTGAGGATATTCTTGCTCCTCCTCGGTCATGCCCCACAGCTTGAGGTTTTCGGCGAGTATCGAGTTGAGCGTTCGTGGCGCGTTGTCGGCGTTGGCTGGATTCCGTTTTTTTGCCATCTCGAGGGCGGGAGTATGATCGTTGTCGCGCCAAGATGCGAGCCATATCGCAGGCAGTTTTTCTCGAGCCTCGAAGCGAGCCGTATTCGAAGATTGGTTGATGTCCAATACCCCGAGGGGGGGCAAACGGCGAGTATATTACGGAGGGTTATTGGACTCGGTGACAGATCCGAGCCAGCCGATATTTTGGCAGCCATGAAGGAAACCAATCCAGCAATGAACACTGTCACCCAGGGGCGAGCCACGCCATGAGGCCACCGCAGCGCAGACCGCCTGATGCCCGACCCTGCGCATACCCGGCAAATCCCAACAGCGGGAGTATATCACGGGTGGCTGTTCGACTCGTTGTGGGATGCCGAGAGATGTGGAAAATTGAGGCCATGAAAGCAACACCAGGCCAATGTGAGACCAATACCGCCACGGCAAATGGCGGCGGGGATTCAGCCAGCGCCATTCCTACCGATGCGGGGCCGGACCGTTCCCTGTGGATGCCCGGCAAACCCGGCAAAGCCGAAAGGCGCGAGTATATCACGAGGGAGTATTGGACTCGTTGATCTGATCCGCGTGATGGCCGATAACTGGCTCATGAAAAAAAATCCAGCTCCGAGCAGGCGCGGTCAACAGGAGGGCCTGCAGCCGCGATGACAGGCACAACAACAATTTCCGTCCCGAAAAACTCCGGGACGGGGAAAACAACCCGGACCATGGGGTCCACAACCAGAAGGAAGCCGTGAAAAAAACACGCAAGAACGCCGCGCAGGTCGCCCCGACCAGCGCTGGCATTGAAGAATCGGGGAAAGCAGCCGAGGCGGAGACCCTCTCGGAAAACAGTGAGGTCTCGAAAGCAGCAGCGAAAGATCAGGCACCCGCTTCGAAGGGAGCCGGGGGCGGTGCCACACGAAAAGCCAAGAAAGATCAGGCCGAGGTAGTCCCGGAGAAGCTTTCCGAGGCGGAAGCGAAACAGCTCACCCAGTTCGAGGAAGCCATTTCTACGGTCGCCAAGGACGCCCAAGAGGGATTTGGGAAGAAGGCGGAAGCGTTCTACCAGATCCAGACGAAGCGACTCTATCGGGCGCACGGGACTTTCACCGGATACTTCAAGACGAAGTTCGGATATAGTCGCGCCCACGCGAACCGCTTCGCCCAGGCCGGGGCGGTCATGGAAAAATTGTCCCCACGTGGGGACATTCTGAAGAAGCTGGACAGCGAGTCCCACTACCGCCCTCTCGCGCTCCTCCTCAAGGAGCCGGAGAAGCTGGAGCAGGTCTGCGATCTTCTGGAGGCGTGGGATGCGTGGACAGAATCTGACGTCCTCCCCGCCGCCATGGTCCACGCGGCCAAGATCTTCATCACCCCTCCAACGGAGGCCAGAGATCCAGACGGGAAGGAAAACGAGATCATGGAAAAGGTTACCGCGTTGATCGCGGAGGCTGAGGCGGAACTTCCAGAGGGGAGCCCGAAGGAGGTCGCAAAGATCTTCCAGAACCTCAAAGCCAAGGCGAAATCATTGGCAACGCGCCGCACTACCAAAATCGAGTGGACCGAGAAGACCTGGAATACTGTTCAGGGCTGCACCTGGAAGTCCCCGGCCTGCGATTACTGTTACGCGGCCAGGGCGGCAGCCACCCGTCTCGCCGACATGTATCCCGGGATTGCCATGAAGAAGAAAGATGGCACCTACGCTTTCTGCGGGAAGATCCTCCTGCTCCCAGAGCGTTTGAGCGATCCCCTGTTCAATCGAACTCCCACAAAATATTTCGTGAACTCGATGGCAGATCTGTTCCACCCGGATGTGCCGGAGGATTTCATCTCGGCCGTGTTTGACGTGATGGAGAAAGCCCCCTGGCACGTATTCCAGGTTCTGACGAAACGAGTGGATCGAATGGCCGAATTCACCCAAAAACGTTATCGCGATAGTGAGCCGCCGCAGCACATCTGGATGGGGGCGACCACGGAGAATCAGAAGTGCTTTGACGAGCGCATGCCGCTTCTGAAGCAGGTGAAGGCGGCGGTGCGTTGGTTGAGCTGCGAACCGTTGCTCGGGCCGATCACGCTGACTGACACGGAGTCTATCGACTGGGTGGTCGTTGGCGGTGAGTCAAATGGCAAACGAAAAATGGAGAAGGCATGGGCCACGAACCTCCGCGACCAATGCGCCGAACCCGAGATCGCGTTCTACTTCAAACAGTGGGGCGACTTCAACGAGGAAGGTGAACCCCAGAAGGGCAAGAAGGAAAAAAACGCCACGCTCGATGGCAAAATCCACCATGACTACCCCGAGTAGGCACCAACTAAATCCTGATCGCCGCCATCGCGCGGCGGTCAGGCTGCTCGCGATTTATTCATGGATTGACCAGGCTGGGACGCCCGGAGGTAGGGGCAGCAGCGAGGATGCGGAGGTTCAAAAGATTCTCCGTTTCAGTCCGCAACCGGTGGAGGGATCAATATGATCTTTGATCTGACGGACCAATGCAGACCAGTTCCGAATTTGGCTGCGCCGGCCGCTTCCGATGCCGAGGAAGGGAACAAGGCTCGATTGGCGAAGCTCGATCAATGCCGTCTGGCTTCCTTGGAAAATCCACCTGAGCGCCCGCCCATGATTCTTTCTTATAAGGACAAGCGACTCGGTGAAGCCGGAAGCATCGTGGTCATCCAGGGCAAAGCGAAAAGCGGCAAGACGGCCGTTGTGGGGGCGATCCTTGGGGCGGCTATCGGAGGAGAGGGAGATTTCTTCGGGCTGGAATCTCCAAATCCGCACAAGAAAGCCGTTCTCCACTACGATACGGAGCAGAGTCGCTATGAGCATTTCGATGTCCTCGACGTCTCTGTGCGCAAGAGGGCCAAATTTGCCGACATCCCCAAGCACCTGCACTCATACACGATGCTTCAATTGGAGATTGGCGAGAGATGGAAAACAATTCAGGCCGATGTTGAAAGGCGCGCAGTGCAGCATGATGGAGTCCATCTGGTAGTTCTGGATGGAGTGGCGGACTTGGTGAACGATCCGAACGACCCCAGCGGGAGCTTTTCCCTCGTTCACGAATTGCATGCCTTCGCTGACAGGCATCAGTGTCTGATTGTCGTGGTCCTTCACGAGAATCCAGGGGCAGGCAGTAAAAAGACTCGCGGTCATCTTGGCAGTCAGATGGAGAGGAAGGCCCAAACGTCCATCAGTGTGGAGAAGAACGGCAGCACCGAGATCGTGGAGATGCATGAAGTAGCGGCCCGCTCGTGCAGTTGGCCAAAGAAGGAGGCGGTGTGCTTTCAGTATGACGCCGTAGCGAGGATGCATGTCACGGTGGACAATCCGAACGCCATGCTCGCAGCCGAGAATGTAAAAAAAGCTGAGGCTGAAAAGGCGCTTGCCCTCCAATCACTGGCGAAGAAGGTGCTTTCCAAGCCGCTGGCCCATGGGGAGTTTGTAAAGGCGATCATGGCCGAGTCAGCGTGCAAAGACTCCACGGCCAAGAGTCGAATCAAGGAAATGTCCGGTAAGCTCAAGATTGTCGAAAAAATCGATGGCGGGCTCTATCAGATCGTCGCCGAAGTGGCCGAGGTCAAGGGGCAGGAGGAAGAATTACAACCACTCCCGGCTTTGACTCTTCCCGTAGAAGGGGTCTGAGGGTGGGGTCCAGATGGGTCAACAGGTCAACATGCATATATGGCTGACCGTTGACCCTGACCCACTGGCAACCCCCTACGGTCTGGACAGAGGCTCCCTCCACCCATGCCAACATCGGTTCCAAATTTGGAACCCAGAGTAGCTGGAGTGGAATATCTCAACGATCAGCGCTTTAAGAAATACAGTGTAGTCGCCTTGCTGCCGGTCTTGGTTATCCCCTTGACTTGAGAAATCGCATCACGAACAGCAGAGGTCGATTCTCCGGATTCCTTTACGATCTTACCCATGCTGATCCCGTTTGTAGCAGCTTTGATGATCCCCGCGACTTTGAAGACCAGCGATGCCTTCTCGTCATTTGTGAGTCTGCGGCGAATTAGCAGGTTGGCTTTATGGCCAAAGAACGTCTTCCTTGTCAGTTGCTCACATTCCGATTGCAGCTTAGCTAGGTGGTCTTTTGCTTCAGAGATCATTTTGCACAGCGCGGTAACGGCCTCCTGCTTCAATGCTCCGATATCCTTATCGGCTTTATTCTGAATCTGTTTGATTTTGTCGAGTGCGTTTAATTCCATAAAAGTTTTACTTATTTCACCAAAGAAGTTTTGGGTTGAGTTGATTATACCTCAGTAGCGGCAGTTCATACAATGATAAACATTAGGTTTATATATCCAAGTAGTTCGATCTTGGGTCGAAGCGACTATGAATGGATGGGGACCTGGAAGCCCACATTCGCGCATTCCGGATCGCTCTTCCCTATATAGATATAGCCCTATGATAATACCACGGTAAATAATCCATAAATCCCCATGATTCCCTTAACTGGTAAATCCTAATCCCTGCGGTTGATGGAGGACTCAGAATCGGGAATATCAACGAGTTTTAGATTTATTGGGATTCGCCAGTCATAGCTACGGATACGGATACAGGTAGGGAATGGGGCATAGGTATAGGTGGATGACATGGATTATCGACTGACGGTTCACTGGGCCCTATTATGGATACATTACCCCCTGCCATGTAACCCCGACTCGCTCTCTCTTTAACCCTACGGGGATTCACTCTCACTTACAGAGATCGCATATCAGGGAATCCATATAACCCGATCCTGACTCTGGATCATGGGTAGGGACTCACTCTCTCTATATGTGGATGTATGGAATGGAAAGCGACAGACGGATCTCTGGGTTACTCTCATTGACTGCTCTGGCATATTGGCTGCTCTCATTGACTGCTCTGGCATATTGGCTGCTCTCATTGACTGCTCTGGCATATTGGCTGCTCTCATTGATTGCTCTGGATTATGGGTACTCTGGTCAATGGTAAATCTTGTAATCCTCTCTCTGATCAGATGCCTCTCTGCATTGTTCATTATCGGCTTTCCCCATAGATGTTCAGGTTATAGCAATGATAGACTCCATGTAGATGGATCGCTTATCCTCATATTTGGTATAAAAAAGCACTTTGGGTTCTACTGATACGAGAAATCGCGTTCTTGGTTTGTCTGGCAGTGGTAGGCATTTATTGATTCATTGGTTGCTCTATAAACCGCCACTCATCATCAATAACTGCTTTACCCGTTTATTTGCGCTACAACGGCCCTAGAAAGCCCTGATACCCTAAAGCAATGGCAATGGTACAGCTGACCCAGTTGCGGCATTCTAGCCTATGTCTGACCTTAGATTGCTGAACATTTGGAATACTAATCCTTTTATTAAAATATTTTCAGCATTCCTAATGTTTATGCTTGATGCGAAATTCTAAGATGCTATTATATCTCACTATAAGAACCGTATGAGATTCGTCTATCGCCCCTCCCATTCTTCAGATTCCGCCCAAGGCGTTGGCTGCGGCAATCCATTCTCTGAGGAGATAGCAATCAGCCGCTATCAGATGTTTTCCGACTCTGATGATTCTGATTTTAACGGGATAGATCACTCCATCAATACCGACCGCCCCCATCAGGAGGTTGTCGAAAGTTTTCTACATAGGTCCGAATTCATTACGAGAGAGCCGGGCAGGGAGGTATTGGGCGGCAAGTTCTCCTTCAACTGGCTTTCTCCAAACGACTACGTCACCAACTGGCATCATCTGGATGAGGGCTCCCAAACGCTCTTCAACAAGCTCATGACCGCCGACTCCTCCTTGAATAATTCCCACTACTACGGTCTCAAAGAGCACGATTCGCTTCCAGAGCATCTATTGCTCCTACTGGGGGCGGACATCCAAAACATTCTTCCGGGTAACAAGATTGACATGGTTTCAGCGAATCTCAAATACGACGGCTTTCGCTACACCCCAGAAAAACTGAGTTGCCGATCACTCTGTCCCAGAACTGCTATGGCTGCTCAGAATGATTTCAGAAAAAAATATGATCCAGAGGCGATGTTCCACGACTTCGACGCCTCTATCCTGGTGATCGACTCGCCTGCCTCAATGCACGAGATCCAGACATGCTCTGATGAACACAGGGACGCCTACATGGCCTACTTCCGTGAAAATTCCAAGTTCCTGAGAAAGCAGGCGAACAAGCGTCGCATCTACTCTTACATCTACTCTCACGAAATTTCGGTCACCTCGATCCTCGACCGAACCTTTTGCCCTCATACGCATGTCGTGGTCTTCTATCCCAAGGGAACAGAACTTCAACTTTCGGATATGCAGGACGATCTGGCAAAGGTCCATCCGGATCGCAGCCTGGACATGCATCGCAAAGAGGTTAGGGAGGGCGTCCATTCCTCATTCTCAACAATCGAAAGATTCTGCTCCTACATATTCAAGGTCTCCACCATGGCCAAGACATACAGCCGCGAGTTCACCTACGAAAACGCCCAAGAGATCAACGTCGGGGTGGTTCAATGTCTTCATACCCTGATCGAGCTTTCGACCGGGACTGGCGATCAGAAGCGAGGGTTCCAGAGAACAGGGTGCTGGCAGATCGCCAAACACGGGAAGGGCGGGGAAAACGTGCGATTCGTTCACCCGATGCTCAAGACCAAGATAAAAACGGTCAAACTGCCGAAGAATTCTCAATCCGCAGCGGCCAAAATCATGATTCAGCCGGTATTGACCGAAGTGGATCGCGAGCCCGAGCGCATAGAAACCCCATTGCCTGATCCACAATCCCGAAAAATGCAACAAGCCGGCACTCAATCAATTTCTAGCCTGCTCATCGCACCTCTGGAGGAATCCAGGAACTGTGGTTCGCCGTTTCAGTCCGACCGACAGGATCGATTCATGATTTCTACGCCCCCTATCTGGAGGCTTCAAAGAATTCGCGCCGGCCCGAGCAGGGACAGCCCCTCTACCAACAGTCGTTGCCATCATCTATTCCAGCAACAACAACCACAACCAGCACAATCCTGGAGCGATGAATACCTATGAGCTTTAGCGATATGGACAAAAGAAAAAACTCAAACCAAATGAACAACCAGAAACAACACGAGCCTGAAATTGCCCATAGAGATTGGAACTCCAATTCCTCAAGGAAAGGATAAATCAATGAGCTACTTAGATTGGGCCAACGGCCTAACTGCGCGTGAAGTTCAGTATAGGAAAGACGAAGAACGCAAATCGATACTGCGAAGCGAATGGTGTCGTGCCGAGCGTCTTCTTGCCATCCTACGTCCAATAGACGCATCACCTCCCCAATCTGACACCCTCTTCGCCAAATGGTGCGAAAGCCCCAAAACACGTCCATGCGTAATCAGTGACGATCAATGGCCTTCAGATGAGACGGAGAGCACCTACGGCCCTCTTATCTTACCCGGTAAAGTCGCAAACCTTGAAACAGTCGCTGCCAGCCTGAACAGGGAGTTCCGATTAATTCATCATGGCATAGATAACACCTGGTATGTGCATGATTACGCCGTGGATGCTTTTAGACCAACCACTGTCGGGAAACTCGAATTCTTCACAAAGGCTCTGCTCACTCGAAAAGCCAACTCGCTGTCGCGACCCGGATGCGACCATATTTTGGCTATGCGTCCTTTTGCCAGCAAGATCGTGGATTTAGCCTGTGAGTTACTTGCTGCCGATACGACTTTCTTCAGCGGTGATTTTGGTGCAAAGAGATATATCGATGGTAAAATCGTCGAACCGTTCGCAACCTTGTCTCACAAATTATTCGCCGAACAGGCTATTCAACCAAAACCCGGTGCGATTCTTGCTGCTCCAGATGCCTACCAGGGTTACTGGGGGTTCTGCCAGACCAACAACATGCCCGCATTACGCCGAAGGGTCTTTAAGGAAAAATTCACCAACGAGACCATGTCACGCTGGGGTATTGGTATGAGGAACGATTTGTTGGTTCCTTCTGATCAAGGAGAAAAGTCCCGCGCTTGCCAGGGTTGGCGAGGCCTTTCGCTGCGTCCAGAGGTTGGCTTAAATTGACGCTCCGTTCAATCCGTTCGCTCCGCACTGATCCGTTGGCATGGTAGAATTCAGGCATCTTCAGCATGTGAGGGCGATTCAGGAAATTCAACACGGGTGAAAATGTAGCCCAGATGGGTTGTGGTGAATGGCGCAACACCATTGCATCACAGCAATCGAAGGCCTAGCAGGTGCCATTCTGCGCAATTACCGCCCTGATGAGGAGTCAAGGGCAACGCTCACATTACACAAAAGACCAGCAGGCAAATTCATTCCATTCGGATTGCCCCCCCAATGGAGTGCAAGCAGTATGCCTCCCGGTTATGATCCATGCCGCAAGCTGATAAGCCCCATGCGATTTACTCTGGACTGGAGACTATTTTCCCTCCACCCCCAATGTCCTCAGCCTCGATTCGTTGAAATCGCATGAAGCAGACACGTGCCAACGAGGCTTGTGAGGGCAGCGGGATATCGAATGACGCAGGAAGCTTTCCGGCGAGCCCAAAGCAATCGTTGGTATTTTCCTGACAAATCCATTTCGAGATACGCAAACGGCACAATCCATTCTCGCCTGTTGATTCCACAGTCGGGGAATGCCACTTCTTGGCAAGCTCCCTGCCAGCCTTGTTGCTGCGCAGAAAACGGAGTTGCGGGACATGTATTGTTGCCCGTCCAAAGCTCTTCAGTGATTTCAGGACGATGTCTGCAGAGAGTCCATCAATATCAGGGGTAAAGCTCACAACCTTCCCTTCCCCGTGAAGCAGGTGGTTGATGTAGGGGATGATGATCTCGTCAATCACCATCCTCCGGAATTCTTCTCGCGAATCATCGGTCATCTGCTTGATCCGCTGCTCGACTGCGTCAACTATTCCAAGCAGTTGCCTCTTGTTTTCCTCGCTCGGGTCCTGTTTCTGCCACTTTCCAATCTGAGAACCCAGCCAATCGATCGTGTTCTTCGACAAAATCCAAAGGCAGATGGACGTTTCATCGATGACAAGATACACGCGCCCGGCAACGACTGTTTTCGGCATCGGCAGATCTGGCAGGGGTTGGTTTTTGAAGATGGGGACGCCACGGTGTATGACCGGCGGCATCGGCCCGGCTTTCTGGATCGGGATGCGCCCAGAGGGCATGGGATGATTTCGGCTGCGGTTCATCAGAGTATTCTCAGAACCCGCCTTGGCGCTGAATTTCTTCGTCGGTCATCAATTGCGCCATTCGATTTGTATCTGCGATCGATTTGTCCACCATATTCTCAATTGATTTTTCAGACATTAAGGCAGTCGCTGGGTTCCCCCGAGCACTCCTCGTCGCCTCTTCGATTAGATGTTTGCGATACTCGGGAGAGTTCAGTTTGCGAAGCTGCTCGCGCCGGTAAGAACTTATGGCCTCTCCGGAATTAACGGTCGTCTTATTACGCTGTGCTGGACTAGCAGAACTCTCATCTGTTGGCATTCTAGGTTGCGCTGTTCGGGGAGCATCCTCGCTACGTTCTTTATTATCGAGGTCTTGGACAATAGACTGGGCATCTTTATTGCCTTGGGCCGCAGCCCTGGCTGCCCATCGGCGTGCAGCGGCAGGGTCATTTTTGACACCAGAATTTGCACCGGCGAGGTGGAAAAGGGCGAGTGTGAACTGCGCTTCCGCGTTGCCCCCAGCGGCAGATTTCTTCAACCAGAGAAACCCCTGCGATGGATCTCTCTTAAAACCTATGCCAATAGTGGTGTGTATGAACGCGACGTATTGTGCGTCCGCGTTGCCGCTCTGTGCCAACCTTAAGACCATCGGTAGCTTGTTTAACTTAGCTGCAGTCATACCACGCGCAGTCGATCCGTAGTAATGCTCGACACAATCGGTGAATGCTTGAGAGTCGATCAGGCTGTCTTCGTCATTCTCAGTTTCCTGAGAGGTTCGTGTCGCTGAGCTTGATTTTGAACTGTCCTGGGTAAAGCCATATTCGCGAAGTTCCCTTTGCGCTCTCTCACTGCCCTGCGAAGCAGCCTTTTGCAACCATTTAATTCCCTCCGCTTTATCATATGGAATACCCCAGTCAAAAGGGCGTAAGAGGTATATGTTCGCTAATCGATATTGAGACGGGGTATGCCCTTGGTCGGCAGCTTTTTTTAACATATCAACTGCAACATTCATTACCTGCGACCTCATATCTTTCGCGTATTTATCTTCATCTTGAGCATTGTCAGAGCAACTAGACCCCATTAAAAACAGTGCTTCAACATTACCACCCTCAGCATCCTTGTCCATCTGCGCAAATCCAGACTCAACATCTTTCCCATATTTGCGATCGATTGATGCCATATACGCGTCTATTTTATCTTCTGCGGCCTTATCACAATTATTACTGCGTGATTCGACCGAGGTGCTCTTGCCCTCCTGTTCCAGTTTGGCCAGGCGTTGTTCCTCGACTTCTTTTGCTGTCCGCTCTTTCTCCTCTTTTGCGATTCGTTCGGCTTCCGCTTTGTTCTTGGACTCATTTACAACAGCGGTAGCTTTCTCGATAGCCAGTTTCACATCTTGAGGCAAGGCGGACAAGTCGCCAAAATCAGAAAGGGACACTCGTCCTATGCCATCGGCGTAGTTAATAATCGCTTTGTCTCCATCAAAACGTGTAATTGTGACTTTTTTGAAGGTCTGGCCGGATTTGGTCTGTAATACAGCGATTTCTGATAACGGTGAGGGAACGTCAGTGCTTTTCGGTTGTGCAGAGGATCCCGTGGAGGTAACGGGCGCTGACACCTGTGCAACTTTGATCGTTTCCAGCTTCCGTTTCCAAAGTTC
>JBAXXD010000070.1:0-21575 GCA_037128135.1 Verrucomicrobiia bacterium
CAGGAAAAGTCCGGATCAATGTGGAGAAAGGCGAGATCACGGTCTTCGTGCCGCTGACAAAGGAGGAAACTGAAATGGCCGAGAGCGTCGCGAAAACGCCCGAGGCCAAAATCAAGATCCGTCAGGCCGTGCAGAAGGTGATCGAGAGCGAGAAGGCCATGGGCGGAACCGGTGCGGCCCGCATCGCGAGCGGATACGAGCAGCAACTCGATTTCATCGTTCCGCTTCTCTGCGTGAACGAGGACGGCGAGTTGTTTGAATTTGAGAGCACTTTCCTCCTCGAACAGCCGTGGAAACTGAGCGCAAAGGACGCGACGCTGCCCGCTCATTACAATCCGCTCCAACGCCCGACCGGTTCTCTGGGGGTGATCGATGTCGGAGCCAAGGGCACAGTCGAAGGGGTGACCGTCGCCCGCGATGAGACCGAGGATTTCATCTCCACGCTCCATCAGCAGACGCTCCAGCTCGGCGGCGACAGCCATTGGTCGCTCGAATCCCTGGTGGCATGGATCGACGCCCGCATCCCGCACGAGGATATCCCGATGGGCGAGTCCGCCGCGTTCCTTCGGAAAGTTGTTCGCGGACTCATGGCACAGCACGGATGTAGAAGCGGCGTCCCGCCGCTTGCCAAGCGGCAAGATGCCGCTTCTACGCCACTCGATCTTGACACCATTGCCCTGGATCGTTTCCGCCTGCGTGATGAGGTCGAGGAACTCATCCAAACCCATCGCATCCGCGAGCGTGAGTTCGCATTCAAAAACTGGCTTCTCCCGGAATCCTCTCTCTCGGTGAGCGATGCGCGTGCGCTGAACTTCAAAACAACCAGCTATGAGCCGAGCTGGCTTTACGAGGGCGGACACCAGTTTAAAAAACACTACTTCGGACAGAAGCCCGGCGAGCTCCGCGAGAAGAAATCCGACGGCAAGCTGACGGAGGAATTCCAATGTGCCTGTTACCTCGATGCGCTTCCCGCTGTGCGCTGGTGGGTGCGCAACCTGTCCCAGAAGAGCAGCTCATTCCGCCTTCAAACTTCCAAGCAGTGGTTCTTCCCCGATTTCATCTGCCATCTCACCGATGGCCGGATCATGGCCGTGGAATACAAAGGCAAACACCTGTGGGAGGACGCCGAAGAAAAGCGTGCGGTTGGTGCCGTGTGGGAAGCCCGGAGCAAGGGGCGATGCCTTTTTGTGATGCCGACGGATGGAGAGTTTGGAGTGATCGACGTGAAAGTTGCGTCGAAAAAAACATAAAATCGCTTCTGCTCGCGCACAAAAATGCGGCGGTCACAGACTGCCGCTACAACAAGCATTCCCCGGTGCTTCGCCCGGACACCCGTAAGCGCAACAACTCCTTCGCCGACTCGGCGGCCCGCAGGGCCAGCGCACGTTTCCGCCTTCAACCCGCTGATCCCGGAAACGGTTTTCCTATGGCGCAGCGCCGGAAATAACGGGAACGGTTTCCGGCTCACCCGGCCTTGACGGCTGCGGGTGGCTTTTGTCGAACCACTCGAGGAATTTTTCGAGGGCGGCCTCGGAGCTGAGGACCGGGAACCCGCCGGCTTCCTCGACCGCGCGGGCGTCCCCGGCATCGAAGATCCTCGCGACGACCGGAACCTTGCCGGCGAAGCGCGCGATCTTCACCACGTCGGCCGCGCGCGGAAGCGCGGCCACGATGAGCCGGGCCTCTTTCGCGCCGGCGCGCTGGAGGATCCGGGGATCGCTTCCGTCCCCGCGCAGGCAGGGGATCCGGTTGCGCTCGCACCCGGCGATGACGCTGGCGTCGTCGTCGATCACGAGCACGTGATGGCCGGCATCCTTGAGCTCCTTGACGATCCACATGCCGGAGCTTCCGAGCCCGATGAGGATCGCGTGGTTTTCGAATCCGAAGAACCCGTCGCTGGACTGGCGACCCGGATGCCAGTGCAAAAGCTTCCATGTGACCCGGTCGGTGGCGAGAAAGGGAGAGAGGAGCATGGTGGTCGCGCAGGTCAGGGCGATGACGGAAAAACCCTCGAGCCCGAGGTGCCCGCCCGTCACGCCGACGAGCCCGAGCACGAGCGAGAGCTCGCTGGTCTGCGCGAGCAGGAGCCCGCTCTCGATCGCGTTGCGCGAGGAGAGCCCCTGCCACTCGGCCAGCACGGTCACCACCGCCGGGGTGACGACCAGCACGAGCACGGAAAACCCCAGCGCCTGCAGCGCAATCCACGGCGAGGAGAAGACCACGAGCGCGCCGAGCGCCGCAAAGAAGATCGCCTGGAAAAACTCCGCCAAAGATCCCAGAAGCCCGCGCACGAGGCCATTGATCGGGAAGACCGAGAGCACGAAGCCCGCGAGAAACGCCCCGGTGATCAGCGGGATCCCGAGCGCATCCGAGGCCGCAAGGAAGGCGAACAGCAGGCCCAGCGAGATCATCAGCAGGGTCTCCTCGTCCGGGCGGAGCACCCGCTCGATCCACGGGAACACGCGCCAGTGCAGGACGAACGCCGCCACGCCGAGCGCGAGCAGGCCCGCGGAGGCCCGGATCATGGCGTCCGGCCCCTCGCCCAGATGCCCGAGCACCACGATCGCCAGGATGAGAAGCGTGTCCTGGACAAGCAGCACGCCGGTCACCAGACGTCCGAAGGGCTCGAACATCTGCTGCCGGGATTTCAACTGGCGCACCACGACAAGCGTCGAGCCCGCCGACGCGGCGAACGCCATGTAGAGGGCCGGAACCGTGCCGAATCCCATCCACTGCGCCACCCCGAACGCCGCCGGCCCGACGAGAACAAAATGCCCGAGGGCGACCCAGAGCACAGGCCGCGCCTGGCGCAGGAACCGCCGGGGGTTCAGCTCGATGCCCGCCGTGAAGACCAGGAACGCAAGGCCGAAATCCAAAATGAACCGCGATGCCTCGCGCCCCGGAGACAGCCCGGTCAGCGACATCACGAATCCGAGCACGAGCAACAGCGGGATCACCGGCAGCCGAAACCGCTGCGCCAGTCCGTATCCCGCGGCCGCGATCCCCAAAAGCAGGGCAAGCCCGATCATGGCGGGCCCGTGGGATCTTTCTCGAGGCGGCCGGTCGCGTAACCTTTTTCCGCGACGAGCTTCAGGATTTCCCTGTAGGTCGCGTCCGGCAGCTCGGGCCGCCGGGCGAGGATCCAGAGGAATTGCCGCGAGGGATGGCCAACGACCGCCCACGAATAATTTTTTTCGTCGAGGCCGATGATCCAATACGCTCCGGCGAACGGCCCGCCGAAGCTCACGCGCAGCTTCGTATTCGCCGATCCGGGAACCACGGTGGCCCGGCCCTCGACGTGCAGCTCCTTCCCGTTTTGTCCGGAACTCCGGTTCACCACGCGGATCGAGCCGTCCGGGTTCGCCGAATATTCCGCCGTCGTCCGGCCAACGCAGTTCCGCTGGAAAAAATTCGGGTATTTTGCGATTTCATACCATTTTCCGGAATACCGGGCCACGTCCACCGAGGCGACGGTGGCGAGCGGCGGACGGGACGCGCAACCGGAAAAAAGCAGGCCGATCAGCATGGCTGCCGGTGAAAATATCGTTTTCATATTGTGGGTTCTTTCTGTGGAATGGTGCATTCCCATTTTGTTTTCGTTTGCCATGCAAGGGATTTCACTTCCCTGCGAGCTTATCGGGCACTTTCAGCTGTAGGGTTGGGAACCACGGCGTGAAGTCGTCTGGATTCCGGGTGACCAGGCCGTCATGGCGTTCGGCAAAGCCTCCGATGAGGAGATCGGCCACCGGGCGCTTGGGAATTTTTCCGCCTCGGTGGCGGCGAGCCGTCACATACCGGCTCCACGCTTCGGCTGCCGAGCTGGTGTCCGCCTCGATCCATGAAGAAACGGATTGGATTCCGGCAATCGCGAGGAACCTGCGGACGTTTTCTGCCTTTCCGTCAAATTGCGGGGCGATTTCGACCACGGATACGGGACACACAATCAAGCCGTCCTTTGCCAATTGGTGCAAAGATTGAGCCGCAGACAGTCCCCATTCCGGGTCGTGCAGGGCCAAATCAAGAAGCACGCAACTGTCAACCACCCAAGCCATCAGACGTTTTCTCCCGCCCGCAGTTCGGCCATGATTTCATTTGTGGATCGCCGCGCCGGATTCCAAGCTTTGGCAAAGCCCAGTGCGGCAAAAATCCCTTTCGGTTCTTTTTCGGAGGTGACGTAAACACGAAACTCCTGTTTGGACACCATTTCCCAGCGCAAGGTCTGCCCGGGTCGAAGGTGCGCCGCTCGACGGATGTCAGACGGGACGGAAACTTGGCCGCGTTCAGTCAAAGAGGTAATGTTAACAGCCATGTATGCACGATATCATGCAAAAACATCATGTCAACTTTTTTCCGCACTGGCTGCAGGGATTTCATGGATCTGCAAAGTATCTTATCGGCGTTCCAGCATTGCAGGGGCGAGGAATCTTGCTTTGATACGGGGATGACCCTGCGTGCGATCGTCCTTGTCTGCCTGGCGATTCTGGCCGCCTGCGACGCGCGGCCGCGTCGTGCGGATCTGGTTTTCATCAACGGGGCCGAGCCGGAGACGCTCGATCCCGCGATCATCACCGGCCAGCCGGAGGGGCGGATCGTGAACGCCCTGTTCGAGGGGCTCTGCGCCTACGACGAGGACGGGCGCGCGGTGCCGGGAGTCGCGGAGTCGTGGGAGATTTCGCCCGACGGGCGGACCTACACGTTCCGGATCCGCGCGGATGCGAAGTGGAGCGACGGACGTCCGGTGACCGCGGGCGATTTTCTGGCGTCGTGGAAACGGACGCTGACGCCCGCGACCGGCGCGCAATACAGCTACCAGCTCTTCCCGATCAAAAACGCGCAGGCCTTCGCCGAGGGCAGGGCCGCGGGATTTTCCGAGGTCGGGGCGAAGGCGCCCGATGCGCGGACGCTCGTCGTCGAGCTGGAAAATCCGACGCCTTATTTCCTTGAACTGTGCGCGTTCCCGACGCTCCACCCGGTGCGCACCGACCTCATCGAGCGGGTCGGCGACGATTGGGTGAAGCCGGAGCACATGATCAGCAACGGCGCGTTCACTCTCGAATCCTGGCGGATCAACGACAGGATCCGCCTGAAAAAAAACCCGCACTACTGGGGCCGCGGGCGTGTTGCGCTCGAATCCGTGGACGTCCTGCCGATCTCGGACGCCAACGTCGCGTTCAACTTTTTTGCGAGCGGGCTTGCCGACCTTGTGATGGACAAGGGCCTTGCGCCGCCCGCGCTGCTCGATGAAATGAAGGGACGGCCGTGGTTCCACGCGGCGCCATTCCTCGGGATCTATTTTCTGCGCTACAATTGCGCGCGGGGGCCGTTCCAAGACGAGCGCGTCCGCCGCGCGTTTTCCCTCGCTGTGGACAAAAAGCGGATCGTCGAAAAGATCACGCGGGCGGGCGAGCTTCCCGCGCCGGGGTTCGTGCCGCCCGGCATTTCCGGATATGCGGGGACCGACGGGCTCGCCTTCGATCCGGCCGCCGCCAGGCAACTGATGGCCGATGCGGGCCACCCGCAAGGCAAGGGGTTTCCCCTCGTCAACTACCTCTACAGCAAGAGCGAGCTCAACGAGGCGGTCGCCGTCGAGCTCCAGAGCATGTGGCGCGAGACGCTTGGCGTGAATGTCAACCTCGTCCGCCAGGAGTGGAAGGTCTATCTCAACTCGCTCTCGCTTCTCGACTACGACATCGCGCGATCGAGCTGGGTCGGCGACTACCCGGATCCCAACACGTTCCTCGACATGTTCCTCACCGGCGGGGGCAACAACCGGACCGGCTGGAGCAGCGCGGAATACGACGCGCACATTGCCGGGGCCGCCCGCGAGCTCGACCCCGCCCGGCGCGCCGGCATCCTGCGCCAGGCCGAGGATCTGCTCGTAAAAACCGCCGTCCCGGTCGCGCCGATCTACTATTACGTCGGCATCCAGCTTTACGACCCGGACAAGTTCGGCGGGATCCGCGCCAACGTCCTCGACGAGCATCCCCTGCGTGCGATTTACCGGAAGTAGCCCGGATGCGCGCTCAGCCTGCGATTCCGACGGCGCGAAATTTTTCCTCGACGAAACGGAAGTGGCGTTCGGGCGCGCAGGCGTGCTCGATGTCGGCGGCCGTGAGGTGTTTCGCGACGTCCGGCTCGGCGGCGAGGTTTTTGGCGAGCCCGCCGCCATCCT
Source organism: Verrucomicrobiia bacterium (assembly GCA_037128135.1). Taxonomy (GTDB): domain Bacteria; phylum Verrucomicrobiota; class Verrucomicrobiia; order Chthoniobacterales; family Terrimicrobiaceae; genus QYQL01. The sequence goes on from JBAXXD010000070.1 coordinate 6,173, forward strand.
TCCAGGTTTTCATGGCCGCGCGTTGGACCGCCTCGTAGGCATCCTTCCGCTCCATGCCGCGCTCGGTGAGCATCAGCAGGGCGGCCTGGCTGGCGTAGAGGCCGCCGGTGATCTCCATGTTGCGCTTCATGTTTTCGGGATAGACGAGCAGGTTTGCGACAAGTTTCGTGAGGGTCACGAGCATGTAATCCACGAGAGTGCAACTGTCGGGGAGGATGATCCGCTCCGCCGAGCTGTGGCTGATGTCGCGTTCGTGCCAGAGGGCGACGTTTTCGAGCGCGACCATCGCGTTGCCGCGGATCACGCGGGCGAGCCCGCTGAGGCGCTCGCCGGTGATCGGGTTCCGCTTGTGCGGCATCGCGGAGCTGCCCTTCTGCCCCGCGCTGAAATACTCCTCGACCTCGAGAACCTCAGTGCGCTGGAGGTGGCGGAACTCGGTCGCCCACCGATCGATGCTCGACGCGATGAGCGCGAGCGTCGTCAGGAACTCGGCGTGGCGGTCGCGCTGGAGGATCTGGGTCGAAAGCGCGGCCGGCTGCAGGCCGAGGCGCTCGCAGACTGATTTCTCGACGCGCGGGTCGAGGTGGGCGTGGGTGCCGACCGCCCCGCTGATCTTGCCCACGCGGATCCGCTCGCGCATCTGCCGCAGGCGCTCGAGCGCCCGCGAAAACTCGTCATACATCAGCGCGAGTTTGAGTCCGAACGTGATCGGTTCGGCATGGATCCCGTGGCTGCGTCCGATCATCGGCGTGAATTTGTGTTCGATCGCCCGTGTGGCCACCGCTTCGCGGAGGGCGAGGATGTCGCGGTCGAGGATGTCGCAGGATGCCACCATCTGGACGGCGAGCGTTGTGTCGAGGAGGTCGGAGGACGTGAGCCCCTGGTGGATCCAGCGCGCGGCGGGCCCGACCCGCGACGCGACGTCCTCGAGGAACGCGATCACATCGTGGTTCGTCCGCCTTTCGATCTCTTTGACACTCGCGAGGTCGAAGGCGCCCTTGGCCCGGATCTCCCCGGCGTCCTCGCGCGGGATCGTGCCGAGCCCGGACATCGCCTCGCAGGCGAGGATTTCGATCTCGAGCCAGATTTCGAGTTTGCGTTGCTCGGTCCAGAGGGACCGCATTTCGGGCAGGCTGTAGCGTTCGATCATGGGCGGGAATTTTGCCACAGAGGGAACCGGGAGCACAGAGGAAATGACAGGAATTTTTACGGGTGTGGGGAATGAAGTATTGAGGTTATTGTTGCTTGCGCCCGGAAATCGGCCAACATCGTTCCATGCCGAAATCCGTTCCGATGCGCCCGAGGCTTGCCGCGAAGGCGACGCTTTCGTTTGCGATTGTTGCGAGCCAGTATAACGCGCAATACACGCAGTCGCTTGTGGACAACGCCTATCGCGAGCTGAACATCCTCGAGCCCGGCGCGGCGGTCAGCCTCGTCTCGGCGCCGGGCTCGTTTGAAATTCCGCTGTTGGTTCAGACGCTTGCCGAGCTGGAGCGCTATCAGGCGATCATCGCCCTGGGCGTCCTCATCCAGGGCGAGACCGCCCATGCCTCGCTGGTGGCCCAATGCGTGACCGACGCCCTCCTGTCCATCTCCCTCACGAACCGGATCCCCGTGATCCACGGGGTGCTGCTCCTCGAAAATGAAGAGCAGGCGCGGGCGAGGTGCCTGGAACAGGAACTCAACCGGGGAGTGGAGGCGGCGCGCGCGGCGGTGGCGGCGGCCCGCGTGCTCCGCGACATCAAGTAATCCCATGGGAGTCCGACGGGATGCCCGCGAGGCCGCGATCCAATATCTCTACCAGCGCGAGCTGCAGGGGGACGAGAGCGACGCGCTGCTCGAAGAATTTTACCAGCTCCGCGGGCTCAGCCCGAGCGCGCGCAGGTTCTGCGAGGTCCTCCTCAAAGGGTGGATGTCGCACCGCGCGGAGATTGATGAGGTGATCCGCCGGCACGCGCGGAACTACGAGTTCTCGCGGCTCTCGGCGGTGGACCGAAACATCCTGCGCATCGGCTGCCAGGAGGTCCTGTTTTGCGACGACATCCCGCCCGCCGTCGCGATCAACGAGGCGATCGAAATCGCCAAGAAATTTAGCACGGCGGAATCCGGAAAATTCGTCAACGGGGTACTCGACAACATCCGTCGCGCCGCCCGCAATCCCTGAGCGATGGCGATCGGATTTCTCAAGTCGTTTGTCGCGAAGTTTGCGTCCCGTCCGGTGGACTGGGACGAGCTGGAGGAGGCGCTGATCCGCGCGGATCTCGGAGTTCCGATGTCCCTGAAGATCCTGGAGTCATTGCGTGCGCGGGGGGGGGCGGTGACCGGCGAGACGGCCTCCAGAGTGGCCCGCGAGGAGATTCTCAACGTCCTGCCCCGCACGGTTCCCCCGCTTCGTCCGCTGGCCTCGAAGCCGAAGGCGATCCTTGTCGTCGGCGTGAACGGCACCGGCAAGACCACGTCCTCCGCAAAGCTGGCCCACTGGCTCAAGGCCAACCGCCACACCTGCCTGCTGGTGGCGGCCGACACCTTCCGGGCCGCCGCGATCGAACAGCTCGGCACCTGGGGCGAGCGCCTCGGCATCGAGGTTCTCAAAAGCCATTACCATGGCGACTCCGCGGCCCTCTGCTACGATGCCTGGACGAGCGCGCACAAGCGGAATATCGAGTTCCTCATCTGCGACACCGCCGGACGCCTCCACACAAAAAACAACCTCATGCAGGAGCTCGCAAAAGTCTCCCGCACGCTTTCTAAACATGACGCGGACGCCCCGCATGAAAAATGGCTCGTCGTGGATGCCACCACCGGATCGAACGCCCTCGTCCAGGCGAAGGAATTCCACCGGACGATCGGCCTCACCGGAATTCTCGTCACCAAGCTCGACGGCAGCGGAAAGGGAGGCGCTGCGGTCGCGATCCAGCACGAGCTTGGAATCCCGACCCGCTTCATCGGCACCGGGGAAAAGCCCGGAGACTTCGCCCCCTTCGACCGCGAGTCCTTCGTCGGCCGGATCCTCTGAAGTTTATTCGCCGACCTCGAGCCCCATCTGGCGGGCGGTGCCGCAGAGGGTGCGGAACGCGGCCTCTTCGTCGCGCGCGTTCATGTCCTTCATCTTGATCTTGACGATGTCCATCACCTGCTTCTTCGTCAGCTTGCCGACTTTCGTCTTGTTCGGTTCTTTCGAGCCGGAGGCCAGGCCGGCCGCCTTTTTCAAAAGGATTGCCGCCGGAGGGGATTTCGTGATGAACGAAAAGCTCTTGTCCTTGTAAACGGTGATGACCACCGGAAGGATGTCGCCCGCCTGCTTTTGTGTCGCCGCATTGAATTCTTTGCAGAACGCCATGATGTTCACGCCCTGCTGGCCGAGCGCCGGGCCCACCGGAGGGGCCGGGTTCGCCTGACCCGCAGGAATCTGCAACTTGATCTTTCCAACAATTTCTTTCGCCATAGTAAAAAGGAATCCGCCAACCCGGCGGAAAGGGGATCAAGAAGACCACCCGGATCCCGCGCTGGCAAGCAGTTTTTCCGGGTTTTTATTTTTCGTGGTGGAACCGGTCAGGGCAACCGGGTCGCGCCCATGAGGAAGCGGTCCACTTCGCGGGCGGCGCCGCGGCCCTCGTTGATCGCCCAGACGACAAGCGACTGCCCGCGGCGGCAGTCGCCGGCCGCGAAGACGTTCGGGAGGTTCGTCGCGAATTTTTCGTGTTCGGCACCGGCATTGCTGCGCGGGTCGCGCGCGATTTTGAGGGTCTCCAGCAGATGATCGTCCGGCCCGAGAAAGCCCATCGCGAGGAGGACGAGCTGGGCGGGGATGACGCGCAGGGTACCCTCGATTTCGCGCGGAACGAACCGGCCCTGGGCGTCTTTTTCCCAGCGGACATCGGTGATCTCGACCGCTTCGAGCCTGCCGTCGGCGCCGGCGAGGAAGCGCTTCGCGGTGACCTCGTATTGGCGCGGATCCCGGCCCTGAATCGCCGCGGCCTCCTCCTGGCCGTAGTCCATCTTGTAAACTTTCGGCCACTCCGGCCAGGGGTTGTCCGGGGCGCGTTCGAGCGGCGGCATGGGAAGGATTTCCAACTGCGTGACCGACGCGCAGCCGTGGCGGAGCGAGGTGCCCACGCAGTCGGTGCCGGTATCGCCGCCGCCGATGACGACGACATGCTTGCCCGCCGCGTCAACCGGCGGGCGGGCGGTGCCCGGCGCGCCGTGATCGAGAAGGAAGCGCGTGTTTTCCGTGAGGAACTCCATCGCGAAATGGACGCCGGGAATCCCGCGTCCGGGGATCGGGAGATCGCGCGGTTTCGTCGCGCCGGTGCAGAGGACGGTGGCATCGAAATCCGCGAGGAGCCGCTCGGCCGCGAGATTTTTTCCGACCTCGACGCGCGTCTTGAACGTGATCCCCTCGGCCTCCATCAGGCGCACGCGGCGTTCGACGACCCCGCGTTTGTCGAGCTTCATGTTGGGGATCCCGTAGAGGAGGAGCCCGCCGATCCGGTCGGCCCGCTCGAAGACAGTCACCGTGTGTCCGGCCTTGTTCAACTGGGCCGCGCAGGCGAGCCCGGCCGGACCCGAGCCGACGACCGCCACTTTTTTTCCGGTGCGGACATCCGGCGGGGACGGCATGATCCAGCCCTCCTCCCAGCCCTTGTCCACGATCGCGCACTCGATCGTTTTGATCGCCACCGGCGGGCGGATGATCCCGAGCGTGCACGAGCCTTCGCAGGGGGCCGGGCAGACGCGGCCGGTGAATTCCGGGAAGTTGTTTGTCTTGTGGAGCCGGTCGAGCGCCTCGCGCCAGAGGCCGGAATAGACGAGGTCGTTCCACTCGGGGATGAGGTTGTTGACCGGGCAGCCGCTGGCCATCCCGCTGAGGAGCCTGCCGGCATGGCAGAACGGGATCCCGCAATCCATGCAGCGGGAGCCCTGGGCGCGGAGGTTTTCCTCCGACATGTGCAGGTGGAACTCGTTCCAGTTTGCGACGCGCGCGGTGGGCGGCGCATCGGACGGAACCTCGCGAAGGCATTCGATAAATCCGGTCGGTTTTCCCATAATCAGTTTCCTCCCACACGCGACGTGTCGCGCGAATTGGCTTCAAAGGCCGCGTTGACGGCCTCGTCGCCGGTGAGCCCGTCCGCCTCCGCCCGGGCGATCGCCTCGAGGACGCGCTTGTAATCTTTCGGCATCACCTTGACGAACTTCGCAAGCGAGGCGTCCCAGTCGGCGAGGACAGCGCGGGCGCGCGGGCTTCCGGTGAGCTCCGCGTGGCGGCCGATGAACCTGCGGAGGTCCTCCGCCTCGGCCGTGCCCTCGATTTTTTCGAGGCCGACCATCGCCATGTTGCAGCGTTTTTCTCCGAAGTCGCCGGCCTCATCCAGAATATAGGCGACGCCGCCGGACATGCCCGCCGCGAAATTCCGTCCGGTTGTTCCGAGCACGACGACGCGTCCGCCGGTCATGTATTCGCAGCCGTGGTCGCCCACGGCTTCGACGACCGCGTGGACGCCCGAGTTGCGGACGCCGAAGCGCTCGCCCGCCATGCCGCGGATGAAGACCTCGCCCTGGGTGGCACCGTAGAGGGCGACGTTGCCCGCGATGATGTTGTCCTCGGCCGGGAACGTCGAGCCGGCCGGAGGGTAGAGGATGATGCGCCCGCCGCTGAGACCCTTGCCGAGGTAATCGTTCGTGTCGCCCTCGAGCTCGAGGGTCATTCCCGAAGGAACAAAAGCCCCGAAGCTTTGGCCCGAGCTGCCTTGGAAGTGGAGGTGGATGGTTTCATCCGGCAGGCCGTCCGCACCATATTTGCGGGTGACCTCGCTGCCGACGATCGTGCCCACGACGCGGTGGACATTTCTGACCGGCACGGTGGCGCGGACTTTTTCTCCGCGCTCGATGGCGGGAGTGCAGAGGTCGAGGAGGACAGTCATGTCGAGCGACTTGTCGAGCCCGTGATCCTGCTCCATCTCGCAGAAGCGTCCGACTGCGGGGCCGACCGGCGGCTGGTAGAGGATCGGCGAGAGATCGATGCCTTTCGCCTTCCAGTGATCGACCGCCCGGCGCGGCTCGAGCTTGTCCGTGCGCCCGATCATCTCCCGGACCGTGCGGAAGCCGAGCCGGGCCATGATCTCGCGCATCTCCTGCGCGACGAACCGCATGAAGGCGACCGTGTGCGCCGGGTCGCCGGTGAAATTTTTTCTTAATTCGGGATCTTGGGTGGCGACGCCGACCGGGCAGGTATTTTTGTGGCAGACCCGCATCATGACGCATCCGAGCGTGACGAGCGGGGCGGTGGCGAACCCGAATTCCTCGGCGCCGAGGAGCGCGGCGATCGCGACATCGCGCCCGGTTTTGAGCTGTCCGTCGGCCTCGACGGCGATCCGGCTGCGGAGGTTGTTGAGGACGAGCGTCTGGTGGGTTTCGGCGAGGCCGAGCTCCCAGGGCAGGCCGGCATACTTGATGCTTGAGAGCGGCGAGGCGCCGGTGCCGCCGTCGAACCCGCTGATCAGCACGACGTCCGCGTGCGCCTTGGCGACGCCCGCGGCGACCGTGCCGACGCCGATTTCCGAGACGAGCTTCACCGAGATGCGGGCGCGGCGGTTCGCGTTTTTCAGGTCGTGGATGAGCTCGGCGAGATCCTCGATCGAGTAGATATCGTGGTGCGGGGGAGGGGAGATGAGGCCGACGCCCGGCGTGGTGCCGCGGGTTTTTGCGATCCAGGGATAAACTTTTTTTCCGGGCAGTTCGCCGCCCTCGCCCGGCTTCGCGCCCTGGGACATCTTGATCTGGATCTCGCGGGCGTTCGTGAGGTAGTGCGAGGTGACGCCGAACCGGCCCGAGGCGACCTGCTTGATCGCGGAGTTTTTGGAATCCCCGGCCTCGTTCGTCCAGGTGTAGCGTTCGGAATCCTCGCCGCCCTCGCCGGTGTTGGATTTTCCGCCGATGCGGTTCATGGCGATCGCGAGCGCCTCGTGGGCTTCCTTCGAGATCGAGCCGTAGCTCATCGCGCCGGTCTTGAACCGGTGGAGGATCGCCTCGACCGGCTCGACCTCCTCGATCGGAACCGGCCACCCTTTGCGGAACTCGAGGAGACCGCGGAGCGTGAAATGCTTCCGGTCTTGGTCGTTCACGAGCGAGGCATATTTATGATATGCTGCGGAGTCTCCGGTGCGGACCGCCTTTTGCAGCGAGTGGATCGTCTCCGGGTTGAAGAGGTGCTCCTCGCCGTCCTTCCGCCACTGGTATTCTCCGCCCGCATCGAGCGTGGAATCGACGGCGCCGCCCGCGGGGAAGGCCCGCAGGTGGCGGCGCATGAGCTCGATCCCGATCTCATGCAGGCCGGCCCCCTCGACCCGCGAGGGCGTCCAACAAAAATATTTGTCGATCAGCGTGTGGTGGAGGCCGACCGCCTCGAAGATCTGCGCGCCGCGGTAGCTCTGGATCGTCGAGATCCCCATCTTCGCCATCGTCTTCACCACGCCCTTCACGGAGGCTTTGACAAAATTTTTGACGGCGGTTTTGTGGTCGATGCCGGGGAGCATCCCCTGGCGGATCATGTCGTCGAGGGATTCGAACGCGAGATACGGGTTGATCGCGCTGACGCCGTAGCCGATGAGGAGCGCGAAGTGGTGGACCTCGCGGGGCTCGCCGGATTCGAGGATCAGGCTGGCCTTCGTGCGGGTGCCGCACCGGATCAGATGGTGGTGGAGGCCGGCGACTGCGAGGAGAGCCGGGATCGCGGCGTGCTTCTCATCCACGCCGCGGTCGCTGAGAACGAGGATGTTTTTTCCATTGACGATGGCCACATCGGCCGCCGCGCAGAGCCTGTCCATCGCCGGGCCCAGTCCATCCGCTCCTTCGGATGCGGGGAAAAGGATCGGGAGAGTGAGCGGGCGGAACCCTTCGCGTTCGACGTGGCGGATCTGCTCGAGCTCCGCGTTGTTGAGGATCGGCCCGTCGAGCATGATGACCCGGCAGCTCTTGGGCTTCGGCTCGAGGAGGTTGCCCTCCGAGCCGAGCCTCGTCACGGTCGCGGTGACGATTTCCTCGCGGATCGGATCGATCGGGGGATTGGTCACCTGGGCGAAGAGCTGCTTGAAGTAGTTGTAGAGAAGGACCGGGCGGTCGGAGAGCACGGCGAGCGGCGTGTCGGTGCCCATCGAGCCGAGCGGCTGCACGCCGTCGCGGGCCATCGGGCCGAGGATCACCCGCTGGTCTTCAAACGTGTACCCGAACGCCTGCTGGCGCTGGAGGATCGTCTCGTGCTCGGGCAGAAATTCGTGCGGGGGCTGCGGCAGATCCGAAAGCAGGACGTGGTTGGCATCGAGCCATTCCCGGTAGGGATGCTGGCCGACGATGCCCGCCTTGATTTCCTCGTCGTCCACGATCCGGCCCTTGCTGGTGTCCACCAAAAACATGCGCCCGGGCTGGAGGCGGCCCTTTTCCAGAACGCGATCGGGGGCGATCGGAAGCACGCCGGTCTCGGAGGCCATGATCACCAGGCCGTCCTTCGTCACCCAATAGCGGGACGGGCGCAGGCCGTTCCGGTCGAGGATCGCCCCGATGACCGTGCCGTCGGTGAAGGCGATCGAGGCCGGGCCGTCCCATGGCTCCATCAGGCACGAATGAAATTCGTAGAACGCCCGCTTGTCGTCGGGCATCGTCTCGTGGAGCTCCCACGGTTCCGGGATCATCATCATGATCGCGTGCGGGAGCGAGCGGCCGGAAAGCGCGAGCAGCTCGAGGCAGTTGTCAAACATCGCGGAGTCCGAGCCGTCGGCGGCGATGACCGGAAACGTGTCGGCGAGGTCGTCGCCAAAAAGCCCGCTGGAGAGCCGCGACTGGCGGGCGTGCATCCAGTTGATATTTCCGCGCAGGGTGTTGATCTCGCCGTTGTGGGCGATGTAGCGGTATGGATGCGAGCGGTCCCAGCTCGGGAACGTGTTTGTCGAGAACCGCGAGTGGACGAGTGCCAGAGCGGATTCCAGATCCGGATCCTTCAGGTCGGGGAAATACGCGTCGACCTGCTCGGGCATGAGCATGCCCTTATAAACAATCGTCCGGCTCGAGAGGCTGGCCACGAACCAGACCGGGTCGATGCCCCCGGTGCGGATGGCATTGCACGCGCGTTTGCGGACGATGTAGAGCTGGCGCTCGAAATCCATGACGTCCGTGCAGCCCGGTTTGCGTTCGATGAAGACCTGACGGACGCGGGGTTCGCTGGCGCAGGCGGTCGGTCCCAGCGTGGTATTGTCGGTCGGGAGCTCGCGCCATCCGAGCACGGCGAGGCTCTGGCTGGCCGCCAGCTTTTCGAATGTCGCCTGAGCGGCGGCAGCCTCCGCCGGATCCCGGGAAGTGAAGATCAGGCCGGCGGCGTAATGGCCGGGCTCCGGAAGCCGGAAGCCGGCCTCCCCGCAGGCGCGCCGCAGAAACTTGTCGGGGATTTGGATCAGGATCCCCGCGCCGTCGCCGGTGTTCGGCTCGCTGCCGACCGCGCCCCGGTGGTCGAGGTTGCGCAGGATCGTCAGCGCGTCGCACACGATCGCATGCGACTTTTCGCCCCGGACATTGACAAGAAACCCGACCCCGCAGGCATCGTGCTCGAAGGCCGGGTCGTAGAGTCCTTGCTTGGGCGGCGGGCCGGTCAGGCGGGTCGGTTTGGTCTGCATGCTTGGGTTGTTGTGTTCGCGAGGTCGTTCGGCCGCCCGGGGATTTTGTCCCCGTGGCGGACGCATGTTTTATCCGCCCGATGCGGGCGGGCACAATAAATTTTATGAGCAGGTCGCATGTCTTTTTTCCGGGAAGGGGAAGCACATGGAGTGCCACATTCACATTTTTGACAACCAAGGAAACCTTCTTGGCCGGGTTGTTGTCGCTACGGGAGAACCTTTGGATGCTTGGCCACCTCCCAAAAAAGGGCTGTCTTTTATCAAGGAATTACAAAAAGAAAAACGCCTGTGAAAACACTCAATCCGGGTTTATTTGGTCTTGACACGAGACCTAATTTCGCCGATATAGTCTTCTATGGAAGACCGTATTCTGACTACCATCCGCGAGAAGCTTGCCGATTCCCTCACGATGGAGTTTCCGGCGATGACGCGTCGCGAGGCGGTTTTGCCAAGGATTCCCGGAAAAGCCCACGCCGTGGTCGGGATGCGGCGGGCGGGCAAGACATGGTTTCTGTTGCAGTGTCTGGCCGACCGACTTGCGGCGGGAACGTCCCGCGAGCGGCTGGTCTATTTCAATTTTGAAGATGAACGTCTGGAGGGGCTGCAAAGCGAGCGCCTGGGCCTCGTGCTGGAAGAGTATTACCGCCAGTTTCCAGATTTCCGCAGGAACGGGACCGTGACCTTTTGCCTGGATGAGATCCAGCTCGTTCCAGGCTGGGAGCGGTTCACCCGGCGGGTGATGGACTCCGAAATGGTGGAGGTTTTCCTCAGCGGTTCCTCGGCCCGGATGCTGAGCCGCGAGGTGGCGACGAGCATGCGCGGCCGGGCGGTGGAAACTCTGATTGCGCCGTTTAGTTTTCGTGAGTTTTTGCACCACAGGGAAGTTCCATTGCCCGGGAGGCTGGTGAGCGCCAGGCAACGGTCCAAGTTGGTATCGGCTTTTGACGGCTACCTGGCGACGGGGGGATTTCCCGAGGCCCTTTCCCTGTCGTCCTCAAGGGATCGGGTCCGCCTGTTGCAGGGGTATGTGGATGCGGTTCTTTTCCGGGATGTGGCGGAACGGCACGGCGTGGGAAATCTCGTGGCGTTGCGTGCATTTGTCCGCCAACTGCTGCGCAACCCGGCTGGTTCGTTGAGCGTGAGCAAGATCAGCTCCGATTTTCATTCCCGGGGCATCCCGGCATCCAAGGAAACTCTTCTGGCATTTCTCGATCACCTGCAGGATGCCTTCCTGATCTTTGCGGTCCCGATCTTTAGCCGCTCCGAGCGGCGGCGGCAGGTCAATCCCCGCAAACTCTATCTGGCGGATCACGCGCTGGCCGCCGCGTTCAGTCCAGCGGAAGGGCTCGATCGCGGCCATTTGCTCGAGAATATTGTGGCATGCGAATTGGCGCGCACCAGCCGGGAGATTTCCTACTATAAAACGCGCGAAGGCTTCGAAGTGGATTTTCTCGCCACTTCCTATGATGGCAGCGAGCGACTGATTCAAGTCTGCGCGGATCTCTCCGACGCGGCCACGAGGAATCGCGAGTTGCGGGCTCTGGAATGCGCGCATCAGGAGCGCCCGACAGCCGTCCCGCTACTGCTCTGCGGCGAGGAGCCCCCGCCCGGAACGAAGTCCGGCACGCGCATCGAGCCGTTGTGGAAATGGCTCGCCACCCGGCCGAGTTCCTCAAACGCATGAAAGCATGACATCCGAGCAGAATGACCCGCTGCCAACCGGTCGCGAAAAAGGCATTGCGTCCCATTTCGCAAGCGTGTAGTCCCTTTTCCATTATGCAAAACGTCTCCTCCCAATGCGCCAAAGTCCTTGATCAAGTCCGCAGCCGGAACGCCGGCGAACCCGAATTTCTGCAGGCCGTGCAGGAAGTTTTGGAAACCCTCGAGCCGGTTCTGGCGCGTCGGCCGGAGTATGCGGAAGCGAACGTCCTCGAGCGGGTCGTCGAGCCGGAGCGCCAGATCATTTTCCGGGTTCCGTGGGTGGACGACCATGCGAAGGTGCGCGTGAACCGCGGGTTCCGGGTCCAGTTCAGCAGCGTGATCGGGCCATACAAAGGCGGCCTGCGGTTTCATCCGAGCGTGAATATCGGGATCCTCAAATTTCTCGGGTTCGAGCAGGTGTTCAAAAACTCGCTGACCTCGCTGCCGATGGGCGGCGGCAAGGGCGGGTCCGATTTTGATCCCAAGGGGAAATCCGACGCCGAGGTGATGCGGTTCTGCCAGAGTTTCATGACCGAGCTGGCGAAGCACATCGGGGCGGACACGGACGTGCCGGCCGGGGACATCGGGGTGGGAGCGCGGGAGATCGGGTTTCTCTTCGGGCAATACAAGCGGGTGCGCAACGAGTTCACCGGCGTGCTCACCGGCAAGAGCCTCAACTGGGGCGGCTCGCTCATCCGCCCGGAGGCGACCGGCTACGGCGCGGTTTATTTCGCCCAGGAAATGCTGGCCACACGCGGGGAATCCCTCGCGGGAAAACGCTGCGCCATCTCGGGCTCCGGAAATGTCGCCCAATACACCGCGGAAAAGCTGATCGACTTCGGCGCGGTGCCGCTGAGCTTTTCCGATTCGCAGGGCACGGTTTATGATCCGGCCGGCATTGACCGCGAGAAGCTGGCGTTTGTTCAGCATCTGAAAAACGTGCGGCGCGGGCGGATCCGGGAGTATGCGGACAAATTTCAGGCGGAGTATCGCGAGGCGGCCAGCCCGTGGGCGATCGCGTGCGACTGCGCGTTCCCCTCGGCCACGCAGAACGAAATTGACGGCGACGATGCGAAGCGGCTCCTGGAGGGCGGCTGCCAGCTGATTTCCGAAGGGGCCAACATGCCCTCGACGCCCGAGGCCGTGGAGCTGTTCCTCGCCGCAAAAATCCTTTACGGCCCCGGCAAGGCGGCGAATGCGGGCGGCGTGGCCACATCGGGCCTCGAAATGTCGCAGAACTCGATGCGCCTGAACTGGAGCCGCGAGGAGGTGGATTCCCGCCTGCACGAAATCATGCGCAACATCCACCGCAATTGCCGCGAGACGGCCGAGACCTACGGGATGCCCGGCAACTACGTGGTGGGGGCGAACATTGCGGGGTTCACCAAGGTTGCCGACGCGATGCTGGATCAGGGAGTGGTGTGAACGGGCCGGTGCCCGGTCATTTTGCCACGACCGGCTGGCCTGGCCTGGACAAAGTTCTGGCCGGGCTCGAGCCGGGCGACAATTTGGTCTGGAGCGTCGAGGACATCGAGGACTACCGGCGTCTCGTCATTCCTTACGAGCTCGCGGCGCAGGAGAACGGATGCCAGCGGGTCTATTTCCGCTTCGCCTCCCACCCGCCACTTCTGGACGAAAAGCCCGGCCTCGTCATTCACCACTGCGATCCCGCCCGGGGATTCGAGGCGTTCGTCCGTGCCATCCATCGCGTCATCGAAAGCACCGGGCCGGGCGCGGTCTATATTTTCGATTCCCTCAGCGACCTGGCGGAAACCTGGCATTCCGACATGGCCGCAGGAAATTTCTTCGTCCTCACCTGCCCGCGCCTCCGCGACCTGCAGACGATCACATATTTTGCCATCATCCGGGACGCCCACTCGAAGGCCGCCCTCCAGCCGATCCGCGACACGACCCAGTTTTTTCTCGATGTTTTCTCGCTGGACGGGCACTGCTACATCCGGCCGTTGAAAGTCCAATACCGCTCGCGCGGCGCGATGAACACCGTGCATGTGCAGGATGGCGAGCGGCTTCTTCCGGTCGAAGAAAGCGCGATCCTCTCCCGGATCCTCTCCCGCACGCGGTGGCCGCGCCTGCACCGGGATCCCACGCCGGGTTACTGGAGACGGCTCTCGCAAGAAATCGAGCGGGCGCTGGCAGAAAAACGCGCCGGACGGCTTGCGCCGGATGTCGAGGCGGAGATGCTGAAAAAAGTGTGGGCGTTCTTCCGCGTGAACCGCTCCGGCATCGCCCCGCTGGTGCAAAAACATCTCAAGCTCGAGGATTTTTTTGAAATTCGCAAACGCCAGATCGGGGTGGGCTCGATCGGGGGGAAAGCGCTCGGGATGCTTGTCTCGCGCGCGATCCTGCGCGACAGCGCCCCCGCCCTGGCGGATCGCCTCGAGGTGCATGATTCGTTTTTTGTCGCTGCGGAAGTCTTTGTGACCTACCTGGTGCACAATGGGGTCTGGTGGATCCGCGAGCAGCAGCACCAGCCGGCGGGTTTTTTGAAAGGGCTGCAGGAGGGCCGCACGCGCATCCTCGCCGGCGAGTTCCCCGACGACATCATCCATCAGTTCGAAAACATGCTCGATTACTTTGGCGAGCTGCCGTTTATCGTCCGCTCCAGTTCGATTCTCGAAGATGCGCACGGCAATGCGTTTTCGGGAAAATACGAGAGCATCTTCGTGACGAACGGCGGGTCGAGCGAGGAGCGCCTCGCCGCCCTGCTCGACGCGATCCGCCATGTGTATGCGAGCGTCCTCGACCCGGAGGCGCTGATCTACCGGAAGGCCCGCAACCTCCTCGCCAGCGAGGAGCGGATGGCGCTGCTCATCATGCGCGTTTCGGGCCGCCGCCGAGGGAAGTATTTTTTTCCGCAGGCGGCCGGCGTGGGGCTTTCCTACAACCCCTACCGCTGGGATCCGGAGATCGATCCGGAATCCGGCGTCGCCCGCCTCGTGTTCGGGATGGGGACGCGCGCCGTGGATCGTTCCGACGACGATTACACGCGGCTGGTCGCGCTCAACACCCCGCTGCGGCGCCCCGAGGCATCGCTCGACGAACAGCTCGACCATTGCCAGCGCCGCATGGATGTCCTCGACCTCCAGGCGCGCAAACTCGTCTCCCTCCCGATCGAGAGCATCCTCCCCCTCTGCGGAGATTTTCCGGTGGGCCATTTCATTGACTTTCCGGCGGGCGGGATCCCATGGGCGACCTTCCAGAATCTTCTGGAAAAGACCCCTGTCACACGGGATTTGCGCGAGATGCTGGCCGTTCTGGAGGCCGCCTACCAGCATCCTGTGGACATCGAATTCGCGATCAATTTTCTTGAGGACGGCACCTACCGGATCCATCTCCTCCAGTGCCGGACGTTCCAGATCCAGAAAAACGAATCCGGCAGCGAGATTGATCCGCTGACGATTCCCGGGCGCCGGATTCTGGAGGCGCGCGGGGCGATCATCGGGATCGGGCGCGAGAGCCCGATCCACGATATCCTGTATGTTCCCACGGCGGTTTACGCCGCGTTGCCGGAGCGCGACCGCTACCTGGTCGCCAAGCTGATCGAAAAGCTTGTGCAAGGGCACTCGGCCTCGCGCAACCTTCTCCTCATCGGCCCTGGACGCTGGGGCACCAGCAGCCCCTCGCTCGGGATCCCGGTGCGCGCGGGAAGGATCGCGCTCGCGTTCGCCGTCTGCGAAATCGTCGCCATGCACGGAGGGCTCATCCCCGACGTCTCGCTCGGCACCCATTTTTTCAACGACCTTGTCGAGCACGACCTGCTCTACCTGGCCTGCTTTCCCGGCAAGCCGGGGAATTCCCTCGATGAGCAATGGCTGCTCGATGCGCCCAGCGACACGGAACAGCGGCTGGGAAAACCCAACAAGCTCGCGCACGTCGTGCGGTGGATCAACACCGAATCCCTCCACCTGTGCCTCCACGCGGATCCGTATTTTCAAAACGCCGCCCTCCGGCTCCCGGCCTGACCGGAATCATACCATCTCTTTAAGATAAGCCGACATCTAAATTTTGGCAGAAGCGTTTGC